>JABDJX010000002.1 GCA_013003245.1 Silicimonas sp. | reverse complement strand
ACCTTGCCTTTGGAGCCATGCACCTCGATGCGCTGGTCGTATCCATACGTCGCGCGACGCGAATTGGTGATCACCGCCTGCTTGCCGCTGGCCGTGCGCAGGATAATATTGACGCTGTCAAAATCGCCCGCCTTGCCAATCTCCGGGTCGACCAGAACCGAGGCCTGGGCGACGACCGTGTCGACCTCTTCGCCAAGCATCCATCGGGCGACGTCAAAGTCGTGGATCGTCATGTCGCGAAAGATGCCGCCAGAGCGTCCAATGTAATCCAAAGGCGGCGGGCCGGGGTCGCGCGAGGTGATGGTTACCATTTCCACATCGCCGATGCGCCCGGCAACAATCGCACTTTTAAGGGCGTTGAAATCGGCATCATAGCGGCGGTTGAAGCCCAGCATCAGCGTGCCACCGACCTCTTCAACAACCGACAGGCAGGCTTTGACGCGCTCGACGTTCAAATCAATTGGCTTTTCGCAGAACACGGGCTTGCCTGCGCGGGCGAACTGTTCGATCTGGTCGGCGTGCAGATCGGTGGGCGTGCAGATCAGAACCGCGTCGATGTCGGAGGCCGCTGCAATTTCGTCAACGCTGCGCACGTCACAGCCGTAGGCCTCGGCAATCGCCTGGGCGGCATCTGCGTAAGGGTCTGAGACCGCGACAAGTCTGGCGCCACGTGTCTCACTTACGGCGCGGGCATGCACCTGCCCGATACGCCCAGCCCCCAAAATTCCTATGCGAACCATCGTCGAACCTCCTTGAACCTTTATCATGCCAAAGGCCAGCGGCGGCGCAAGGTCAAGTCGCAGGCAGCAGGGATGTATCAAAACGCCTCATTTTCAGGTGCCGCACGAGGCATGGGCGCGAGATAAAATGAGACAGACGGGGCTTTGCCCCCTTGGCCTTGCGGCCAATTCCCCCAGAATATTTAAACCAAGAAGAAGACAATTTGACTTAAATTGTTTGCATTTCGCTCAGTCGAGAACGTCGGTGATCAGATCGCGCAAGGTCAGGGTGTGGTCAAACGCGCCATTTTGCAGGAATTCGAGCGTTTGCCGGATCACCATGGGGTCGTTCATCATGAAGGTGTGGGTGACGTGCAGTGTGATGTGATCGCTCAGACCGGGCAGACGTGTGGATTCGACCGAGACCTTGCCATCGTCCGCGCCCTCGATGATCATCGAATAGACCGGGTTCAGCGATCGATCCCCAGCGATCACGCCCACCTCGACTGCCGGCAGGCCCACGCTGTTCGGTGCGCTGTTGGGGCCGGTGCCAAGCGCCATGCCGGTGGGGCCGTTGATCCATTCAAACGCCCCAAGATCGCCGAACTCGTCCACCAGTTCTGATCCTTTGTTTGGCGGGCCAAGCATGACCACCCGGCCCATCACCTGGGGGCGATTTTCCGACAGCCACGCCCGCACAAGGATGCCACCCAGCGAATGAGTGACAAAGTGTGTTTTTGCCGAGCCGCATGCGTCTGCAGCATCGTCAAGGGCGATGCCGACAAGCTCCTCAAACGGGCGTTCGGTGGACGGGTAACCGGGAGCAATTGTGGTGTAGCCCTGCGCCCGCAAGGTCTGCTCGATCACGGTCATTGAGGCGGGCCCGCGCAGCAGACCGTGCAGAACAATCACGCAGTCAGCGCGCGCGGTGGGCGCAAACGTTGTGACAAGCAGAAACAGCAGAACGGATGGGGCTTTGAACATTGCTCACATTTGACCCTGGGTCAGGCTGAAATCAAGCGTCGGCAGGAAAGACCCTACGTCAGCATGGCATATTTGCCGGGATATTTTGAGCGCTTTTCACGGCACTGCCAAAGCGATATCCACGCGGGATGGTTTATGCGTTAAAATCCTTGGGCGATCTGGGCGATTTGCACTTTGATACGATTATCGATGTGCGCGCGCCTGCCGAGTTTGCCGAAGACCATATCCCCGCAGCGATTAATCTGCCGGTTCTGTCCGATGAGGAACGCGCGCGGGTTGGCACCATTTATGTGCAGAAAAGCCCGTTTCTGGCGCGCAAGATCGGCGCGGCGCTTGTGGCGCGCAATGCCGCGGCGCATATCGAAGAGCATCTGATGGGGTTTGACGGAGGCTGGCAACCACTGGTCTATTGCTGGCGCGGCGGACAGCGGTCGGGCTCTTTTGCCTCGATCCTTGCGCAGATCGGCTGGCGTGTGGAAACCCTGGAGGGTGGCTATCAAAGCTATCGACGGTTGGTTGTTGATCGGCTTTATCAGGCGGCCTATCCAGCGCGGCCTGTGCTTTTGGACGGCAACACCGGGACCGCCAAGACCGAGGTTTTGGCGCGCTTGCCACAGTACGGTGTGCAGGTGATCGATCTTGAAG
>JABDJX010000294.1 GCA_013003245.1 Silicimonas sp. | reverse complement strand
TCTAAATCCTCGGCTTTTGCACCATGCGCTGAAAGGCGCATTTCCACACCAAGGCCAGCGCAATAGGCGTGGGCGGTTGTGAGCACTCCTCCATTATGAGAGAGGCCAAGTGCTGCCATAACCTCGGCGGTTTTTTCCGGTCTGACAGATTGGTTGAACGCCAGCACATGCGGAAAGATGATCGCATTGGCCAGCCCGTGTGGCAGGTTCAGCCTCGTGCCCAGCGGATAGGCAAGCGCATGACCGGCCGCGGTATTCACCGGGCCCAGACACACACCACCATAGAAACTTGCCAGCATCATGCCCGCGCGCGCTTGCGTGTCAGTGCCATTTGCGACAGCGCGTTTCAGATAGCGTCCCACAAGACTGACGCCGAGGCGGGCATAGCCGTCGATCATGTCGTGGGCGCGGATGTTGGTGAACGCCTCAACGCAATGAGCCATCGCGTCAACGCCAGTTGCCGCAGTCACTGCGGGCGGGACCGAATAGGTCAGGACAGGGTCAAGGACAGCAAGATCGGCTGCCATGTGTTCGCTTTCAACGGCCATTTTGGCGTGCGTTTCCGAGTTGGTGACAAGCGCGCGAATGCCAGCCTCGGACCCGGTGCCCGCTGTTGTTGGCACCAGAGCCAGACGTGACAATCGACGATGCACCTTGCCGGGTCCGATGATATCCTCAAGCCTTTGTGCACCATCCCAAAGAACCGAAACAAGCTTGGCGATATCCATGACCGAACCACCGCCAAGCCCAACGATAACGTCCGGTCCAAAATCGGCGGCCACCTCAAGCGCCGCCGCAAGCGCGAGGTCATCGGGTTCTGGCGGAACACCGTTATGAACGCGGACGTCTCCGGGCAAGCCAAGACTGCCGACCTGAGTCTCGACAGACTTCGACGCCAAAACAAGAACACGCGCCGCACCCGTCGCCCATTCGCCGACTTTTGACGCTGTGCCCGCACCGATTTCCAACCGCGCGGGTTGATGGATAACGATTGAACGATCCATGCTTATCGTGACCCCCTCAAACGCTGAGCCGGGCCATTTCGGCCCAGACTTGATTGCGATCTTCTTCGCTGAGCGGCACCCAAGGCGGACGCATATTCATCCAATCATCATGCCCGCGCTTCTTCGCCACCAGTGTTTTAACCGTTGCCATTTGCACGTAAGAGCTGACCAGCCCGCGCCAGGCATTGATCTGATCCTGCGCCGCGGCGACCTCATCCGCTTTGCCCGGATCCCGCCAGTTGTCCCACACCACGCGCAAGGCGTCGGAGCGCAAATTGCTGGTGGCCGTGATGCACCCGGCACCGCCCGCCTGCAGGACCGGCAGCATCAACGGATCGGCTCCTACAAGCACAGAGAAGCCGGGAAAGCGCTTGACCATCGCAAGCATGTTTTCCAGATCGCCTGCGCTGTCTTTGATGCCCACCACCGTGTTAGGGAAGGCGGTGATAAGACGTTCGATCAGGTCATGGCTCAGCGGTATCTGCGAGACCTGCGGGATGTGGTAGAGAATGATCTTAAGCCTGCTGTCAGACACCCCTTCGATGACCGAGGCGTAAAACCGAAACAAACCTTCATCGCTGACGCCTTTGTAATAGAATGGCGGCAACATCACGCAGCCCAACACCCCAAGCTTGACTGCATGGCGGGTCAGAGCGATGGCCTCAGGCACATTGCAGCACGAGGTCCCGGGCAGGATTTGGTCTCCACGCACACCAAACCCAAGCATGGCCTCCAAAAGGGCCTGCCGTTCGGATATGGAGAAACTGTTGGCCTCCCCCGTGGTTCCCCAAAGTGCAATTCCGTGACAGCCTTCATCTAGCAACGCACGGCAATGGTCTTCAAAGAGGTCAAGCCGCACCGACCCATCCGCACCGACCGGTGTTGTGATCGCTGAAAACACCCCTTTGATCGCCTGTGCCATGTCTATTTCTCCACTGTAATTCTGTTTGCGGGCACGCGCATATGCGCAATGGCCCGGCGATGATAGCTGAAGCATATATCCATATCGCCATTCTTTGCCTGAGACAGCGCCGGATAGGACAATTCCTGGTTCTTGCCATCCTCGGAATCGTTGGTCAGGCAAGTACCCGGGCCATCGGCAATAGTCAGTCGCTGCGGAAACGTCATTCCATCGTCGTCCGAAATCGCAAGGATCAGCGGGCCACGAGCCACGCCCCAGATCGGCGTGCACCCGCCTGACGCCTCCGGCCTCATATCATCTCCCAGTTCGTCATAGAGCGATTGGCGCCGCGACGGGTCCATTTCCGCGTTGACCGGATTGCAGGCAATCGCTATCCGCCCGTCGTTCATCCTTAAGGCTGAAATTGATGAGTTGTTGTTCGGCAGATCCGTGGGTGCAGGGACTGACCACGTCTCGCCTGCATCAAGGCTTTCGCTGCGGTGGACGAAATCAGACTGGCGACGGCGAAAGAACGCCGTCAGGTGCGTGCCGCTGAGCCGGACTATCGTCATGTGAACGCATCCAGTCGATCCGGGCACCTCGACCTGTCGCCACGTTTTGCCATTGTCCTTTGTGATCGCCACCGATGCAAAGTCATTGCGCCCAGTCCAGCGGGCGCCCGGTGCGTGAACGCAATGGAAAAGCGGAAGCAGCCATGCGCCATCATCCCGCACGAACGGGCGTGCGCGCACAAACGTTCCAAGCGGCAGCGGCAGGTCGACGGGGTCTTGGTCGATTTCCCGCAACCTGACCACGCACCGATCCTGTTCGCCGCCGGGTTGTGCAGTGTGGATCAACAAGTGCCTGCCATCAGGTGCGTCAAAAAGCACAGGGTTCTGTTCCGATCTGACCGGGTCATCGGTGATCTGTTGGGCGGCGCTCCATTTGCCTGTCGCCTCATCAAGCGTGCTGAGATGAATACAGATGTCCGGTTTGCCCTCGAGCCCGCCTGCAAACCATGCACATCGCAAAGTGCCGTCTGCTGCGCGATCTAAAAACGCGGCATGGTTCTGCACCCTTGGCGATGGAAGAAAAGCGATACTGCCGCCATCCTCGAGCGCCCTTAGTGTGCCGTCCATTTTGCTGGCGACCTCAGAAGGTGTCTGTGGCAGAGAATTATGCGGCATTGTGGTACACTCATACATCTATTGGTCAACGTTGTCAGGACCGCCTGGCAAGTTGTCAAGTTCACTGGCTAACAGTCCATGAAAGACACAAAGGCATTTGTCCCTAAAATAAAGGCTATTGCTGAAACCATAATCGTCTTTCGGTAGGGCGAAAATTTTTTAGTTTACAAATTACAAGCTGCCTGTTGTTCTGGTACTCAGGTTAAAATCGAAACGTCGACCAAGGTTGGTGGGGATTGAATGTTGGACCAACGCTCCTTGATCGGGGTCTTCTTGATGCTGTTGGTTGCAGGCATGGGCGCATTTGACGCCGTTCTGGTACGGTTGCTTTCGGGCAACGTACACCCCGTCATGATCGCATTTACCCGCGGGCTTTTCGGCGCGCTTGCGATGTTGCCGTGGATGCTGAGCCGCCCGGGGATCATGAAGACAAACCGTCATTGGCTGCACGCTTTGCGCGCAACGCTCAAGCTTGGCTCGCTCGTTGCGTTGTTTGCAGCTCTTGCCAGCGCGCCCTTGGCGACGGTGACCGCGATTGGATTTGCGGCGCCCCTGTTCGTGACGGTTGGCGCATGGATATTCTTTCGCGAAGCCCCACGAGGCACTCGCGTTGCCGGGGCCTTGCTGGGTTTTTTCGGCATCCTCGTCTTGCTGCGCCCCACCGGAACTGAGATGAACGTGGCACTGATCTATGCCCTGATCTCAGCGCTGTTGGTGGGTACCATCCAACTGATGCTCAAGCACATGGGCAAGACCGAGAACGCAGATACCCTGGTGGCCTGGAACCTAATCCTGACGGTGCCAATCGCGCTTATCCCGGCCCTTTATTTCTGGGTCACGCCAACGGCGACCGAATGGATGCTTTTGGGGCTGCAAGGGGTTTTGGGCGCCTTCAATCAGTTCATGGCCACCAAGGCCTTCCAATATGCAGATGCGTCGCTGGTCGCACCGATCGATTTCGTGCGCCTTCCGTTCGTCGCGGCTGCGGCCTATTTCTTTTTTGGCGAAGTGGCGGATCGGGCCACCTGGATCGGAGCCAGCCTGATTTTCATCGCGGTGCTTTTAATCGCTGCAAGTTCACGGGCGCGACCTGTTGTTCAACCATGATGGACGTCACGAAATCCAAAACTTTAGTCGCCCAGGAAGAGGCGAGAAACCTAAAATCCAAGACTGTCAAACAAGGAGGAGGAACTATGAAACTCAGAAACTTACTGCAGGGAACCGCGCTTGCGATGGCGTGCGCCGTTCCAGCATTCGCACAAGACACCAGCGTTACGGTCGTTTTGTCCGAGGAACTGGATATCGTCGATCCATGCGAGGCGTCGCGGTCAAACGTGGGCCGTGTCGTGCTTCAGAATGTATCCGAAACCATGACCGAGCTTGTGCCGGGCGAAGGCTTGCAATCGCGCTTGGCCGATAGCTGGGAAGACATGGGCGACGGCAAATGGCGCTTTAATCTTCACCCCGGAGTGATGTTTTCAGACGGAACGGCGCTTGATGCCGGTGATGTTGCCCACACTTTGAAGCGGATCAAGGACGAGACCATTCTTTGCGAGATTGGTGCGAAGTTTTTCGGTGGTACTGAGCTGAGCTCGGAAGTCATCGACGATGTGACCATCGACATTACCGCAGAACCGGCCTCGCCGATCTTGCCGCTTTTGATGTCAACCGTGACGATCACGCCGTCAGAAGTACCGTTGAACGAGCGGATGGCTGTACCAATCGGCACCGGTCCTTACACATTTGACGAGTACGCGCGCGGCCAGTTCATCAAACTGTCAGCGAACCCGAACTATTGGGGCGACGCACCGACTGTGACAGATGCCACGTACGTGTTCCGCTCGGACAGTGCTGTGCGGGCTGCCATGGTTGCAACCGGAGAGGCCGACATAGCACCAAACATCGCTCTGCAAGACGCGGTTGACCCTGCGATGGACTATTCCTATCCAAACTCCGAGACGGTTTATATCCGCCTCGACAATGAAACAGCGCCGCTGGATGACATCCGGGTACGTCAGGCGTTGAACTATGCGGTGGATCGTGAAGCCTTCGTCGGCTCGATCCTTGCCAACGGCACGCTTCTGGCCACTGGCATGACGCCACCGTCAACAATCGGGTACAACACGGACCTTGAGCCGTTCCCCTATGATCCTGAAAAAGCCAAGGCGCTGCTTGCCGAAGCTGCCGCTGACGGTGTTCCGGTTGATGCCGAAATTCTGGTGGTTGGACGGATCAACAACTTTGCCAACGTGCTGGAAACGATGGAAGCGCTGACAGCGATGTGGAGCGATGTGGGCTTTAATGTAAAGCTGACGATGGTCGAAGTGGCGGAGTGGCTGGAGTATTACTCGCAACCTTTCGCCGAAGATCGTGGTCCGCAAATGGTGAAGGCGCAGCACGACAATGCCAACGGCGATCCTGTGTTTTCGATGTACTTCAAGTACGCCTCTGAAGGTCTGCAGTCGGGCGTGAAGGATCCGAAGCTGGACGAGATGATTGCCGATGCCTCGCTGGCCACCGGTGATGAGCGCGCCGCAAAGTGGAGCGAAGTCTTCAAGTACATCCACACCGATCAGGTGATTGATGTGCTGCTGTTCCACATGGTTGGCTTCAGCCGCGTGAACGAGCGGCTCGACTTCCAGCCAACGATCCGAACCAACAGCGAACTGCAACTCTCGCAGATTGGCTTTAAGTAAGGTAGATTCCGAGGGCGGGCGAAAGGTTCGCCCTCGGAACACGATCAACACGCATGAAAAGCTTTCTAGGTAAACGAGCCGTCGCCAGCGCCTTCTCCCTTATCGGGCTGGTGATTCTGGTCCTTTTCCTCAGTCGCCTGACGGGCGATCCCACGGATCTTTACTTGCCTTTGAATGCCACGCTGGAAACGCGCGAGCAATTTCGCGAGGTGCACGGGCTAAACGACCCGCTGATTGTGCAATTTGGCCGCTATGTCTCGGACCTGGTGAGGTTGGATTTTGGCATGTCGATCCGCCGGGGAGAGCCTGCGATTGATGCCGTGCTGCGCGGATTTGAATGGACGCTGTGGCTGGCGCTGATCACCATGTTTCTGGTGACGGTCCTTTCCATCATTGTTGGTTCTCTGGCGGCCTTCCGCGTCGGCGGCGTATTCGACCGCGTCGCCACGTTCTTTTCACTGATCGGCGCAAGCGCGCCCGACTTCTGGATTGCGATTGTGGCAATTGTCATCTTTTCGGTGAACCTTGGATGGGTGCCCACGTCGGGAACCGGTACGATATGGCACTGGATTTTACCAATTTCGGTCCTGTTCATCCGCCCCTTTGGACTGATCGTGCAAGTCGTGCGCGGGTCAATGATTTCCACCCTGAACGCCGCTTACATAAAAACCGCCCGCGCCAAGGGTGTGCGCAACAAGCCGATTATCTTCGTGCATGGGCTGCGGAACGCGCTTTTGCCGGTCATCACCGTGATCGGCGATCAGGCCGCGGGCATGCTGAACGGTGCAGTGATTGTTGAAACGGTGTTTGGCTTTCCGGGTGTTGGAAAGCTGATGATCGATTCCATCCTGCAGCGTGATTTCGCCGTTGTTCTTGCCGCGATCATCGTTACCGCTTTCGCTATTTTCGTCATGAACATCCTGATCGACATCGCCTATGCGATCCTCGATCCGCGCATCAGGTACTAGGACATGGCGCAAACGGATACCTTTAAAGACAGCGACGACGCGCAAACCGGCGTACGTCAGGTCTTGTGGATGCTTTGGGCAGACAAATGGGCCTCGGCGGCTGCGGTTTTCCTGATCATTATCTTTTTGTGCGCGCTGTTCGGCCCGTATTTCCTTGAAGAAATCACATCCAAACCCAACCTGCGTGGCCGCAACTCGCCCCCTTTTGATCTGTCACGCGGATGGATGTTCGCGCTTGGCGGCGATCAACTGGGCCGCCCCCTTCTGGCCCGGATCATTGTCGCGGCTCAGAACACCATGATGGTGGCGGCGGGCGCGGTCGTGGCATCGCTTGTTCTCGGATCGGCCCTTGGTCTGATCGCCGGATACGCGCGCGGTCTGGCCGCCCAGATCATCCCACGACTGGCAGACGTTATCATGTCGTTCCCGTCGCTTCTGCTGGCTGTCATCGTGCTTTATATGCTTGAACCCGCTGTCGGCAATCTGATCATCGTGCTGGCGATCACGCGCATTCCGATCTATCTGCGTACGACCCGCGCCGAAGTGCTGGAAATTCGCGAGAGGATGTTCGTGCAGGCCGCACAAGTCATGGGAGCCTCGTCGCGGCGCATCGTCTTTCGCCACATCCTGCCGGTGGTGCTACCAACGCTGCTGACCATCGCTACGCTTGATTTTGCCTTCGTGATGCTGGCCGAAAGCTCTCTGTCATTCCTTGGGATCGGCATTCAGCCGCCCGAGATCACCTGGGGCCTGATGGTGGCGCAAGGGCGCCCCTATCTGACAACGGCGTGGTGGCTTTCGTTCTGGCCGGGACTGGTGATTATCCTCACAACGCTTAGCCTGAACCTTCTGTCCAACTGGTTGCGCGTGGTGCTTGACCCCGAACAACGCTGGCGTCTTGAACTGAAGGGGCGCAAAAATGGCTGACCATCTGCTGGAAGTGCGCGATCTGTCGGTAACGTTTCACACGGTGCGCGGCCCGGTTCACGCGGTCAAGAACGTCAGCTGGCACCTTGATCGGGGCGAGGTTCTGGCGATCCTTGGCGAAAGTGGGTCGGGCAAATCCGTGTCCGCATCGGCCATCCTTGACCTGATCGATTGCCCACCGGGTGAGATTGCGTCGGGCCAAGTGATCTTTGACGGGCAAGACCTGCTGCAACTCAGCGAAGACGCGCGCCGCGACATCAACGGCAAACGCATAGCGATGATCTTTCAAGACCCGCTTGGTCACCTGAACCCGGTCTATTCGGTTGGCTGGCAAATTGAAGAAACCATGGTCATCCGCGGCACGTCGCGCGCTGATGCAAGGGCCGAGACGACCAATTTGCTGCGCAAGGTCGGCATTCCCGATCCTGAAGCCGCAGGCAACAAGTATCCGCACCAGTTTTCCGGCGGTCAGCGGCAACGCCTTATGATCGCCATGGCGCTGGCGCTGCGGCCCGATGTCTTGATTGCTGACGAGCCGACAACGGCGCTTGATGTCACTGTGCAGGCGCAAATCCTGTCCCTGCTCGAAGAGCTGCAGGAAGAAACCGGCATGGGCCTATTGATCATCACCCATGATCTGGGTGTAGTGGCCGAAACCGCTGATCGGGTCGTGGTGATGAACGCAGGCGAGATTGTCGAGACCGGCACCGCGCTGGAGGTCTATCGAAACCCGCAACACCCCTACACCAAAAAGCTGATCGCCGCCGCACCCGGCAAAGGCGACATGTCGAACGGGATTGCCGAGGTTGAACCGCTGCTTTCCATGCGCAACGTCACCAAATCCTACGGCGCGCTCAAGGCTATCGATAGCGTGAACCTTGATTTGATGCCAGGCGAAACGCTGGCCATCGTGGGCGAAAGCGGGTCGGGCAAGTCCACAACGGCAAAGGTGCTTTTGCGGCTGGAGGAACCAGACCACGGAGAGGCATTTTATGGCGGGCGTGACATTTTTCAGCTCTCGCCAAGCGAGCTTTTCAAAATGCGCCGTGACATTCAGATGGTGTTTCAAGACCCGACGCAAAGTCTGAACCCACGCATGTCGGTCTATCAGTTGATCTCGGAGGCATGGGTCATTCACTCCGAGATTTTGCCCAAGGACAAATGGCGCACACGGGTGGGCGAGCTTCTGGAACAGGTCGGGCTGGAACCTGATCACGCGCACCGCTATCCGCACCAGTTCTCGGGTGGGCAACGCCAGCGGATCGCAATCGCGCGCGCCCTGGCGCTGGAGCCAAAGATCATCGTTTGTGACGAAGCGGTTTCAGCCCTCGATGTCTCGATACAGGCACAGGTCATCCAGTTGCTTGACCGGCTGAAGGATGAATTTGATCTTTCTTATATCTTCATCGCCCACGATCTTCCGGTGGTGCGCGACTTTGCCGACCGCGTCATGGTCATGCAGGGAGGCAAGGTGGTTGAAACCGGTCCGGTGCGCCAAATCTTTGGTTCACCGCGTGAAGATTATACGCGCGACCTTCTGGCGGCGAGCCTTGATCCGGATCCCGGTATTCAGGCCGAACGGCGGCTTGCACGTCTGGAAAAGACGGAATGACGCAGGCAATGAACGGCGCGGAAAGCCTTGTCAGAACCTTGGTTGCGGGCGGTGTCGAGGTCTGTTTCACCAATCCCGGCACGTCCGAGATGCACTTTGTGGCGGCACTCGACAAGGTGCCGGGCATGCGCAGTTCGCTCTGCCTGTTTGAAGGTGGGGCCACCGGGGCGGCAGACGGGTATTTCCGAATGGCGCGCAAGCCTGCCTCGACCCTTTTGCATCTGGGTCCGGGTTTAGCCAATGGGATCGCCAATCTGCACAACGCCAAAAAGGCGCGATCCGGCATTGTGAATATCGTGGGTGAACATGCGACTTATCACCTTGCATTGGATGCGCCGCTGACCGCCGACATCGAAGGGCTGGCGCGCCCGGTGTCGCATTGGGTGAAAACGAGCCTGTCCTCAGCAGAGGTGGGGCAAGACGGGTCAGAGGCAATTGTGGCAGCGCGCACGGCTCCGGGGCAGATTGCCACGCTGATACTTCCTGGCGACACGGCTTGGGAAACGGGTGGCAACGTGGCGAACGTCGCCCCTATGCCCGAGCTGCCGGGCATTGACAGCGCGCAGGTAGATCGCGTGGCACAAGCGCTGCGACGGTCGGAAAACGCGATAATCCTTGTCGGGAACGCGGGGCTGGATCCTGAGACCTTCAATAGGATTGCACAGATCGCCCAAGCGACCGACTGCGCGCTGATGACCGACTGGGCCAATGCGCGCGTTGATCGGGGCGCAGGACGGATCAGTGCGCCGCGCATTCCGTTTAACGTTGATTTGGCGATCGAGGCGCTAAGGGGATTCGACACGATCATCCTGATCGGCGCACGCAAACCGGTGGCATTTTTCGCTTATCCCGGCAAACCCGGAGAATTCGCAGGGCCCGGCACGACGTTTATAGAGTTGGCTGGCACGGCAGAAGACATCCCTGCGGCAGTTGACGCACTGCTCGATGCAACCGGTGCGGCGACGACTACCCCGAAGCTGATCGCACAGTCCTTTGGCCCTGAAATCCCGGTCGGCCCCCTGGACCCGGACGCCATCGGCGCAGTCATCGGTGCCACCCTGCCAGAAGGCGCGATTGTGGTCGACGAGTCGGTGACCACCGGGCGTGGCTTTTTTCCGGTCACATCCGGTGCGCCTCCCCATACATGGCTTTACAACTGCGGTGGATCGATCGGCTTCTGTCTGCCGGTTGCAACTGGGGCTGCCATGGCTTGCCCGGATCGCAAAGTGGTCGCCCTCACTGGCGATGGCAGCGCGATGTATACGCTACAGTCGCTTTGGACGATGGCGCGCGAAAACCTTGATGTCACGATTATGGTCTTTGCCAATCAAAGTTATCACATTCTGACAGGTGAATTGACAAATGTGGGGGTAAAAAACCCCGGCCCGAGGGCTGCCGACATGCTGTCGCTCAGACGTCCCGATCTGGGCTGGGTCCGGATGTCAAAAGGTCTTGGCGTGGATGCCGTACGGGTTGAAACGACCGAGGAGCTGGCGCGGGCGTTCCGTGCGGGGCTTTCCGAGAACGGCCCTTATCTGATTGAAGTTGTGCTTTAAAGTTAACTTATAGAGATGCGCCGCCACAAACAACAATCTCCTGCCCGGTCAGGCTTGCGGCCCCGTCCGAGAGGAGAAACGCCGCAAGTGCCGCCACCTCCTCGGGTGTCACAAACCGACCGAAAGGCGGCAGCTTAGGCGGCTCGTCTGCGCGGTTCGGATCGTTGAGCATAGGCGTATCGGTGGCCCCCGGCGCTATGACGTTCACAGTTATCTGTCGCGACACCAATTCGGCTGCCACCGAGCGGGCAAAGCCCGTCAGAGCCGCTTTGGATGCCGCATAAAGCGACCGCCCTGCAGCCCCCGTTGCAACCCGGCTGCCGATCAAGATGATGCGCCCGCCATCTGGCATGTGAGACGTAAGATGCTGCACCAACTGCGCTGCGCAATTCACATGCAACCGCCACATCGTCTTGCCGTCCTCAAGGCGCATGGCGTCGTGCCTGCCAACCCTTAAAAAACCTGCCGCATGAATTAGGGCATCGATCTCTCTAATCTCGCCGAGCACCGCTTCAAGCGCCGCTTCATCCAGAAGATCAACAGAAATCGCATCAAAGCCTGGATGATCGATGTCGGGCCGCGACCGACTGAGGCCAAGAACAGACCAGCCCTTTGACAACAAAGTTAGTGCTATCGCCCGACCTATGCCAGAAGACGCACCTGTCACGACGGCGCTGCGCCCTGTGCCTGTCTTGCTACCGGTCATTGCCCACGCGCTCCTTTGCCCATTGCCATGATCGCACTCCTCACAGCACTATAGGGCCGAACAAACGGGAATGGCGATCATGAACACGCAGACAATCGCAATGCTGATGCCCGGCGACATGGGCCATGCCGTGGGTGGTGCCCTGCGCGAACACGGCCATGATGTGATCACCTGCCTTGATGGTCGCAGCGACCATACTTGTGCTTTGGCGACCAAGGGCGGATTGCGTGATGTCGGGACCTTGAACGCAGCCGTTGGCGAGGCGGATCTAATCCTGTCAATTCTGCCACCTGCAGCGGCGCTGCAGCTAGCCAAACAAGTCGCCAAGGCGATGGCATCGACAGGCAAAACGCCCGCCTATGTGGATTGCAACGCCATTGCACCTGAAACGGTCATCGCGGTTGGCGATGTCATCACCAAAGCGGGCGCGACTTTCATCGACGCGGGCATCATCGGTCTTGCGCCGGGCAAAGGAACGCCACCGCGATTTTACGCATCAGGCCCACAGCATGAATTGCTTTTGGCGCTGGATGGCCATGGCATTCAGGTGATTGGCTTAGGTCCCGTCATTGGTCAGGCATCGGCGATCAAGATGACTTACGCGGCGCTGACCAAAGGAACATGGACGCTTCAGACAGCTGTGCTTTTGGCGGCCGAGCAACTGGGTGTCACAACGGCTCTGTTGAGCGAATTTGAGAACAGCCAAGCAGCGGCCTTAAAATCCATGCGTGCAAGTATTCCGTTTCTTCCCGCAGACTCCGCACGGTGGGTGGGCGAGATGGAGGAGATTGCCAAAACATTCGCCGACGCAGGCGTCACACCGCTGTTTCATGAGGGGGCGGCGGATATTTTTCGCGTATTGGAGCAGACACCATTGGCCGCAGAGACACGCGCAGATATGGATAAATCACGGACACTGGAAGAAGCATTGGCCATCTACAAAGAATTCCTCTCAAAACCATCTTGATGACGAACAGAAGGACCGACAAGCTTTCGATGTTGTGTCCTTAAAAACCGAAAAATCGATTGTCGTTGAATAGCGAAGTCACTGAATATCCGCTTCCCGTTCGGTTGCAAGGTAGCCTTCGCGCGCCTAGCGAACCTCGATTCTCCTTTCTTGATATGCTGTGCGGCGGTCGTGAAGCGCAATAAGCAGACGTAGGAGCAGTGGTAGCGAATTGGCGCTTTGTCCTGCAGGTTCTGACAGGGCACAATCGCCACCGATGTCCGGTAAGCCAGAAAAACCGACATCCACCATCGCGCTATTCAGAGGCAAAGCCAAATATCAAGCGGAGACCTTAGACCGTGACGCCGGAACCGACAGCTATTGCTTGCGCGGTCCTTCAAATGCAGTTTGAAAGCACCAAGCCGCTCAGGAAATGCCTCGGAGGATGCCTTGACCACTACAATGATCGTTTTGGCGCATCCTGACCCGCGTTCCTTCAATGGTTCTTGGGCGAATGCAACACGAAGCGCCTGTGAGAAATTGGGTGATACGGTTCTTCATTCTGATCTGGTTGCAATGGGTTTTGACCCTGTAGAGCGTGCTGACCACTACCATCATCAACAGGCAGATACCTGTTTCGATGTGCTCAAGGCGCAAGAACAGGCTTCTGATCTGCGCCGTATTCCCGTCGAGGTCAGCGCGGAGATAGAAAAGCTGCGCCGCGCAGACCGCATTGTCTTTCACTTCCCGATTTGGTGGTTTGCACCTCCAGCAATTCTCAAAGGCTGGTTCGATCGTGTTTTTGCGCATGGCGAGCTTCACACGGTGGAGCATCGCTTCGACACAGGCCACTTTCGCGGCAAGAAAGCCCTGTTCTGTGTCACCACCGGATCGGAAGAAGCGGAGAGCGCCTTCAATGGAAAGGAAGGCGACATACAAATGTTGCTTTGGCCTGCGGCTTATACGCTAAGGTATCTTGGGTTCTCTGTTGCAATTCCAGAAATCGTGCATGGAGTTCATGGTTACCATAAAGGCGCGAAAAAGGATGCTCTTGCGGTCCGTCTGGCCAATGCCTTGGATGCGCAATACGGGATAATGAAGGAATTCGACAGTCGTCCCCTGATCCAATTCAACGCAGACTCTGACTTTGACGCAAGCAATAGGCTCCGAACAGATCGACCGAGTTATAGTTCTTTCATTCGAAAGGAGCCCTGAGGGGATTTGCCTCATCGGCCAAAGTCGCGTCGAACCTTGTTTCATGCGCCGGATCACAAGCAGCGCACGCGTACCTCCCAGATATAGCCTATCGTCGCGCAATGGCTTAACTCTGCCTTATGAGTTCAGAACAAATCATCCTTTTCGCCCTTTTCGCCGCTGTCTTCGCGCTCTTTCTCTGGGGGCGGTTCCGCTATGATCTGGTGGCCTTCGCCGCGCTGATGGCAGGCGTCGTGCTTGGCGTGGTGCCCACCGAGGATGCGTTTTCCGGCTTTGGGCATCCGGCGACGCTTGTGGTGGCACTTGTGCTGGTCGTCTCGGCGGGCCTTGTGCGCTCGGGCGCTGTGTCGCTGATTGCGCGCACGCTGGTCGACCCGGACAGGTCGCTGAACACGCACATCACCTTCATGGGCACTATTGGCGGCGTTCTGTCGGCGTTCATGAACAACGTGGCTGCCCTTGCACTCTTGATGCCCATCGACATTCAGACAGCCAAAAAGGCGGGCCGCGCGGTGCGCCTGTCGCTGATGCCGCTGTCGTTTTGCACGATCCTTGGCGGCATGGTCACGATGATCGGCACGCCGCCCAATATCGTCATCGCCACGATCCGGCGCGACCAGTTGGGCGAAGGGTTCAAGATGTTCGACTTCGCGCCCGTGGGGGCGGTCACTGCTTTGGCCGGGCTGGTCTTTGTGGCGGTGATCGGGTGGCGGTTGATCCCCACCCGCGAAGGTGAAGGCGCGCTGGCCGACACGCGACAGGCGGTCAAGGATTACACGGCTGAACTTTTGGTCCCCGAGGGGGCCGAGATTATCGGCAAACGGCTGTCTGAGATCTACGAGACGGCCGAGAAAAACGATGCCGCGATCATGGGCCTTGTTCGCGATGGCAAACGCAGATACGGCGCGCAGCGCAACACGGTGATCGCGGCTGGCGATGCCATCGTGATCGAAGCGCCACCCGAGGCGCTGGATGAGTTTCGCACCGCTTTATCTTTGCAATTCGTTGATAACGTTGACCAAAAACACCTTGAGCTTGAGGGCAGCGGCCAGACGGTGATCGAAGTCGTCGTGCCCGAGTCCGCTCGTATCGTCGGCAAATCCGCCCGCAGCATCGGCCTTGCCTGGCGGCACCGCACCCTGCTTCTGGGCATGTCGCGCGAAGGCCAGCCGATCACGAAAGAGGTGCGCAAGACCATCGTCAAGCCCGGCGACATCCTGTTGTTGCTGGCCCCCGAAGGCGAGGCGGATGAGGTCTCGGACTGGATGGGCACCTTGCCACTGGCTGACCGGGGACTTGCCGTGACCGACACGTCCAAGGTGTGGAT
This sequence comes from Silicimonas sp., assembly GCA_013003245.1. Lineage (GTDB taxonomy): Bacteria > Pseudomonadota > Alphaproteobacteria > Rhodobacterales > Rhodobacteraceae > JABDJX01. Next base: position 4,100 of record JABDJX010000294.1, on the reverse strand, counting down.
TGCCATCGGGATTTTCGCGGCTGCCGTGGCGATTGCGTCTTTTGGCCTGCTCTATCTGCCGGTGGCGCTGGGACTGGTGGTGATCGCCTATGTGCTGTCGGGTATCCTGCCGCTGTCGGACATTTACAGCCATATCGAATGGCCGGTTATCGTGCTTTTGGGTTCAATGATCCCGCTTGGGGCGGCTTTGGATGCCGCAGGTGGGACCGCCTTGATTGCTGGTGCGCTGGTGTCGCTGACCGAAGGCTGGCCCGCCTGGGCGGTGCTGACGGTGCTGATGGTGGTAACGATGACGCTCTCGGATGTGCTGAACAACACCGCCACGGCAATTGTCGCGGCCCCGGTGGGCATCCAGATGGCCAACACGCTTGGCGTCAATCCTGATCCGTTCCTGATGGCGGTTGCGGTGGCTGCCTCTTGCGCCTTCCTCACGCCCATCGGGCACAAGAACAACACGCTGATCCTTGGTCCCGGCGGCTATGCCTTTGGCGACTACTGGCGCATGGGACTGCCGCTTGAGGTGATCGTAATCGCGGTTTCCATCCCCTCAATCCTTGTGTTCTGGCCTTTGTGACAGCGAATGATATGAATTTCGGCTGCCTTCTTGACCTTTGCCACCACCGACGGTGACCATACAGGCATGAACAATCTCGTTGCACCAAAAGACTATACCCTGACCGGTCCTTCTGCGAAGGCGGCTATCGACGCGGGGTTGTCTGCTGCCGAGTGGTATCACACGCAAGTCGACCGCAAAGCCATGAAGGCGCTGATAAAACGCCGCGACGGCCCGGCGATGCGCGATACTGCTCTTTGGGTGCTGTTGCATGTGCTCTTCGCCGCGGGTGGCATCACCTTCTGGGGCTCGTGGCTCGCGGTGCCGTTCTGGCTGGCCTACGGCGTGCTTTATGGCTCGTCCTGCGACTCGCGCTGGCACGAATGCGGCCACGGCACAGCCTTTCGCACCCGGTGGATGAATGACGTCGTCTATCACATCGCGTCGTTTCAGGTGATGCGAAACCCAATCAACTGGCGCTGGAGCCACGCGCGCCACCATACAGACACGATCATCGTGGGCCGTGACCCTGAAATCCTGTGGATGCACCCGATCAAACTTGTGCTGATCGCTTTGGCGTGGGTCGGTGTGCGCGATGTGTTGCTGTCGCTGAAAGGGCTTGCGCGCAACGCAATGGGCCAGCTCTCGCCGGACGAGGCCGACTACATCCCCGAGAGTGAAAAGCCCAAGGCGATCTTCTGGGCGCGGGTACACATGAGCCTCTACTCCGCGACAGTGTTGGCAACACTGGTTATGCTGGCCGCAGGGCAGGGGTGGGCGTCGGCCATCCCGCTTTTGCTGATCGGCGGCCCCCGCGTCTATGGCTGTTGGCACATGATCGCGACCGGCCTGTTGCAGCATGGCGGGTTGGCCGAGGATGTGCTTGATCACCGGCTGAACTCGCGCACGCTGTACATGAACCCGGTTAGCCGCTGGCTTTACTGGAACATGAACTATCATGTCGAACACCACATGTTCCCGATGGTGCCCTATTACGCGCTGCCCGCGTTGCACGACCTGATCAAACACGATCTGCCGGTGCCAAATGCTGGGTTCTGGGACGCTTACAAAGAGCTTTTCACCGCCATAATGCGCCAGCGCCGCGAACCGGGGTATTTTCTGAAACGGGACCTTCCACCAACGGCGCGGCCCTATAAGGAAGAGTTGCACCAGACTGTGCCAGACCGGGTGGAGACCGCCTGATGCCGTGGATAGATGCCTGCGCTGCCGAGGATATTGATGAAGAAGACGTGCTTCGCTGGGATCACGAAGGCCGCACCTTTGCGATCTATCACGGGGCCGACGGCGCGTTTTACTGCACCGACGGGCTGTGCACGCACGAGCAGGTGCATCTGGCCGATGGTCTGGTCATGGATTTCGAGATCGAGTGCCCCAAGCACAACGGTCTTTTTGATTACCGCTCGGGCAAAGCTTTGCGCGCACCGGTTTGCGTTGACTTGAACACCTATCCCACCAAGGTCGAAGGGGACCGGGTGTTCGTCGCACTGGACTGACCACCCGGCAAAGGCGCTTTACCACAAGGAATACTTTCGAAGTGTCCGCGCACGATGCGGCAAGCCAATGTCTTTGGCCAGATGCGGATCCGCCAGCACGTCCTTCAGGGCATGGCGGGTTTTACGCAACCGACGCCGTTCGTCCAGTGCGTCTGCGAAGTCTTTAAGCGGGTGCATGGGGGATTCTCCTTGATTTCCATTTGAACTGCGATCACGCTACGGCCTCAAGTTCACTTGAGGTAAAGCGCTTTTTTTTCGGAGGAGGCACAAATTGGCGAAACCAAACGATCTGAGCGTGGGAGACATGGCGGCGCGCGCAGGGGTGCCGGTCTCGACGCTGCATTACTATGAGGCCGAAGGGCTGATCGAAAGCTGGCGCACGCCTGCCAACCACCGCCGCTATGACCGGCGCGAGTTGCGCCGTGTGGCGATCATTCGCGTTGCGCAATCGGTCGGTGTGCCATTGTCAGAGATCAGGCAGGTGCTGAACCGGGTCCCGCGCGAAAAAGCAGTCAGTAAGGATGCCTGGGCCAAGGCGGCAGCACCGTGGAAAGACATGCTGGACGAACGTGTGGCGCTGTTAGAGCGATTGCGCGACCAGATGGGCTATTGCATCGGGTGTGGGTGCCTGTCGCTTGAGACTTGCCCACTATACAATGTCGACGATGCTCTGGGTCAAAACGGAGCAGGGCCGCGCCGCTGGATTGGCAGCAGGACAGAACGTGCATAACGGGGCTTGAAAGGATCAATCGAAGCGGCTAAACGGTCGTTCGGACGGGTCGTTAGCTCAGTTGGTAGAGCGCTTCGTTTACACCGAAGATGTCGGGAGTTCGAGCCTCTCACGACCCACCATATTTTTCTTTGACGAATTGGGATTTCAGGCGGCTAGACAGCGGACCGCGTTCGCTACGGAAACACCTGTATCCAGTTCACCAGACACAGCTTGCATTGCGACTGGTGCAGGAGAGGGCGCAAAGCGCCACATCCTTGCGAACACTAGCACCCGAAGTCAGCACCTCTAGCCAAATCAGATCTAACAGCGCTTTTCAGCGCCAGTTTCCTTGAGCACTGGCTTTCTGCCAGCGCTCGGGGCTCAAACCAGGCATTTGATAGAAATCCCAACCAGACCGGACTCAAGGCGAAGCCGCCGGTCCAGCGCCTGCCCGTCCGGCGGGCTGGCGCTTTGATGCCGGGGTGCTGTGGGGGAGAGGGAAGATGTGCTTTGAGGGATAAAGTGTGTTGTTCAGGTGTGGTGGCACCAGCCCACGGGCAGGCGCTGGACCGGCTTGCGTGCGGTTAGGATAGGTAAGATTTGGGGCCGGTGCCGGCCCTGATCTGTCTTGCCGAGGCCACCCAGTTACTTGCCTTCCTTTTTTGGAGGTTCGGGCCTTTCACTTGTAGTGTTTTGGTTTTGATTTGACCCGTTGTTATTCACGCCGCCTTTGCGGACTGAAAATTTATCCACTTCGTTCTTCGACATTTCTACTCCTTGTCCTTGCCTGGAAACTCGATTGTAATCCAGTCATCTGATGTTCTTTCTAAATAGATTCGGTTGCAATCATACAATAATTCTTCGTTAACATTATCGTAGACTTTCACGTCGCGAAGAATCAATTGTCTTTGCTCATCGCTCCCTGAGAACACATCAACGTACCCACAGTAAATGAGACCCCTTGTCCGGTCCCGGACATGCGCAAATTTGGAGCTTTCACCTTCGTGATTAAAAGCAAACTCCCAGACGTCTTCGTCGCCGAACGATTTTGATGCTTTAATCCAAGAGAGGAATCGCATCAACCAACGATATCTAACCGCAAAACACCAGATTATCGCCCCTGTAAAACTTGCAACTATCGACAATAGGATTTCATCGAAGAATCCAGATAGTCCGGCAGTAGTCGCTTTCTCACTGATGTTTGGAAATGTGAATTCGTAATCGCAAATTTGATAGCCCAGATAAACGATCAAATAGCTCAATAGTCCAAAGGAAAACGCATTTAGTAAGAAGTTGAATTGATTAGGTTTGCGTCTGCTGG
>JABDJX010000293.1 GCA_013003245.1 Silicimonas sp. | reverse complement strand
GACGTGCTGCCCGGGCGCCCCGCGCAGCCTGGCGCAACCAGTCTTGTGATCGGGGTTGGCACCGGGTTCAACGCAGCCCCCGTCTTCCACTCCAACGGGCTGCGCATTGTGCCGCCTTCCGAAAGCGGGCACATCAATCTGCCACCGCGCACCGAAAGCGAATTGCGACTTTATCGTTATATCGAAGAGCGTCATGGCGGCTTTGCTTCTGTTGAAGACGTGCTTTCAGGGCGCGGGCTGGAAAGGGTTTACGCCTGGCACGCCTTTGAAGCGGGCGAGACGGTTCATAAACCGGCCGCCGAGATCATGGCCGAATGCGCCAGCCGGGAAAATCCAATTGCTCTTGAAACCGTGGCGACTTTTAATCGACTTCTTGGGACGGTTGCGGGAAACCTTGCGCTGATTTACCTGCCCTTTGGTGGCATTTACCTGATTGGCGGCGTCGCCCGCGCGGTGTCCACGTATTTTCAAGAGACTGGCTTTGTTGAACAATTTCGCAACAAGGGCCGGTTTTCAGAATTCATGGACGCCTTCCCGGTATCGGTGATAACCGATGATTTTGCAGCCCTTACCGGGCTTGCGTCACACCTTGACGAGCTTGGCTAAAAAGCTGTCCCAAAGTAACCGCATGTTAATACGCAAGACGCTACGTCTTGGCGCAATACGTGGGATCGGCAGATCCGGCCCCGACGTGCAATTGCACAAGAGGTACTTCGGATGGCAAAGCGGCTTGTCTTGGATGCGAAACTTGACACATCAGGCGCGAACGAGTTGCGCAGTGAATTGGTTGCCGCGCACGGTGAAGACCTGATCATCGACGCATCTCAAGTCGAATTTCTTGGCGCCCTTTGTACCGAATTGCTTTTGTCCGCGCGGCACCTTTGGCAGCAGCAAAAGACCAGACTGACGATTGAGAACGCATCAAATGCACTGATCGACAATCTGGAACGGATGGGTCTTTCGCTTGATGACATCGCGACAGGAGAACCAGCATGACAATCGAAGTTCTGGCAGTCGACGACAGCCGCACGATGCGTGATATGATCTCGCTGGCTCTTTCGTCCGAAGGGTTTGAGGTGCACGTTGCAGAAGACGGCGAACATGGCTTGGAAGTTCTCAACGACATTGCGCCCGACGTTATAATCACTGACATTAATATGCCGCGCCTTGATGGTTTTGGCTTTATCGATGCTCTTCGTTCGCGTGACGATTATCGCACAATACCGATTCTGGTTTTGACGACCGAAAGCTCGGACGAATTGAAGACGCGCGCACGTGATGCAGGCGCCACCGGCTGGATCGTCAAACCGTTTGCGCAAGACAAACTTGTGCGCGCGCTGCGCATGGTCTCGGGATAAGCAAAATGCCGGATCCGATGCAGGAGATAATGGCGTCATTCTTCATCGAGTGTGAAGAGCTTCTTGAAGCGCTGCTTGACGCTTTGCAATTGATGGCAGACGGCGAAAGCGACGTTGAAACGATCAATGTTGCCTTTCGTTCCGTGCACTCCATCAAAGGCGGCGCTGGCGCGTTTGGCCTTGATGATCTTGTCAGTTTTGCGCACCAGTTTGAAACCGTCATGGATCAGTGCCGCGATGGGAAATTGCAGATCGATGACAAGCTCATCGCTCTTTTCTTTCGCTGTAGTGACATGTTGTCCGATCTTGTGCGCTGCTCAAGGGATGGCGAAGCGATAGATGCGCAAGCGACAAATACCCTTATAGAAGAATTGGGACATTACGCGGGTTCTCAGGCTGATCAGGAAGATGAAGAGCCTATTGATTTTCAACCCATGACGCTTGATCTTGATGACTTTGGGGCCGCGGGCGATGGTGAGATACCCGATCTTTCGGATCTTCCGGCCTTTCCAAGCGATGAGGAAGGAAATGAACAGGGGCTGACAATCACGTTCAAACCTGTCCCGGAGCTCTACGAAAGCGGAAATGAGCCGCTCTTTTTACTTCAATCTCTCTCCGATCTGGGGCCCACCAGGATCGATCTGGACTTCACACCACCAGAAACCATCGACGATCTTCAGGCCCTGGGCAAGCGACTGTCATGGTCAATATTCGTCGACACTAAAGAAGACCCATCAGCCGCTTTGGAGATTTTTGAATTCGCTGACGGGTTATGCCTGCTTGAGGTTACAAAAGGCGCGTCATTGGAGGGTGCAGACACGGAATTGGTCTTGCCGGACCTTCCTGAGCAGGAGCTTTCCGAAGAGCCGCTTGCCGAGCCTGTCACGCCGGCGGCGGCCTTGTTGGCCGAAAAGCAGGAGCCAGCCGCGGAAAAACCACCTGAAAAAAAGCCCGCTGCCAAAGCTGCGCCGACGGTGCGCGTCGACCTTGAGCGGATTGAGCGGCTTGTCAATCTGGTCGGCGAATTGGTCATCAACCAAGCCATGATATCGCAATCCATAGCGCAGGAAAACATCCACCCGAATTCTCCAATCTTTTCTGGCCTTGACGAGTTCATGCAACTGACGCGGGATATTCAGGAAAGCGTCATGATGATCCGCGCTCAGCCTGTGAAATCTTTATTTCAGCGTATGTCGCGGATCGTTCGCGAAGCATCTTCTGCGGTCAATAAAAACGTGCGTTTGGTCAGTATTGGTGAGAACACGGAAATTGACAAAACGGCGATCGAACGCCTCGCTGATCCGCTAACGCATATGATCAGAAATGCAGTTGATCACGGTTTGGAGGACACTGCGACCCGATTGGCAAACGGCAAATCTGAGGTCGGTGTCATTCGATTGAGTGCCGCACATAAATCAGGACGGGTCATTATTGAGGTATCAGACGACGGAGGCGGTATCAACAGAGAACGCGTGCGCGCAAAGGCGATCGAAAAAGGCCTGATCTCTGAAGACGCGGTTCTCGCCGACACAGAAATTGATCAATTGCTGTTCCTTCCTGGGTTTTCAACTGCCGCAGAGGTGTCAAATCTTTCGGGGCGCGGGGTTGGAATGGACGTTGTAAAGACCCAGATAGCAGCGCTTGGAGGACGCATTTCGATTGAGTCGAAAGAAGGTGAAGGCTCCAGGTTCTCCATTTCGTTGCCGCTCACACTGGCGGTTTTGGATGGTATGGTCATCTCGGTGGCCAATGAGACACTGGTCATTCCGATCAATTCAATCGTCGAGACGCTGTCTCTTTCCAAGGAAGACCTGCGCGACGTCTCTCCCGACCAAAAAGTGATGCGGGTGCGGGACAAGTACGTGCCGGTTTTGGATCTTGGCACCAGGCTTGGATATCGCAATCCGGACGAACCCATGAGCGGCACAATCGCCTTGCTCATTTCACCCGAAGAAGGTCAACTCGTTGCCCTTCTGGTCGATCAAATAGAGGATCAGAGACAAGTGGTGATCAAGGGGCTTCAGGACAGCTACGGTCGGGTACCCGGCGTGGCTGCAGCCACCATTCTTGGCGACGGACAAATCGCTCTTATTCTCGATCCTGCCGATCTGGTTCAAAGCGGGACCACGGACGACGTTCAGTCCTTGGTTAAGAAGGTCTCTTAGCAATGACAACACAAATAGGTTCCGACGACGGCACAACCGCAGACGCATCTGAGTATCTGTCATTTCGAATCGCGGAGAACGAATACTCCGTTGATATAACCTCAGTGAAGGAAATCAGAGGATGGACCAGGACCACATCACTGCCCCACTCTCCCGATTTCGTTCGTGGCGTCATCAATTTGCGAGGCACTGTCTTACCCGTCATAGATCTTGCGCTCAGGCTGGGATTTGAAATGACAGAGCCAGAGGACCGCAATGTCATTATTGTGGTCGATATTGGCGAACGTGTCATGGGCCTGAGGGTCGATGCCGTATCGGACATCTTGTCCTTTGAACCTGATCAGCTGCAGCTACCTCCGGACATCACCAGCAGTTCGAACACCCAATTTGTCAAAGCGCTGACGGTGCTTGATGATCGCATGGTCAAGATACTGGACCTTGAGGCGGTTTTGCCATCTGATGAAGAGATTGCAGCATGACGCAGGTGGCAGGCGCTGAGTCTGCAACCCTTTCTGACCAAGCATTCCAAAGAATTGCAAAGATCGCAATTTCCGATGCTGGTCTGTTAATACCACCTTCGAAAAAAGCCCTTGTGCAATCCAGATTATCTCGGCGTATGCGCGCGCTCGGTTTGGTTTCCGTGGACGCATACATTGACAAGGTCGAAAGCGCTAAAGACGTCGCTGAAAGGCGGGAACTTATTTCCATCCTTACAACGAATGTATCAAGTTTTTATCGCGAAGATCATCACTTTGAACACCTTAGATCACACGTCTTCAAACGGTTTGAACAGAAACTTTTGGCGCATGAAAGGGTGCGGATCTGGTCTGCAGGTTGCTCAAGCGGGCAAGAACCATACACCATCGCCATGGAAATTATCAAAAACCTTTCGCTCTCGGCGCGCAGCGACATTCTTGTTTTGGGCACCGACATTGACCCTGCAATACTGGAGAGAGCGCGAAAGGGCGTCTATTCTGAAGCAGAGACAAGTTCTATTAACAGCGATGATCGCGACAGGTTATTTGTGCGACAAGGGGCGTCGTTTCATGCCTGCGAAAAGCTGCGAAGCCTTGTTAGATTCAGAGAGCTGAATCTACATTCAACTTGGCCGATGGCGGGCCCGTTTGACGCCATTTTTTGCCGCAATGTCCTCATCTATTTTGATGATGCTCATCAAAAAGCGCTTTGGCCACGGTTTCGCAGCAAGCTTACCCCGGATGGTTTTCTTTATCTCGGGCATTCAGAACGCATTCACCCGTTGGAGAAATCCGGATTTATCAGTCAGGGCGCAACGATCTATCAAAAGGCGCAGTAGGAAAGGATACTTACGTGAGTTTAAGAGAGAAGCTGCGCGTCATGGTTGTCGACGACATGTCAACAAGCCGCGGACTTATCACCCAAGCATTGGATGCCATCGGGATTCAGAACGTTGCGACGGCGGCGGACGGAAAGTCCGCCTTGGCCGCCATCGCAAAATCACCCGTGCATCTGGTGATCTCGGATTACAACATGCCGGAAATGGACGGGTTGCATCTTCTGCACTATCTGCGCAATGCGCCCGCAACCCAGAAAATTGGCTTTCTGCTGATCACCGGGCGCGCAGAGCCTGCGATCATTAACAAGGGAAAGCAGCTGGGGATGAACAACTTTCTTGCCAAGCCCTTTCAACCGGCGGAACTGAAGTCAGCGATTGAGGCTATTGTTGGCCGGCTGTGACATCTGAACACGCAAACAATTCAGATCCCCAGGACACTTCGGGTGAGGTGGCTGGCGTTTTGTCAGCGCTTGGCCAGCTTATGCGCGATCTGCGTGCGCAGGATCTGGCACTTCAGGATGCTGTCTCCAAGTTGGCTGCCGCTACGTCAAAGGCAGGCAAAGAGGTGGTTCATATTCAGCATGTTGATCTAATCACGCAGACCCATGATGACCTTGCGCGTTTTCTTCCAGAACTTGCCGCGTGTCTTGAACACACGGACTTTGATCAGGAAAAACTGGCACAAAAACTTCGCCTTCAAAGCCTGAAAGACCAGCTTCTTGTCAGGGGCAGTGACCCCGACGACACCGCCAATGCGCCAGGAGATGTCTCCTTTTTCTAGTCGTAATTCCTAAGCGTCCTCGCCTGCATCTTCGGCAATGGTTGCCACACGCGCGCCGGACCGCGACGATGTCACAACGTTCAAAGATTTCAGCTTGCGGTGCAACGCAGATCGTTCCATCCCGACGAAGTTTGCCGTTCGGCTAATATTGCCGCCAAAACGGTTGATCTGTGTAAGAAGGTATTCCCGCTCAAACAATTCGCGCGCTTCGCGCAGCGGCAATGTTGCCAGACTTCCTGACAGTACCACGCGACCTTCATCGCTTTCTTCGCTGCGCCCTTCGCCTGGTATTTCGGCCGCGGCAATATCGCCTTTCTCGGAACCCAATATAAGCACGCGTTCGATGACATTTTTCAACTGGCGCACATTTCCCGGCCACGCCATCGTCTGAAGCATCGCGATGGCCTCTTCCGAAAGGCTGCGCAATGGCAGACCCTGAGATTTATTGAACGTTTCGATAAAGTGCTCGGCCAATTCGGGGATATCTTCACGCCGATCTGCAAGAGGCGGCACATCGATTGGCACTACGTTCAAGCGATGAAACAACTCTTCGCGGAAATTACCGGCCTCGACCTCGTCAGAGAGATTTCGCGTCGTCGACGAAATAACCCGCAAATCCACGCGCACTTTGTCGGCACCGCCCACGCGTTGGAACTGCTGCTCTGTCAGAACACGCAGGATCTTTGATTGGGTGCCAAGCGGCATATCGGCAATTTCGTCAAAATATATCAACCCGCCGTGCGCCTGCTCCAAAAGGCCCGGCTCAATTCCGCGTCCCGTGCTTTCACGTCCGAAAAGCACTTCTTCCATCCGATCCGGTTCGATCGACGCCGAATTCACGGTAATGAAAGGCCCTTCCGCCAAATCCGAATTGGCGTGAATAAAACGCGCCGCAATTTCCTTGCCCGCGCCTGCCGGGCCGGTCAGCATGACACGGCCATTCGATTTGGTGACCTTGTCCAACTGGGATTTCAACGTGCGAAACGCCGGAGATGATCCAACCATATCGGCCGTTGTGACGTCCTTGCGGCGCAACTCCGAGTTCTCGCGACGCAACCGCGAGGTCTCCATCGCGCGCGTAATGACGACCATCAATTGATCAATGTTGAACGGCTTTTCGATAAAGTCGTAGGCACCTTGCTTGATGGCAGCGACCGCGATTTCGATATTGCCGTGCCCCGAGATGATGATGACGGGGACGTCCGGATTGTCACGTTTGACCGTTTTCAGGATGTCAATTCCGTCCATGCGGCTGTCTTTCAGCCAAATATCCAAAATCATCAAAGACGGCGGTTCGCTGTTCATCTCGGCCATCGCCTCGTCCGATGTTCCCGCCAACCGTGTGGTAAACCCCTCGTCCTTTAAAATATCTGAAATCAATTCGCGAATGTCGCGTTCGTCATCCACAATCAGAATATCGCCCATCGGAAAATTCTCCTTCTACTCCGCAACCTTCAGGTTGCGTCTCTGCTCATTTTCGGCCGCAAGCGGCAATGTAATTTCGGCGCACGCGCCAATTTGGCCCGACCCATCAAGAGGTTCGGCATCTTTCAGAACCAACGTTCCACCGTGTTCAGCGATGATCTTTTTCACAATCGGCAGCCCCAAACCGGTGCCTTCGGCGCGCGAGGTCACATAGGGTTCAAAGAGCCGTGAGCGATCTTCGGGAAGACCGATGCCATTGTCGGAAATCCGAATGAGCGCCACACCGTCGCTCACGCTCATCTGCACATCAACCCTTGGCTCATGATTGGCAAGTGGCAATTTTTCTTGTGCACTTTCAATGGCCTCACCGGCGTTTTTGATCAGGTTGGTAAGCGCCTGACCAATCATAGTGGCATCAAGATCAACCAGCACCGGCTCGCTCGGAATGTCTGATGTCAGGGCAAAATTCTCGGCGCCAGCCTCTTGCAGCGTGACCGCATCTTTCACCAGTACAGTCAAGTCCTGAATGCTGGCGTCTGGTTCCGGCATCCGCGCAAATTTCGAGAACTCGTCAACGATGCGGCGCAAATCCTCTGTCTTGCGCACGATCACGTCTGTCATCTGGTCCAGCTCTGCCGCGTCATCGCCCACGGCGGCACGGAATTTGCGTTTGATCCGGCCGGCCGACAACTGAATGGGCGTCAGCGGGTTCTTGATCTCGTGCGCAATGCGGCGGGCGACGTCGCCCCAGGCTGCCATGCGCTGGGCCGTGACCAGATCGGTGACATCGTCAAAGGCGATCACGTAGCCTTCATTTTCTCCGCGCGTGGCGATGCGCACCAAAAGCGTCTCGGCCACACCCGCGCGGCTGACGCGCACCTCTGCCTGTTCGGTGTCGCGACCATTCTTGCGCAACTCATCCAGCAACGGGCCAAACTCGGGCACCGCAACATTCAAAGGCACAGCAGAGCTTGCCCCTTCGTCGGCGCGCAAAATCCGTTCGGCAGAGCGGTTGATGAAGGTCACCTTTCCGTCCGGGTCGAGACCAATCACGCCAGCAGTCACCGACGACAAAACGGAGTCGAAAAGGCGCCGACGCCGTTCAATCTGTTGGTTGGTCGACAAAAGCGCATCCCGCTGGCCCTTGAGTTGACGCGTCATCTGGTTGAACAACCGCCCCAGCATGGCTATCTCGTCGTCACCCGGTTCCTCGGGCACCTGCACATCAAGATCGCCCGCGCCAACGCGCTGCGCTGCTCCGGCCAGTCGCCCAACCGGGCGGGCCAATCGCTCGGCAAACCAAAGGCCCAGCCAGACAGAGGCAAGGATCAGAATGACCGCAAAGCCCAGGTAAAGCAGGCCAAATTCAAACACCAGACGCCCGCGCTCGGCCTCAAGCTGGCGGTAAAGCTGCGCTGTTTGCGCCGCGTCGTCGAGCAGAACAAGGATGTCGCCATCCACATTGCGCGAAACGTAAAGAAAGCGGTCTGGGTATGCCGTGAGCCGCATCAAGGCACGGAATTCGTTAACTTCAAGGTCCTCGATTATGACCACTTCGCCGCCAGAGGCCCGGGATAATTCATCCAGATCAGGTTGCTCGAAATCAAACAGATATGACCGCTCGCCGCGTGCCCTGATCTGCGATGTGCCATCAATGACATAGGCCTCGCGCAACCCGCGCTGAACCAGCCCCTGCCCTTGCCCCAACAACTGACGCAACTCGCCGTCCGAGACAAATGGCGTCCGGTCGCGGGCAGAATTCAGAAACTCGGCCAGCGCTTGCGCGTCCTCGGTCAAATCCTTGCGCTGGTCCTCTTGGTACGCCTCTGCGGCAGAAAGAGAGGCCCCGACAACACCGCGCACACGGTCTGAAAACCACCCTTCAAGACCGACATTGATCGTCAGACCGGCAAAGATTGCCACTGTCACGGTCGGGATAAGCGCAATAATCGCGAAGACACCGGTCAGGCGCAGGTGCAGGCGGGAACCCGCCGATTTGGCGCGTCGCGCAGCCACCATCGAGGCGATCCGCATCATGACAAGGGCGGCGACAACCAGCACGTAGACAAGGTCTGCCAGCAAAACGAGTCGCAGCGTCAATGGGGGAGAAGAGCGATCAAGCGGGCCCAGAACAAGGAAGGTCGCCAACGCCAGAATCGGCCCCAGAATGACCAACCCCAGGGTTGCGGCATTCTGAACACGTCGCAGCCGCCTGATACGGCTGAACTTTTCCCATGTGGCTGTCCGTGTGCGCCCTGTCACGGATCAACCTCCCACATATTGTGTCGCATCTGCGACGACCGCCTTTTTATTGAGGCCATTCATCCACAGTCGCGGATTGGCCACTACTCTGTTGCGGTTTTACATCAACTTACGGCGCCGTGTCACGTGGATATCGAGTTCGGTGATCTTCTTTCTCAGCGTATTTCGGTTTATCCCCAGCAAATCAGCGCATTTGGCTTGATTACCACCGGTAGCTTCTAAAGCTATTTCGATCAAAGGCAGCTCAACTTCGCGCAGGATTCGCTGATAGAGACCCGGCGCGGGCAATTGACCTCCGTGCAGATCGAAATAGCGCCGCAAATGCTTTTCGATCGATGCCGAAAGTTTATCGCTGTCGCCGCCTGTCAACGGCTCGACTGCGGGCTGCGTGCCTAAAACCAACTCAACCTCGCCGCGCCCCACGCGGTCTTCGCCACCGGTCAGCGAGAGCCGCCGCACGGCGTTTTCAAGCTGGCGCACATTACCGGGCCAGGAATAGGCGCGGATCAGGTCCATCGCGTCCTTGTCAAAGGTGCGCACGGGCAAGCCCTCGCGCTCGGCGCGCGCCACGAAATGTTCGGTCAAAAGGGCAATATCCTCGACCCGCTCGCGCAGGCTTGGCACGGCAAGCGTCACGCCGCTGAGCCGATAGAACAGGTCCTGCCGAAACGCGCCTTTGTCCAACTTGTCGGCAAGATCGGCCTGGCTAGAGGCGATCACGCGCGGCCCTCCATCGGAAAAACTGTCCAGCATGCGCACGATCCGCGATTGCGCCTCTTCGCTCAGGTCCGCCACCTCGTCAAACATCAGCGTGCCATTGCGCACCCGGCTGATCAGCGTGGCCGGGCCGTCCATTTCTGCCAGATCAGCGGCCGTTGCCACGACAAACGGCAGGTTTCGGCGATCCGACAGGTCGTGAATGGCGCGCGCGATCAGCGATTTTCCGGTGCCGCTTTCGCCGGTGATCAGAACCGGCAGATCGGCGTTCATCACCCGCGCAATCAAACGGTAGAGCGTCTGCATCGCCTGCGTGCGCCCCACAAGCGGCAAATCATCGGCGGCTGTGTCCGACACTTCGGCACGTGGACTTGGCGAGTGGCGTTTGACCTCCAAAGCGCGGGCCGAGCGCTTCATGAGGTCAGGCAAATCAAACGGTTTTGGCAGGTAATCAAACGCCTCGGCCTCGGTGGCCTGAATGGCGGTAACGATGGTGTTTTGTGCCGAAATCACAATCACCGGCAGACCGGGGCGCGCCTGTGAAATTTTTGGCAACATCTCAAGCCCGTTTCCATCGGGCATCATTACATCGGTAATCACCAGATCGCCTTTGCCCTCGTCCACCCACCGCATCAGCGTGACCAGCGACGAGGTCGCGTGCACTTTGCACCCTGCCCTGACCAAAGCCTGGGTCAGAACCGTGCGGATCGTCCGGTCATCGTCTGCAACCAAAATGGTGCCGTCCATGGTTTATCCTCCGTTTTCTGCCTCGGATGCCTGCGGCACCTTGGGCAGAGAAATTCGAAACACCGTGCGCCCCGGCACGCTGTCAACGCTGATCCAACCGTCGTGGTCGGAGATGATTTTTGAAACAAGCGCCAGCCCCAGCCCGGTGCCGTTTTCACGCCCCGAAACAAAAGGCTCGAACGCTTCGGTTGCAATCTCGGGCGGCAGGCCCGGCCCGTCGTCGATCACCTCGACATTGAGCGGCAACGACGCCGAGCTGTCCTTGCGGCGCAAGCGCAACGACATGTCATAAAACGTCCGCAGCCTTATCGTACCTTCTGCGCCATCGCTTGCTTCTGCCGCATTTTTGATCAGGTTCAAAAAGACTTGCAGCATCTGATCGCCATCAACCCATGTGGGAGGCAACGAGGGGTCATAATCTTCAATGATCTTCATGTGCGCGGCAAAGCCCACGGCGGCAGATTTGCGTGCGCGATCCAAAAGGTCGTGGATATTCACCGCTTTGCGCGCGGGCGGGCGCAGATTGCCAAACTGCTCGACCTGTTCCAGAAGCGCCACGATCCGGCGGCTTTCGCTGACGATCAGATCGGTCAACTCCTGATCTTCGTTCGACAGGTTCATGCTGAGAAGTTGCGCCGCTCCGGTGATCCCCGCCAACGGGTTCTTAATCTCGTGCGCCAGCATCTCGGCCATCCCAATGGCTGACTTGGCCGCAGATTTCGCTGAAAGCGAGCGCCCCATCCGTTCGGCCAGCATGCGCGGCTCCAGCAGCATCAGCACAAAGCCCGGCATGCCGGTCATCGAGGCAAACTGAATGTTGCAGTTCACAGGCACACGATTGCCGCCTCCGACGTCCACGTTGTGAAGAAAAAGCGATGCCTGGTCAGATCGCACCCGGTGAATTTGCTCATCCAGCGGCGCATCAATGGCCAGTGCATCAAACACCGGAGAATTGTTCAACTGCCGTGCCGAGGCGTTCAGAAAGCTTTCGGCTGCCGGATTTACTTCGGCAATGTGATTGTATTGATCGATGATAAAGGCCGGCACGGGCAGCGACAGCCACAGGTTTTCCTCGAACCGGGTCATGCGGCAATCCTTTCGCCCAAAAGGGCGTCGGGCAGCGCGCTGCGCACCGCCTCTGGCGTGCCGGTCAGCACACAGCGCCGGATATCCCCGGGTGTGGCGGCGCGGTCCATATACCAGCCAAGGTGCTTACGGATCACGCGCGGCCCAAGCGTGTCACCATAAAACGACAGGGTCGCCTCATAGTGGGCTTGTACCATCTCAAGGAAGGCCTGACCTTGCGGGATCACCGGCTCAGGCCCCCATCCCAAGGCATGTGCGACCTCGGCCAGCCGCCACGGCGCGCCCTGAATGCCACGCCCGATCATCACGCCATCGGCGCCGCTTTGCTGCAACGCTGTGCGCGCGTCATCCGCAGTAATAATGTCGCCGTTCGCAATCACCGGAATGGAAACAGCGTCTTTGACGTCACGGATCGCCGCCCAGTTCGCATGACCCTTGTAAAACTGACAGCGCGTGCGCCCATGCACCGTGATCATCTTCACACCCGCCGCTTCAGCACGCCGCGCGATATCGGCGGCATTCAGGCAATCCTCATCCCATCCAAGCCGCATTTTCAGCGTCACAGGAACGCTTACTGCGCCGACGACCGCCTCGATCAGCGACAGCGCGTGATCCGGCGTTTTCATCAGCGCAGAGCCGGAAAGCCCGCCCGTCACCTTCTTGGCAGGGCACCCCATGTTGATATCGATGATCCTGGCGCCATTCGCCTCGACCATGCGCGCAGCTTCGGCCAGCCAATGCGCGTCACGTCCCGCCAACTGCACAGATGTCGCCGCCTGCCCGAACCCAAGTTCGGCCCGTTCGCGCACGCCCGGCTTGGCCTGCACCATCTCCTGACTGGCGACCATTTCGCTGACCACAAGGCCTGCGCCAAAGCTTGACACCAACTGGCGGAACGGCAGATCTGTGATCCCGGCCATCGGGGCAAGGAACACAGGCGGGTCCAGGGTGATGTCGTCAAGCGTGATGGCCATGCTCAATCCTTAACCAATCGTCCGGGCGCAGACAGGTGAGAGAGCGCCTATTTATCGCCCAAACGCCCCTGAATGCGGCATATGCCTATTTTTTGTGCAAAACAACCTGCATTGGTCGCCATTGTCAGCGCTCTCACGACCGCCTAGAGGTGAGAGAAACGGGACATATTGGAAGATTTGGCGTTTATGGACATCCGACTTGGAAATGGATTCGACGTGCACAGCTTTGGGCCGGGCGATCATGTGACCTTGTGCGGCGTGCGCATTCCGCATGATGCGGCACTTTCGGGCCATTCCGACGCCGATGTTGGCATGCACGCGATCACCGACGCGATCTACGGAGCTTTGGCTGAAGGTGATATCGGACGACATTTTCCGCCCTCTGATCCGCAGTGGAAAGGGGCCGATAGTGCGATTTTCCTGGCGCATGCCGTGTCATTGGCGCGTGAGGCCGGGTTCACGGTGACCAACATCGATTGCACCGTGATCTGCGAGGCACCAAAGATTGGACCGCACGCCGCCGCCATGCAGGCCGCGTTGGCCGAGATCATGGGGCTGGAGGCAGGCCGGATCAGCGTCAAGGCCACCACGTCAGAGCGGCTTGGGTTCACCGGTCGCAAAGAGGGGATCGCCGCGATCGCCACAGCGGCGCTGATGGCTCCATGAGACGGGTATTGCTTAGTTTTTTCGGCGCAGGCTTCCTGCGCCCTGCCCCCGGCACGTGGGGGTCGCTTGCAGCCTTGCCAGCAGCTTGGGTGCTCCATGTCATTGGCGGTCCGTGGCTTTTGCTGCTTGCGTCAGTCGCGCTCTATTTCGGTGGCGTCAAAGCAACCGCAATCGAAACCGCCACTGCCGATGATCACGATCCGGGCTGGATCGTTGCCGACGAAGTGGTCGGCCAGTGGATCGCGCTTTTGCCAGTGTCGCTGGGCGCATGGCAAGCGGGCCTGTCGCCGCTCAAGCTTTGGCCCGGCATCGTCGCGGCCTTTGTCCTGTTTCGGCTTTTCGATATCTGGAAGCCCTGGATCATCGGTCGCATCGATGACCGTGGCGACGCTACAGGCGTGATGCTCGATGATGTCTGGGCCGGTCTGTTCGCAGCCATCTGCGTCGTCGTTCTTGCAGCACTCGCCCATCAGGGCTTTGTTGCAATGGTTAACCCGGCAGATCCATGACGGCGGCCGAGGTTCTTGAACTGGCGCGCGACAAGGGCGTGATGATCGCAACCGCCGAAAGCTGCACCGGCGGAATGATCGCAGCGGCCTTGACGGATGTGGCGGGATCATCAGACGTTTTTGAGCGCGGCTTCGTGACCTATTCAAACGCGGCCAAGACGCAGCTGCTTGGCGTGCCCGTCGCCCTGATCGAGGCGCATGGTGCGGTTTCCGAAAAGGTCGCGCGTGCGATGGCTGAAGGCGCGCTCAAATCCTCTGAGGCGCAGGTTGCGGTGTCGGTGACGGGCATTGCCGGGCCGGGCGGATCAGATCACAAGCCAGAGGGGCGCGTCTGCTTTGGGCTGGCACAAGACGGGGTCGCCACGCGGGTCGAGACAATTGAGTTCGGGCCACTGGGCCGCGAAAACGTCCGTGGGCAAACCGTAAACCGAGCACTTGACTTGCTTGCGCAGGCTCTCTCTTAACTCTGCCCAATTATTGAGCGATCCGACCAAATTGCCGCCCTTAAAGTAAGCAATCCAAACTCTGCCCTAAAAACTCGCAGTGAAACCGGTGTTGCCTCTTTTCCTTGCACTCCCAGTGCTGTTGCTGACGCAAAACACGAAAACGGAGGGACTTCACATGGTCGGGGCTGACACAGCTTGGATAATCGTCGCAACAGCTTTGGTGCTGTTCATGACACTGCCGGGACTGGCGCTTTTCTACGGCGGTCTTGTGCGCGCGCGCAACGTACTTAGCGTCTTTATGCACTGTTATGCCATTGCCTGTCTGATGAGCGTGCTGTGGCTGGTCGTTGGCTATTCGATTGCCTTTGGTGGCGGCACCAGCGGGTTTTGGGGCGGGCTTGACAAGATGTTCCTCGCGGGCGTCACGGTCGACGGTCTTTCCGGCACAATCCCCGAGGTGCTGTTCTTTGCCTTTCAGATGACCTTTGCCATCATCACCCCTGCCCTGATCGTGGGGGCCTATGTCGAGCGGATCAACTTTGGCTTTGTGATGCTGTTTTCGGGCGCTTGGATGCTGCTGTGTTATGCGCCAGTTGTGCACTGGGTCTGGGGCGGCGGGATTCTGGCGGGTGACACGCCGTTCTTTGGCGAAGCCGTGATGGATTTTGCAGGCGGTATCGTCGTGCACGAAACCGCTGGCATTGCCGCCCTTGTGGTGGCTGTGATGCTGGGAGCGCGGCGCGATGCATCAAAGCCGCCGCACAACCCTGGTTATGTGATGATCGGGGCTGCGATGCTTTGGGTCGGCTGGTTTGGCTTTAACGGCGGCTCGCAGCTTGCCGCAGATGGTGGGGCCGCGATGGCGCTGACCGTCACGCATATCTCAGCCGCCACGGCCTCGCTGACATGGGCGTTCTGGGAGCGGATCAAATACGGCAAATCGTCCCTCGTGGGCCTTGTGACCGGCACCATCGCAGGTCTGGCCTCGATCACGCCGGCCAGCGGCTTTGTCGGCCCGGTCGAGGCGCTGATCATCGGTGCTGTGGCCGGTATCCTCTGTCAGGAAGCCGTGAACGTGATCCGCAACATGCTCAAGATCGACGACACGCTGGACGTCTTTGCCGTGCACGGCGTGGGCGGCATCTTTGGCACTCTGATGATCGCTGCCTTTGGCTATGGCAGCTTTGCGGCGCAGGCGGGCAGCCTGGTGTTTGTGGGTGTGTTCACCATTGTCGTTACGGTGGTGATTGTCCTAGTCGCCAGGGCGATCTTCCCGCTGCGCGTGGATGTCGAGACGGAAACCACCGGCCTGGATCTGGCCCAGCATGGCGAGCGGGCTTACGAGTTGACGTCGTAAATCCACCTTAAACGCACGACCGGGCAGCGCAGGATATCTTGCGCTGCCCTTTTTGTGTGTGCAGAATGCGCCCTGTGAGGGTAAAAACGCATATTGTACGCCAGGCCGAGCGCCTGCAGCGCGGAGAGATCAACCGCCGACGGTTTATCATGTCGGCGTTGGCCACAGGCGTGACCCTGCCCACCGCCACGTCGCTGGCCCAAAAAGCCGAGGCCGCGCAGCCAAAGGCGGGCGGATTGCTGCGGTTTGGCTTTGGAACCCCAGACCGGCTGGCCGAGGTCCGGGCGCTGGCCACCGGCAGCACTTTGCTGGAAATTGACACAAGCGGCGCGCTGACAGGTGATCTGGCGCGGGCATACGAGACCCCCGACAAAGGCCTGACGTGGGCCTTTCACCTGCGCCGCGATGTCATCTTTGAGGACGGCCAAAGATTTGATGCACAGGCCGTCGTTGCGTCTCTTTCGATGCAGGACACACCGGGGCTGCGCGGGCAAATCAGCGGCATGCGTGCAGATGGACCCGAAACCCTCATTATTGAGCTGATCCGCCCCAATGCGGATTTTGCCTGGGTCCTGACCGACCCGGCGTTAACGATCAAAAGCCCCACGGGTGCTGGTACCGGCGCTTACGCTCGCTCCTCTGATCAAAGACGCCTGCGCAAGGTGTCGGATCATTGGAAAGCCGGGCGCGGCCATTTTGACGCCGTTGAGTTGATCGACCTGCCTGACCCGGCAACGCGTTTGTCGGCCTTGCTGCATGGCGAGATTGACCTGATCGATGACATCGACCCAAAGATGTTTGGACTGCTGGCGCGCTCGCAGGACATAAAGCTGATCGAAACCGAAGCGGCCTCTGTTTTTGGTTTGATCCGCCAACCGGAAACGAGCCCTGATGTGGGCCGCGCGATAAACGACGCGACTGACAGGCGCGATCTGGCGCAAAAGGTTTTGCTGGGTCATGGCCGCGCTCAGGGTTGCTCGAATTGCACAGCGCGCACCGGAGTGACCACGCCGCTGTCGCTTGGCCAGGCGCAGGCCTTTCCCGGCGCTCGGGAATTTGTCGCGGTGATCGAACAAATGGCGCGCGCCAAGGGGCTGGCGGTTCGGACAACCGGCACCCCTGACTTCAAAGCAGAACGCCTGCGCATACGGCCCACGCTGGACTGGACACTGGCCGAGGTGCTGGCGCGCCGTCCAAACGCCGCGCTGCAGGCGCTGCTGATCCAAGCACGTGCAACGCCGAGCGCAGAAGAAAAAACAGCTCTGCATCGCAGAGCGCTTACGTACCTTGAAGATCACGGTGATCTTTATCCGCTGATCGCAAATGACATTCATGCACACAGCGCGGCATTGCACCTGCCCTCGGGGCCGTTTGATGCACTTCGGATCGTGGAACGCGGCTGGTTCGCCTGACTAGTTGGCGAAAACCTCAACCTCTGCCAATTCGGTCAGGGGCACCTCCAAAATTCGCCAGGCCGCCAGCGACACCCGAGCGGACCCTTCCGTAGGTCGCAGTTCGACCTCTGCGCTTTGCCCGGTAGCAACCGTGATCCGCCCCGCGCCAACCTCATCAACCAGCGATGTCTCTATCCAGAACCCCGGCTGCGACGGATCGCCAAGCGACGCTACCTCGGTACCAAGCGACCGGCCCCCTGATGCGGGTTGAGAGGCGGCTGCACGCTGCGCCTCGGTCGTTGTGTCAAACTGCTCGACAGTGCGCGCCGCACGCGGTGGAGGTGGTGCGGCATTTGTGGCGGTCTGAGGCACAGGTTCAGGCTTGGGTGCAGGGGTAAGCCCCAATTCGGTGCAGCCGGCAAGCCCAAGGGCAAGGACGGGAAAAACATACTTCATATCTGAAACCTAAGACCTGCGGCCCCTCCCTTCAACGCCATGGAATCAACGACAGCCCTTGCAGCGGTTCTCTGCGCAGCATAGCCTTTGTAAATGACATCTGTGCCTTTGATAGATCCCTTCGCGCGCCCGATCTCCTATCTGCGCGTCTCGGTCACCGACCGGTGCGATTTCCGCTGTGTTTATTGCATGTCGGAAAATATGACGTTCCTGCCCAAGAAAGAGCTTTTGACGCTTGAAGAACTGGATCGCATGTGCTCGACCTTTATCCGCATGGGCGTTGAAAAACTGCGCATCACCGGCGGAGAACCCTTGGTGCGGCGCGAGATCATGACGTTTTTCCGCTCGATGTCGCGGCATCTGGAAAGCGGCGCGTTGCAAGAACTGACGCTCACCACCAACGGCTCGCAACTGTCGCGCTTTGCGGGTGATCTTTATGCAGCTGGTGTGCGGCGGATCAACGTTTCGCTTGATACGCTGGATGACGCCAAGTTTTCGCGCGTCACCCGCTGGGGCAAGCTTTCCAAAGTACTCGACGGAATTGATGCAGCCCAAAAGGCGGGGCTGCGGGTCAAGATCAACACCGTGGCACTCAAGGGCTTCAACGAAGACGAGCTTTTCAGCCTGACCGAATGGTGTGCGTCGAGCGATCTGGACCTGACCTTTATCGAAGTGATGCCGATGGGCGATCTGGGCGGTGAAGACCGCGTGGGGCAGTATTGGTCGCTGAAGGACTTACGGGGTCAATTGGCCGAGCAATACACGCTCAAGGAGCTGGATCATCGCACCGGCGGCCCTGCCCGCTATGTAGAGCTGAAAGAAACAGGTCAGCAATTGGGTTTCATCACTCCGCTGACCCATAACTTCTGCGAAAGCTGCAACCGCGTGCGGCTGACCTGCACCGGCGAGCTTTTCATGTGCCTTGGTCAGGAAGACAACGCCGATCTGCGCGGACCGCTGCGCGCGTCGGAAAGCGATACCTTGCTGGAAGACGCTATTCGTGCCGCAATTGCGCGCAAACCCAAGGGACATGACTTTGATTATTCCCGCCAGACCGCCGATGGACAGGTTTCCCGGCACATGTCGCACACCGGCGGGTAACCGCTAGTCGGAAAAATTGAG
>JABDJX010000274.1 GCA_013003245.1 Silicimonas sp. | reverse complement strand
GCCCCTCGCACTCCCCGGAGTATTTTCACCAAGAAGAAGACTAAAGGTTCAGTTCAACAGAAACGGGGAAGTGATCTGAGGCGGTCAGCAGGGCTTCACGCAACTCGGGTATCTTGTAACCCACCGGGTCATCAAACGGGTGCCAAATGCGCCAGTCGGTGGCCTTGTCGCGCAAGTCCGGCGAGACCATTACGTAATCCAGAAGAGTTTGCATCCAGCGTTTGCGGTCTGCCATCCAGAACCGCGCCGTGGCAGGCATAACCCCGCCGGGGCGGTCAATGACCATTTCGGCATGTGGGTCAAAAAGACGTGTGTCGCCTTCTTCGCCGATGACAATTTCCACGCCCGAGCGACCAAAGAGTTTTTCGTATTCATCCAGACCTGGACCGTCATTGAAATCACCCAGCACGATCAGCGGATCGCCTTCATCAAGATGATCCTCGATCCGCTCGCGCAGCCAGATGCACTGTGCCAGTTGCTTGCGGCGGTTCTCGATAGCGATGCGCATGATTTCATCCTCGTCGCGCGACCCATAGGGTGCCTTTGATTTGGCGTGCACGCCGATCATCCGCAGAAGTGCGCCCGATTTGGTTTCAACCTGAACCTCAAGCGGAGGTTTGGACCAGCGTACTGCTTCCGGGGCGGCATCAACGTCGAGATCAATGTGGTACGCCTCGTCAAAGCGCGGCGGGCCAAGCGGGTCGTGCCGCGCCGTCATGACATCGGGATCATAAAGCAGGGCGATCTCTTGCTGGGTCTCATTGACGAACCCCATCAGAGCACGGCGCGCACGCAACCCCATTTCGCGGGCAAAGGTCTCTAGGGCTGCCACGCCATCACGTTTGCGATGCCCATCTGGGGCCTCGATGATCATCACCGCATCGGCGTCAAGCGCGGTAAAGACGATCCCCAAAGCGTCGATCTGAGCACGACGTGTGACATCGTGGCGGCCTGACCATTTGTCATCAATCAGCAAGCTGCCGTCGCGGGCGAAAAGGTTGGAAAACCACTCGACGTTGTAGGTGGCGATCCGCATCAGGCGCGCCCTGCGCTGATCTCTTCCCAGGCGCGGTTTATCGCCACCATCCGCATTTCTGCCAGTTTGATCGCCTCTTCCGGCACACCTCGGGCGATCATCTGATCGGGATGGCTTTCGCGCACGGCCTGCCGCCAGGCAGCACGCACCTGATCCATCGGTGTGTCCGGATCAACGCCCAGCACATCCCAAGGGTCGTGTTCTGCATCGGTCACAAACTGTGCGCGCAAGGCTTTGAACTCGCGCTCGGTGATGCCAAAGATCGTCGCCACGCGTGCCAAGTAATCGTCTTCCATCGCGTGGTAGTCGCCATCGGCCACGGCGATCACGAAAAGCCCCTCCATCAGGTCGAAGAGTGTTGCGTGCGCCTCTTCAAACATCCGGGCAATCTTGCGCGCATATTCTTCAAAACCGGCCACATCGGTACGCGCCATGTTGAAAACCCGGGCCGCGTTGTCCTCTTCTTCCTTGGGAATGTAGAACACCTCGCGAAAGGCACTGACTTCGTCGCGGGTGACCATGCCATCGGCTTTTGCCATCTTCGCGCCAAGGGCGATCACAGCAATGGTAAAGGCAACCGAGCGTTCCGGTGGCGTGCGAAGTTTCTCGAAAACGGTCGTCAGGCTTTCGCCCGCAGCAAGGGCGGCCAAAGCATCGGATATGCGGGTCCAGATCGACATGGACGCAACCTAGTCGTTTGCGTCTTTGGCGTCACCTGCAGAAACGCCCAACCTCACGGGTCGGGATCGAGCCATTTACGCATCAAGACCAGGTCCATCCAGCGACCAAACTTGAACCCGACCTTGGGAAGCCGCGCAATCGTTTCAAATCCGACAGCGGTGTGGAATTCCACCCCATTGGGGTTTTCGCCGCTGACACCGGCCCAAAGCGAGCCGATGCCTGCAGCCCTTGCGTGCGCCTCAACCGCTGCCATCAACGTGCGCCCGGCACCGCGACCGTGGGTGGCATCGTTCAGCACGATCGTGTGTTCCATCGCGCGCGCATAACCCACGCCTTTGCGAAACTGATCGTATGAGGCAAAGCCAAGTACCTCGCCTGCCTCTTCGACCACCAGGTAACAAGGCACCGTTTCAATTGCCTCAGCAATCTCACTCGCCGTGCGTTCCTGCGCGTTGAAGGTGATAGCGGTATTGCGAATAACAGGGTTGAGTATGGCGGCGATGGATTCGGCATCTGCCTGCGTTGCTGCGCGGACGATCATGCGAGGATCCTGTCTCCCATCGGGGTGGAAATCGTGGCGATCAGGCGCTTTTCCGGCCCGGGCATGACCGAAACCAAACCATGCAGTTTGTTCAGTGCCGGAAAAGCCTCCAGCAATGCTTCGGCCTTGGGGTGGAATACATCAAGCCGCGTCATCCGAAAATCAAGATCGGGGAGCATTTGCGGCGGGCGGGCATCCGAGTACCATTCCAAAAGCGCAGGCATGGCATCGTCATAGGGCAATCTCCCAAACTCGGGGACGGCCATTTGCCACTTTAGATCACCACGCCTCAACGGCATCGGCTTGCCAGACCCGGGCGGAGCGGCTTCCAGTGCGGCGTCAAGATCATCGGTGCGACAGGCCCAGTTCATCAGCCGTGGTGCGCCGGAGAACGCATCGAGGTTAAACCACCTTCGATGAGCGGGTTTCGGGGCGTCCGGATCGATGGAAATCACCTCCAGATAGGCGTTGTCGCCCAGTGAAAGCAATTTGTTATGCGTTCCCATCCTGGCGTGCTTGCCACCGGGCGAGAACTTTGCGCCCAAGATGGCCTCAACATAAGAAACGCCCTCATCAAGAGAGCGCGCGGCCACGACAAGGTGATCGAAAGCGAAGCTGAAACTCATTTGCCTACTTGCGCTTGAAACATCTGGAATCACAAGCGGATTTGCGGAAACGCTGCGTTGATCTACCTATGCGCGATCATCTTTGGGCGAGCCCATGACCACATAGGTTGTCAGAGCGTTAACCTGCGGAAACGTGCCCAAAACGTCCGTGTGGAAGGTCTTGTAGGCGGCAAGATCAATGACTTCGACCCGCAATAGATACTCAACCGAGCCGGTTATGTTGTGGCATTCCAAAACCTCGGGTGCTTTGGCAACAGACCGCTCGAATGCCTCTTGTCCGGCTTTGGTGTGATCATTCAGGCCCACCGCGATATAGGCCACAAACCCCTTGCCCATCGCCGCGCGATCCAGAACCGCGCGATAGCCGCTGATCACGCCGCGGCGTTCCAGTTCCTGAACCCGGCGCAGGCACGCGGAGGGTGAGAGGCCGACGCGTTCGGCAAGCTCGATGTTGGGAATTCGACCATTCATGCCAAGGACGCGCAATATATGGTCGTCTATTTGATCTAAACTCGCCATTCATTGCGAAACTAGAGCACATCTGTGCATCTTTGCAATCGCGTTGTGACACTGGATGCCTAAATATTGCGCTATGGAAGTTGAACTGATCCTTGCCCTTGCCGGTTTCGCCTTTGCCACGTCGATCACGCCGGGGCCAAACAACTTGATGCTGATGGCGTCGGGTGCGAACTTTGGGTTCCGCCGCACGATCCCGCATATGCTTGGGATAAGCCTTGGGCACATGCTGATGATCGTGCTCGTAGGGCTTGGGCTGAATCAGCTTTTTGTCGCCTTCCCACCACTGCAATTGGCGATGAAAGGGGCGTCTGTCGCATACCTGCTGTTTCTGGCATGGAAGATCGCGAATGCAGCACCCCCCAAGGACGGGGAGGCCAAAGGCACACCGCTGACGTTTTTACAGGCCGCACTTTTCCAATGGGTGAACCCCAAGGCGTGGTTCATGGCACTGACTGCGATCACCGTTTACGCCCCAAGCCAAGAGCTTGCGTCGATCATGATCGTCGCGGCTGTCTTTGCCTCGATAAACCTGCCCTCGGTCAGCACCTGGACGCTCATGGGCCAGCAAATCCGCCACGTTCTGACCAGCGACAAGCGCCTGCGTGCCTTCAACTGGACGATGGCAGCCCTTCTTGTCGCGTCACTTGCATTGATCCTTAAGTAGCCAAGCGCCACAAGCACCAGATGGCGGCGAAAATCGTGGGATAAAAACTGGCCGCAAAGCCCAATGCGCGCATCGGCGGAGCAATATGATAGCCCGCCCAGAACAGAAGCCGTGCAATCGCAAAGGAAACGCCTAACGTGATCAGCGTCACAGCCCCAAGCTGCATCGCCGCGAAGGGCCATAAGCAAAGCGCAAGAACCAGTTGCTCGACGGTATTTCTTAAAACACGCTGGTCGATATCCGCGCGTGATCCTGCCAAGGGCGGGTTTCCATCTAGAATATCGTCGGCAAAAAAACGACGCGTGGCCATAGCCCCAATCATCAGCGCAAGAACCAGACCGCCGGGCGCAAACGCATAGATCAGCGCAAGGTTTACCGGGATAAACGGCTGCGGCCCCTGCCCGGGAAGCACGACAACGGCCAGCGCCCAAAGCACACCAAGACCGCCGCCGAAGATCATTTTAAGCCGGGGTGTCACGCCCGTGTGTCGCGGATAAGGGTCAGAATTTCCGCCGCCGCCTCTGGGATGTTCGTGCCCGGTCCAAAAATCGCCTTTACGCCTTTTTTCTTCAGGAAATCATAGTCTTGCTGCGGAATAACCCCGCCACAAATCACGATGATGTCGCCTGCGTCCTTGGCCCGCAGCGCCTCAATCAGTTTGGGCGCAAGTGTCTTGTGCCCCGCAGCCTGCGAGCTGATGCCAACGATATGCACATCGTTGTCAATCGCGTCGTCTGCAGCCTCTTCCGGCGTCTGAAACAGCGGACCGACATCTACATCAAAGCCGATATCGGCAAAGGCCGTTGCAATCACCTTGGCGCCGCGATCATGCCCGTCCTGGCCCATTTTGACGACCAGCATCCGGGGACGACGCCCCTCTTCCTCGGCGAAGGCTTCAACGTCTTTTTGAATTTGCGCAAAGCCCGCGTCACCCTCATCGGCCGCTCCATAGACACCCGCCAAGGTCTTCACCTCGGCCCGGTGGCGGCCAAACACTTTTTCCATCGCCATGCTGATCTCTCCTACCGTGGCCCGCGCGCGGGCGGCCTCTACCGCTGCCGCCAAAAGGTTGCCGTCCGCTTGTGCCGCGTCTTCAAGTGCCGCCAACGCTGCATCGCATGCGGCCTGATCGCGCGTCGATTTGATCTTTTCCAGCTGCGCCACTTGGCTTGCCCGCACCTCGTCATTGTCGACCTGCAAAATATCGATCGGGTCTTCCTTGTCCTTGCGATACTTGTTGACGCCCACGATCACTTCATCGCCCCGGTCGATCATCGCCTGACGCTTGGCCGCACTTTCCTCGATCCGCAGCTTGGGCATGCCGCTGCCGACCGCCTTTGTCATGCCGCCCAGGTCTTCGACTTCCTCGATCAGCTTCCAGGCTTCCTCCGCCAGTTGCGCCGTGAGGGTTTCGACGTAATATGAGCCAGCAAGCGGATCGACGACATGTGTCACTCCGGTTTCTTCCTGCAAAATCAACTGCGTATTACGTGCGATCCGCGCACTGAAATCCGTCGGTAAAGCAATCGCCTCGTCCAGAGCATTGGTGTGCAGCGACTGCGTCCCTCCCAGAACTGCGCTCATCGCCTCATAGGCGGTACGCACCACGTTGTTGTACGGGTCCTGTTCCTGAAGGCTGACGCCAGAGGTCTGGCAATGGGTGCGCAACATCGACGACTTGGGGTTTTGCGGCGCAAACTCTTCCATGATCCGCGACCACAAAAGCCGTGCGGCCCGCAGTTTGGCGACCTCCATGAAAAAGTTCATGCCGATGGCAAAGAAAAACGACAAACGCGGCGCGAACTTATCAACGTCCATGCCGCGTGCAATCGCCGTACGGACGTATTCGCGCCCGTCGGCCAGTGTGAAGGCAAGCTCCTGCACAAGGTTCGCCCCCGCCTCTTGCATGTGATAACCGCTGATCGAGATCGAGTTGAATTTCGGCATGTTATCAGCGGTATAGGCGATGATGTCCGCGACAATCCGCATCGAAGGTTCCGGCGGATACACGTAGGTGTTGCGTACCATAAACTCCTTCAGAACATCGTTCTGAATGGTGCCTGCCAGCAGAGATTTGTCATGCCCCTGCTCTTCGCCTGCCACGATGAAAGACGCCAAAATCGGGATCACCGCGCCGTTCATCGTCATCGACACGCTCACCTGATCCAGCGGGATGCCGTCAAACAGGATTTTCATGTCTTCAACGCTGTCAATCGCGACACCGGCCTTGCCCACATCCCCCTCAACACGGGGATGATCGCTGTCATAGCCCCGGTGCGTCGCGAGATCGAAGGCGACCGACACGCCCTGTTGCCCCGCCGCCAGATTGCGGCGGTAAAAGGCGTTGCTTTCCTCGGCTGTTGAGAACCCTGCATATTGCCGGATGGTCCAGGGGCGGCCCGCGTACATCGTTGCCTTCACCCCGCGGGTAAACGGCGCATAACCCGGCACACCGCCCATATGGGCCAGATCAGCCGTGTCATCTTCGGTGTAAAGCGGCTTGACGGTGATCCCCTCAAGTGTCTGCCAATCAAGCTCGACCAGCGCGCGCCCACGCAGCTCTTTTTCGGCCAAATCGGTCCAATCGGTCATGCGAAATGCTCCTCATTTCGGTTTTTGAGCAAAAAAGACGTCTGTGACGCAGGTAACCCCCTACGAAACTTGGGAATTCGGCATATATTCCCCTTGATCGGAGACATAATGACCTTGCCAAACGCCCTAAGACCGTCTGCAATCCTTGTCGTTGCCCTGCTTTCCGGAACTGCATTTGCAGCCGATGGAGAGACAGACAACAGCGCCGTTGCCCGCTGGGAAGCGGACAAAACAGTGATTTTTGACGCCAGCGAGGTCAATCTGGACGATTTTAAGTGGATCGCCCGACCGGTCATTGTTTTCGCCGATTCCGAGGCTGTTCCTGCGTACCGCACCCAGCTTGAGCTGTTGAAGGCGAGAATGGACGAATTGGTGTTGCGCGACGTTATCCTGATAACCGACACTTCGCCTGCAGAGCGGTCCGACATCCGCAAGAAACTGCGTCCGCGCGGGTTCATGTTGACCGTTATCGGCAAAGACGGCGGCATCAAGTTGCGCAAGCCTTTCCCTTGGGACGTGCGAGAACTATCGCGCCAGATCGACAAAATGCCAATCCGCCAGCAGGAAATTCGCGACCGGCTAGAGGCTGAATAAAACGTGCAAAACTTGCCATGTTGCTGCGGATTTATTATATATGACACTGAAGAGGAATTGTTCATGACGTACGATCCAAAGAACCCGCGTCCAACGCCGATCCCTGTGACAGGGCGGACCGGCCCGCGTCCGGGATACTAAGCTCTTTCGCGATCCGCGCCTCTTCTTCCAACGCGCCCTCACGTCCGCTTTCTGAAAACGCCGCGATCATGCGCAAAGCGTAATGACCGTCTTCAAACGCCTGTAATTTCAACCCGATATAATCTTGGTACATCCGCACGCGGCGCTCGACACTCAGGGTGCGAAATCTCTCTCCCCGCAAGTCAGCAATAAGCTCTTCGATCGCCGTGATCTGGGTGTAATAGATCACGATTGGATCGATCGTCACCCGTGGCAGAATGCTGATTTCAGGCACCAGAGCGGTGAAAATCGCATCGTTCCGCTCGCGCGGGATAAGGGGGACATAGGTCTCATCCGCTTCCATCTTCGAGATGATGTCATCACGATAGGTCTCAAGCGCATCACTGCTTCCAAGGTTTTCCACATAGCTCGCAATTTCCGCATAAATCGCACGATGAAAGTCACGCAGCTTTTCGGCGCGCAGTCGCGAGGCCTCTCGCCGGTTTTGCTTGCCGTTAAACACCCAGCCAAAGGCCAGAAAGCCACCCGCCAGCACAGCCTGCAAAAGGCGGCTTTCAAGGATGGCGTCCCAGGTCATCGGATCACTCGAACTCCATAATCACATCGTCCACCTTCAGACTGTCACCGGCAGTGGCGTTGATTTTGGCGACCGTGCCTTTCTTTTCGGCGCGCAGGATGTTCTCCATCTTCATCGCCTCGACGACGGCCAGTTCCGCGC
>JABDJX010000279.1 GCA_013003245.1 Silicimonas sp. | reverse complement strand
GCCCCGTGATGCTGCACCGCGCGACTTTGGGCTCATTCGAGCGGTTTATAGGTATCCTGATCGAGAACTTCTCGGGTCGCCTGCCGCTTTGGCTGGCCCCGCGTCAGGTTGTTGTGGCCGCCATCGTCTCGGATGCCGATGATTTCGTGCTTGAGGCCGTGGCGCAACTGCGCGCCGTGGGCATCCGGGCCGAGGCCGACACGCGCAACGAGAAGATCAATTACAAGATCCGCGAACACTCGGTCGGCAAGGTGCCGGTAATCTTGGCAATTGGACAGCGCGAAGTCGACGAGCGAACGGTCACGGTACGCAGGCTTGGTGAAAAGGAAACCAAGGTCGTGCCGCTTGACGAGTTGATCACGCGCCTTGTCGAGGAAGCGACACCACCCGACTTGCGGGGATAACCGCAGCCGACAACCGGCAAGATTGTTACAAAATCCAACCGCCGAGGGGTTGGATAGGGTCCTTCGGCGGTTTTTTGTTCAGTTTTGAGGGGTACCGCATCGCCGTCCGGAACGAATACGCGTTTCAATTTCATGCCTATTTGCTTGCCCAATGGCACAGATCTCAGAGGTTTTCATCTTACAGCAGCATACAGCTTAGAATTGTTTCATCTTCTAACGACGCCGTTAAACACGCACCCGTGAGTGGCATGTTATCGCGAAGATAGGTTTGGTGTTGTCAGTCGCTATACGGCGATCCGAGATAACAACGAAAACCAAACCAAGGAAGACTGATCCAATGTCGAACATGAAATCTACCCTCGCTGTTGCTGGTGCTGTTGCCGCTGCTTTGACCGCCACTGTTGCTGCAACCGGTGCGCACGCTCAAGCCAAAGAAAAGTGCTATGGCGTATCGCTGGCTGGCAAAAACGACTGCGCCGCTGGCCCAGGCACAACATGTGCAGGCACATCGACCGTTGATTATCAGGGCAACGCCTGGACACTGGTTGACGCTGGCACATGCGCAGAAATCGAGCTTCCTGATGACCGCATGGGCTCGCTCGAAGCGCTTGAGCGCGATCTTCCAGCAGGCTAATTGACTGTCTTTTTTGCGGCGCCTTCGATAAGGTCGGAGGCGCCGTTTGCTTACCCGGAGCCTGCACATGCTCGATGCAACCCACCATTTTGACCGCCTGCCTGACGCACCCGGCGTTGGCTACAAACCGCAGCATTTTACCGAGATCATGGAGAATGCGGGCGCAGTGGAGTGGCTGGAAATCCATGCCGAAAACTACATGGGTGACGGTGGGCGTCCCTTGGCGCAACTACGTCATCTGTCCGAGCGTTTTGCGATTTCGGTGCATGGCGTGGGCCTCTCGATTGGTGGCGAAGGAAGGCTTGATGCGGACCATCTGGCGCGGCTCAAGCACCTCTGCGCTTGGCTGAAACCAGCCAGTTTTTCCGAGCATCTGGCGTGGTCGACGCACGACACCGCCTTTTTGAATGACCTGCTTCCACTCCCCTATACCCCCGCCACCGTGGCGCGCGTGGCTGACCATATTGACGAAGTGCAGGAAACCGTCAGGCGGCAAATGCTGCTGGAAAACCCATCATCCTATCTGGCCTTCGATGAAAGCACGCTTGAAGAAACCGAATTTCTGCGCGACGTGGCCAAGCGGACCGGGTGTGGTCTGTTGCTTGACGTGAACAACGTCTTTGTCAGCGCCACCAACCTTGCGACCGATCCGATCAGCTATATAGATGCCTATCCGCTGGACCTTGTCGGCGAGATACATCTGGGCGGCCACGACGAAGACGAAGATGACCACGGCGCGCCTTTGCTGATCGACAGCCACGGGCGAGAGGTCGCGGACCCGGTGTGGACGCTTTTTGAGTACGTCATCGCAAACGGCGGCCTGCGCCCGACGCTGATCGAGTGGGACAATGACGTGCCTGAGTGGCCGGTTCTGTCTGCCGAGGCAGACCGTGCGGCGGCTATTCTGCAAAAAGCCACGGCATGAGCGTCGGGCAAACAGAGTTGCGCGAGGCGATCCTTGATCCGGATGCAAAGCGGCCGGACGGGCTCTCGGACGGTAAGGGACACGTCGCTGGCCGTCGTTTTGATGTGTATCGCAACAACGTGGCTGTCTCATTGGCCGAGGCTTTAGAGACAGCTTTCCCAACTATCGTCAAACTTGTCGGAGCCGAGAATTTCCGCGTGCTCGCGGGCATCTTCCTGCGCCAGCATCCCCCAAGCTCTCCGTTGATGATGTTTTACGGCGCTGAAATGCCCACCTTCCTGGAAACATTCGAGCCCGCGAAATCCTTGCCCTATCTGCCGGGCATCGCACAACTGGAAGTCGCCCTGCGCGAAAGCTATCACGCACCTGACAGCCAGCCAGTGGACCCAGCCGCGTTTGAGATCGCACCCGAGGCGCTGATGGCCTCGACACTGGGCCTTGCGCCATCGCTGCGGCTGATCCGCTCGCGCTTTCCCATCCATGCAATCTGGCGTTTCAACCATGAAGACGGCGCGCCAAAGCCGCAGATGGCCGCCGAAGACGTGGTTATCCTGCGGCCCGACATGGATCCGGAGCCGCACCTTCTGGCACCCGGCGGCGGCGCGTTTGTTGAGGCGCTTTTGAAAGGCAAACCTCTTGGCGAAGCGCACGAGTTAGCCCTTGTCGACGCTGCATTTGACCTTGCCCAGACCCTATCCCTACTGATTGGCGCAGGCGCCATCACCCATATCGGAGAAAAGACATGATACGCGCCCTTTTGACCCTGCCTGACCGCTTGTTTGCATGGGTCGAACCCGCCTCGACCCCGGTGCTGACAACGCTGGCGCGCTTCGTCTTTGCGGCCGTTTTGCTGGTGTATTACTGGAACTCCGGCCTGACAAAGATACCCGATGGACTGTCCAACCTTATCAATCCAAGCTTCAACGCCTTTGCACAGATTTTCCCCAAAGGCGCCGAAGCTGCAGGGTATGACATCACCGCCGCATCTGCCTTTCAAAAAGCAACGATCCTTGCCGGCACATGGGCCGAGTTCATCCTGCCAGCACTTGTGGTCGTGGGCCTCTTCACCCGCGCGGCGGCCTTCGGAATGATAGGTTTTATCTTCGTCCAAAGCGTCACCGATATCTTTGGTCATGGTGGCGAACTTGGCAAATGGTTCGATAACGCCTCGGACGCGGTGATCATCGACCAACGCGCCTTCTGGGTGTTTCTGCTGGCTTACCTCGTGTTCAAAGGCGGTGGCCCGCTATCGCTGGACCGGCTGCTCAAAAATGGCTCTTCTCTTCATCAGGACGACCTGCAGCAAGCGCGAGGATAGCTGCAATCCCGCACATCGCAGCCGGAAAGATCGAGAAAAAATTATTAAAAGTCAGATAGATCGCAACGGTTGAGACCAAAAGCAGGATACCGCCCCAAAGCGCGCGGTACCGCGCCATGCCTGCGCCCGCGATCGCCAGAATAGGGGCCAATACGCTCATTGCGCGTAACATCTCGACATTGCCCGGCACCGGCAAAACCTCTTTCAGCTCTTCCCAGCGGCCAAGCGCCTCGGTGTAGCCAAAGCTGAAAATCCCCATGATCAAAGCCAGAATGCCGCCGATCATGCCTAAGACGGTTGCTGCGTTACGCATGGATGCCTCTCTTGTTACCCTTTTGCTTACTTAAGGGGCAATTCACCGTTATCCAAGACAGAACGCACCCGGAAACCGCCGGTTGATCTGACCTGACGTTAGAACTATCCCCGGATCAGAAGTGCCAATTGCGAGATCCCCTATGACCATCCGTTTCATCTGCGACGCGCGTGCCAAAAACACGATGGAGATTGTCGAGACGATGATTGCCAAGTCGGAGGGACAGCTAGAGATGGCCCTGCACTTTGGCGACAGGACGGCTGATTATCATGCGCCCTGCCTGCAGCGGATGGAAATTCGCAACGGTCGGCGCGGGCATCTGATGAACACCACCATTTCCAAGGGCGGTTCCGTTCCGCTTCTGGCCTCTCCTGAATTCGAGGAAATGACCGCGCAAGCTGTGGATCAGTTGCACCGCAACGCGCCGGGGTATCGCTATCGATCGCATAACTTACAGAATTTGCAGGACTATCTGGATTACTATCACATCCTGTCCGACGCCATGGCGCAAGAAATCGAAGCCTCTGGCGCAACCCATGCCCTCTTTATGAACATGCCGCATCTGGCCTATGACCTTGTGATGTTTCAGGTTGCGCGGGCGATGGGGCTTAAGACGCTGATCCTGTGCCAAACGATTTTCCCTAGTCGCTATTTCTCGATGCGCAATCCCGAAGACATGGGGTTCTTCGATCCCTCGGGGCAGATGGCCCCCCCATTGGAGATTGAGAAAGGGTCGGTGCCAGACTTGTTTTTCATGGACGACGATTGGCAAAAAAAATCTGAGAATGGCCGTATTACCGCTGGTGCTGTTTTGAGCGTGATCAAACATCTGTTGCTTCGCGAACCGCTCAAGGCATTCAACCCGTCTTATGTTATCAACACGCTGCGCCGGGTCAGCGCGATCTACAAGACCCTGCCCAAGTGGAGGGATCCGTTCGCAAATTTCTTTCACATCAATGAGTTGGCCTACTTCGAGCACTTGGCCGAATATGAGACGCAAGACGTCGATATGGAGCAAAAGTTCATCTATGTCCCGCTCCACAACCAGCCCGAGATGTCGACCTCGTCCTTGGGTGGGCGGTACCGCGATCAGGCGCTGATGATCGAAGCCTTGGCGCGCAAGCTTCCCGACGGCTGGCGGATCTATGTCAAGGAAAACCCCCGGCAGGCCAGTTACGCGCGCGGGCCGATGTTCTTTCACCGGCTGAACCGCATACCAAGCGTTACCTTTGTGCCAACGGCCACAAACACCTATGCCTTGTCGTCAAAGTGCCAGTTCGTCGCCTCTGTCGTAGGAACCGCCGGGTGGGAGGCGATCCGCAAGGGCAAACCGGCGGTGGTGTTCGGAAACGCATGGTACAAAAGCCTTGAAGGCGTTTTTCGCTATTCCGAAGACCTGGATTTTGAACAGGTGGCGGCCCACACCTTTGCCCACGAAGACGTTCAGCGGACCGCGGGCAACCTGATCGGGCGCTGCCATGACGGCGTGATTGAGGATGTTTATCTGAACATGGCCGAGGATTT
Source organism: Silicimonas sp. (assembly GCA_013003245.1). GTDB lineage: Bacteria > Pseudomonadota > Alphaproteobacteria > Rhodobacterales > Rhodobacteraceae > JABDJX01. The sequence continues at coordinate 1,749 of JABDJX010000279.1, read as the reverse complement.
CGACCCTGAGGCAAACCTTGAAGAAGTGTCGGACACGGTGCTTAACCTGATGTTAGACAAACAGAAATTGACGTTTCAGTCCGAAGGTCCATCCTGACCCGCGCGCCAGTGGTAGGTCTTTTTCATTGCCACGCGCCCACGTGCAATCGACGCATGATAGGCTTTGTCAGACAAGCCAAGGCGTTTAAATAAAGCACGCTCGCCAAGCCCGTCGACCAAGGTCAACTGATAGCCGTCCTCGGCTGATCCGGTCACCAAAACATTGGTGAGATTGGCGTCTGACACAACAGCGCGCGCCGCCGCGATCTGATCCCACAGCCGGTCAATTGCGGTCTCGATTTCCGGCTCAGCGCCGTGGGTCCAGGCGTGTTGCTTTAGGTGAGGGGCCAATGCGCCATCGGCGGTCAGCACGGCCTCAAAGAGTGCGCCGGGGCCTAGGTCGGTTTGTACAAAGCCTAAAAATTGCGCGGCGAACGCCGGGACGGTGCCGCTGCGGGCGACCATGGCGGAGAATTCATTGATCTCGATAGCCGTTGTCAGCAGATCGCCAAAGCGCCACCGGTTATAGCGCAGCAGTGTGCGCAACCATTGAAAACGCTTCACGTTCAATGGCTTATGGATTTTGACAATCACGTCAGCGCGGCCCGGAAAGCGGTACATCGCGCGCCCGTAGCCTTCGGCGAGCTTGTCGTCCTCGGTTAGCGTGATCGGTGTGCGATCCATGGTGTGCCTCCCGGCTTAAGGTCCAAGGTGCACCGCTTGGGTCGCTGTGTCCCAGCCGAGGGTCAGGGTGCCGCCCGCCTCAATCACCGGGCGTTTCATCAATGTGGGGTGCGCCAGAAGCAAAGCCACCGGATCGCCGGCGCGGTCGTCGTCCGACAGGCCCCGCCATGTGGTAGATCGGCGATTTATCACTATATTCCCAAGACTTACGTGAAACCGCGTAAGCGTCTCAGCGTCCAGAGGGTCGGCGCGCACGTCGCGAAATTCGACCGTTTTACCAGCCGCCTCCAGCGCTTTTCGGGCGGTGCGGCAGGTATCGCAGTTGGGGAGACCATAGAGGGTGAGCATGCGCGGATAGTCCCAGTTTACATAAGTTTTACTTGTATTTTCGCGAAACCCACCCAAATTCAAGGGGGGAAATCGCGGTCATTCCCGCAGATTTCCTGAACGTAAGATCAGGCAGACGCTCTGCCTGCAAGACTTGAAGGAAGACTAAAATGCCTACCGGCACCGTAAAATGGTTCAATACAACAAAGGGTTACGGGTTTATTGCTCCTGATGATGGGGGCAAGGATATTTTCGTACACATCACTGCGGTCGAAAAAGCGGGCCTGACGGGTCTGGCCGATGACCAGAAAGTGGAGTTTGAGTTGATCGAGGGCCGTGACGGCCGTCAATCGGCTGGTGATCTGAAAGCGCTTTAACGGCGCTTACCGGACACGATCTGTTAAGGCGCGGCGGCGACGTCGAACGCCCCATTAATTTGCACTTTTGTACATAAGTGCGGTGGGGCGATTTCCGTTTTGTACGTCTCAGCGCCTTAACTTATGTCTAAATTCCGCCCTCGGCCTCGGCCACTGCACGGGTGACGCGCACCAGCGTCGGGGTGGGCGAAAACGCCCCCGTCACACCGCAGCGGAAATAGGCGCTGTCGAACGCATCGACCGTGACGTTTTGCGCCACCTGATTGTTCGCGGTGATCGCGGTCACCGTCCAGCGGCCTTCGGGCAGGCGGACAAGAAGCGG
>JABDJX010000264.1 GCA_013003245.1 Silicimonas sp. | reverse complement strand
TGGTCGATGCGATCAACTGGAAGCTTACGCGGGAAGGGGCCGTGTCAACCCGGGCGGCGGAGTGATGGGCAAGAGCCCGTTTTTTGACCTTTACGAGACCGTGCCGCGTCAGGGGCCGGGCGACCGGGCAACGCTTGACTTTGCGCTCAGGATTGTCGGGGTCGGTGGGGATGCGCAGATGCTTGATGCAGGCTGCGGAGTTGGTGCAGATGTGGAGGCCCTGCTGGAGTGGGCGCCCAAGGGTCATGTCACTGCGATTGACGCTCATGCGCCCTTTGTCGCTCAGATCACAGCGCGGTACAAAGCGGATGACCGTGTGACTGCGATTGTCGGGGATATGGCCGCCCAGAGCGGTCCGTTTGATCTGATCTTATGTGCGGGCGCGCTTTACTTTCTTGGTCTGGACGACGGGTTGTCCACATTCAAACGCATGCTGGCACCGGGTGGCGCGCTTATCTTTTCGCATCCCGCGTTTTTCACCGAACCGCCCTCTCAAGAAGCGCAGGCCTTCTGGGAAGGTGAGAGAGACGTTGAGCATACGGCGCATATTTGCGAGGCGGTGCGGGCCGCCGGTCTGGACATTCTGGATGCCACGGTTTTGCCAGACGCTGCATGGGAGGCATTTTACACGCCGCTTCAGGCGCGCATTGAAGAGCGCCTTTCAAGTGCGACTGGCGAGATGAAAGCCGTCTTGATCGCAGCACAACGTGAAATCGACGCGTGGCGATCGGTCAAGGCAGAGACCGGTTACATTCAAATCGTGGCGGTTACCCCATGAGCCTGCAGGCCTGCGCGGATATCGTCGCCAAGGGCGATCCGGACAGGTTTGCCGCCGCCATGGCCGCTCCGGTTGCGGCGCGAAAAGTGCTCTTTGCGATCTATGCCTTTAACGTCGAGGTGACGCGCGCGGCCTGGGTTGCCTCTGAGCCGATGATTGGCGAGATGCGCCTGCAATGGTGGCGCGATGTTCTGGACGAGATTGCGCAGGGCGGGGCGGTGCGCAGCCACGAGGTCGCAACACCTTTGGCGCAAGTCCTGGATGCGGAGGCAGCGCAGGCGTTGGACACGCTTGTGCAGGCGCGCCGATGGGATCTTTATTCCGAGGCTTTTGCGGATGCCGATCATTTCGATGACTACATTAGCAAGACTGGCGGCGTTCTGATGTGGATTTGCGCCCGGCTCTTGGGTGCCGAATTGCAGGCGGCAACCAAGGTGACGGCCCTTGGGCGTAGTGCGGCACTGGCCCGGTTCTTGGCAGCGGTGCCGGAACTGGAAGCGCGGGGACGTATTCCGCTGGTGGACGGTCGGACAGATGCTGTCCAAAGCTTGTGCCAGAAGGCTTTGAAGGCGCTGCCGCCTTCGGGTGAATTGAAGATGGCGGTGCGGCGCTCTGCGCACCCTGCGCTGCTTGAGGGGTGGCAGGCTTATCCGCTGCTGAGCCGAGCGGTGCAAAAACCGCACCTTGTTGGAGAGGGTAGTCTGAGGCTGAGCGAGTTTGAGAAACGGGCACGGCTTCTGCAGGCGTCGTTTTTCGGTATCTGACCGGCCGGGGCTCTGCCCCCTTGGCCTTTGGCCAATTCCCCCGGGATATTTAGCCCAAGAAGAAAGCAAATTTGAACTAAATTTTCCGGATTAACGGCTGCGTCGTACCGTGGGGACATGGGTTTTGACGACGCGGTATTTGGCTTCGGGGTGCGGTGGGTGGCCTTCGGTGCACCGCCAGAACGCCGAGCCGCCCCGTTTGCGCCAGATCGGGATGGTAAGCAAAAGGCCTGCTGCGAACCCGCCCGCATGCGCCCAGTAAGCAACGCCGCCGCTGTCGGAGGGCATGGCCCAGCACTGCACCAGTTGAATGGCAAACCATGGGCCAAGCACGACGAAAGCCGGGATCGGTATAACCCGGAAAATAATGATCAGGATCAGCAGAACATCGACGCGCGCCCTGGGGAACATCAGGAGGTACCCGCCCATCACACCGGCAATAGCCCCCGAGGCTCCGACCATGGGGATCTGGCTGGAGGGATCGGAGGCCACTTGTGCAAAGGCCGCGGCCATCCCACCCGCGAGATAGAAGAGCGTAAAGCCAAGATGGCCCATCTGGTCTTCCATGTTGTCACCAAAGACATATAAAAACAGCATGTTACCGGCCAGATGCATGGCGCCGCCATGCAGGAACATTGAGGTAAGGAACGTCTCGGGGCTGGAGAGCACCGGGACGAGACCCCAGTTATAAAACACCATCGCCGTGCTGCGGTCATCAAAGCTGGCGTAGCTGGCAAAGACGAGGATATTGATCGCGATCAGCGTCCAGGTCACGTAGGGCGTGCGGTTGGACGGATTGTGATCGCGAAACGGAAACATGGCCGTGACCGAACCTGTTTGGCGCGCAAAGGTCAAGAGCGCGCATTCGTGACTTGACCGCGCCCGGTCAGATAAGGTCATCATGAGCGTCATGAAATGTGTTGCACTTTGCCTTTTGCCCTTTCTTGCCACAGCTGCTTTGGCCGACTGTCCCGCATCGCCCGACATTGCCGCACAAGAGACGGCTTTGCTGGACCAAGCCCGCGCGGCGGAAAACGAGTTGGCCGCACAACCGATCCGGCAGGCGCTGTGGCGACTTTGGGCGACAGCGCCCGACGAGGCCGCACAAGCGCTTTTGGATCGCGGCATGGCGGCGCGGTCGTCGTATGACTTTTTGGGCGCGATCAGGGCCTTTGATCGGCTGGTGGAATATTGCCCGGAGTACGCCGAAGGGTACAATCAACGCGCCTTTGTGAATTTCCTGCGCGAGGATTTTGATGCGGCTCTGCCGGATCTGGATCGTGCACTGGAACGCAGCCCTCGCCATGTGGCGGCTTTGTCTGGCAAGGCGCTGACGTTGATGGGGCTGGGGCGTGCAGATGAAGCGCAAGAGGTGCTGCGCGAGGCTGTGAAGCTTAACCCGTGGATCCCCGAACGCGGTCTTTTGACAGTCCCGCTTGGCGAAGAGCTTTGACCCCTTGCCCCCGTCGCCTGCTCTGGCTTAGGAAGGCGGAACGCGGGCGTGGCGGAATGGTAGACGCATGGGACTTAAAATCCCTGGGGCGAAAGCCCGTGCCGGTTCAAGTCCGGCCGCCCGTACCAATCCTTTAGTATCGGTAGTGGTTGCGTTGCGCGCGCAGGGTGACGATATCCAGACGAAGAGATGATCGCAGCGATATCAAGTGAAAGCGCTCGGGATCGTCAGGCGCAAGCTGCGACAGGCGCGCATTGATTTCGTTGATGTCGCGTTGCGCCTCGGAAATGTCCTGCCCGATGCGGTACCACCTTAGCCCGCGGTCGTTGGCGCGCTCCAGTCGGGAAAGATCTTCCAACGGGCAGACCGGCGACAATCGCCTGCCGCGCGCGCCTTCGTCATAGGCGCGGCGCGGGCGGCAATAAAGCAGCAAGCCTTCCTGGCGGCCCTCTTCCCACTCGGCGCGCACCGGGGCGATGCCGATCTTGTTGCAGGCTTTGGCGTGCTGGACGATGAAATCAGAGCGGCGGCCGTCGGCCCCGTCGGCGCGGCCAATTGTGTGCCAGTCTCCGGCGCGGCATTGGTCTTCGGACAAGGTGGCGCAAGCGGCCAGAACGAACGGGGCAAGAAGCAAAACCAGGTATCTCATGGGGTCACTTTAGCTGTACGGGCCTTGTCATGCGATATCACCCGTCAAAATGGTCGAGAAACTGCTGGATCAGATGATCGGGCATCGACCAGTCGCAGACCAGCCGCGCGCCGATCATCTCGTCAGGTGGGCCGTCGAGCGTGCCTTTGCAGTCGTACTGGGCACCGTCGTTGTGCAATCGCTGGTGATCGGCGCGCGGGAAGCTGACATAAAGCATGTTGGCCTGCGGTGCGTGATCGAAGCGGACGCGGTCGATCTGTTTGAGCCCTGCGGTCAGCTTGGCGGCTGCTGCATTGGCTTGTGCTGCCATGTCCAGCCACAGACCATCGGTGAGATAAGCATCCATCTGGGCGGCAAGAAAGCGCTTTTTCGAGAAGAGGTGCCCGCCGCGTTTGCGTCGCAGCTCGAACTGCCAGGCCTTTTCGGGATTGAACAGAATGACAGCCTCGACCCCCATCAGACCGTTCTTGGTGCCGCCGAAGCTGACCGCGTCGACGCCTGCTTTCCACGACATCTCAGCTGCTGTGCAGCCCAGAACACTGCAGGCGTTCGCAAATCGCGCGCCATCAAGGTGCAGCGGCATGTTCGCGTTATGCGCGATGCGGGCAAGCTCGGCGATCTGATCCAGCGTGTAGAGCGTACCGCGTTCGGTGACCTGAGTGATCGAGACGGCGCCCGGCTGTGGGCCGTGCAGCGAGCCAAGCTTGCCAATCGCGGACGTCAAAGCATCGGCGCGCATCAGACCATGGTGGCTGTCGACAAGGGTCAGTTTGGCCCCGCCTGTGTAGAATTCAGGCGCGTTGCACTCGTCTTCCTCGATATGTGCTTCGGGCGTGCAGAAGATCGCATCAAAGGGACGGGTCAGGGTGGCCAGCGCCAGCGCGTTGGCCGCCGTGCCGGTTGCGACGAAATAGACCGCCGCCTCAGGGGCCTCGAACACATCGCGAACGCGCGCGCACGCACGCTCGGTGATGTCTTCGTTGCCGTATGGCAGCGCCCAGCCTTGGTTGGCCTGCACCAGCGCGTCCATCACTGCCGGATGCACCGGGCCTGCGTTGTCAGAGGCAAATCGCATGTCTTAAAGATCCTCGATAATGTGGTCTTCCCACTCTTCTTCGGGCACCTCGAACTCGGGCACCGTCCATCCTTTGACCGACACACCGGCTTCGTGCACGCTTTCGGGTGTGCCCGAGATCAGCGGGTGCCAGTCATAAAGCGCCTTGCCGTCGTAAAGCAGGCGGTACGCGCAGGTTTCCGGCATCCAATAAGCGATGTCGGCGATATTGGCGGGCGTCAGAACCACGCATTCAGGCACGAACTGCTTGCGGATGTCGTATTGCCCGCAACGGCAGGTTTCCCCATCCAGCAGGCGGCAGGCCACGCGGGTAAAGGCCACTTCGCCGGTATCGGGATCTTCCAGCTTGTTCAGACAGCACTTGCCGCAGCCATCACAAAGCGCCTCCCACTCCTTTGGTGCAAGGTTCTTTAGTGGCACGCGCTCCCAAAACCGGTCGCGCAACCCGTCGCGGTCGATAGGGTCTTTCATGGGGATTGGTTTGGCGGAATTGAATGAGAAGGTGAAGGGAAGCCAAGGGAATATCTTCGAACTTTTGGCCTTTTGAGGGCAGCCAGGCTGTGTCTCACGGCTAAACATTACCTAAAGTTGGACACAAACTGTTCATCATTCCGGCAAACTTGATTGGTCAAGAGGCAAGGCTGCTTGGCGTGTTCTCGTCCGGCGTTTAAAAATTGTGAGGTTCTGATGAACAATATACGATCCCGCCGAGGGAAAAATCCGCTGAGCGCTGCTGTTAAAGCGGCTTGTGTGGCCAGTCTTGCTTTGACCGGCATGGCGCAGGCCGAAGTGACGCTGTCTACAGGTGATGGCTCTTTAAGCCTTAAGGGCAAATTACTTGCATCAAGTGATTCCTTTTACGTAATCGAAACGCCAGAATTTGGTGTCATGCGCGTTCCTGTTGAAAACGTAACGTGTGATGGCCCTGAGTGCCCCGCAGTCGAAGAGACCGCAACGGTAAGCGCCAACTTTGGTATCTACGGATCGCGCACGGTCGGCACCACGCTGATACCGAATTTGTTGAAAGGCTACGCCCAATCGGTAGGGGCGACCTACGAATTGATCCAAACCGACGACGCCGCAGAGCGTATTATCCGCCTGACAAATGCTGATGGCAGCCTGCGTGCAGAAATCGATCTGCAAAGCCGTGGCTCGGGAAGCGCGTTCCCGGCTCTGGGCGAAGGAAAAGCCGCCATCGGTGTGGCTGACCGCCGGATGAAGGACAGCGATGTCAAAAAGATCGCGGCCTTTGATGTTCCTGATCTGCGCGACACGAATAACGAAACGGTTCTGGGTCTTGACGGCATCGTTCTGATTACGCACCCGGACAACCCTGTGCGCAACCTGAGTGCCTTGGAAGTTGCCAAGATCTGGTCTGGCGAGATCACCAACTGGATCGAGCTTGGCGGTGGCAATATGCCGATCAAGGTCAACTCCTTTGGCGAAGGTTCCGGTGACCGCGCTGTGCTGCTTGATGGGCTTGTCCGTCCAAATGGCCGCGATGAAACCGTGCCTGTGACCCGCTGGAGCGCGTATCAGGATATGGTCGATGCGGTTATGGAAGAGCCGGGCGGCGTTGGCTTTGTAGGCCGTTGGCTTGCCCGCACAAACGACGTTAATCTTGTTTCGATCCGTGAGACATGTGGATTGCTGTCGCCACCGACAGACTTCCGTATGAAGATCGAAGGCTACGCCCTGTCGCGCCGTCTTTACGCCTATACCAATCCGGCCGGCGTGAACGCTGAAGCACAGGCCTTTCTTGACTGGACGCTGACCCCGGCTGCCCAGAAATATATCAAGGAAAGCCACTTCATCGACCGTGAGCTTGAGCGTATGCGCCTTGAGGACATGGGCATGATGCTGATCCACAACGCCGCGTCAGAGCCAGACTTCAACGGACCACAATACGCGCAAATGATGAGCGAATTGCGTGGCGCTGACCGTCTGAGCATCTCTTTCCGCTTTGCCACAGGCTCAAGCACGCTTGACAGCGAATCCGTTCGCAACGTGGCCGAACTTGGCCGTCGCCTGCAAAAGGGTGAGTTCGACGGTATGGAGGTTTTGTTGGTCGGTTTTGCTGACTCGGTCGGTGACAGGGTCCGCAATACGGCCCTTGCACAAAGCCGAGCCGATGCAGTCCGCAATATCCTGCGCCGCGAGTTGCCCGCTGGCATGATCATCGAAAAGCAGTTCACACCGATGAGCTTTGGCGAGATGTTGCCTTTGTCGTGCAACGAAACGGACATTGGCCGCGAGCGCAACCGCCGCGTTGAAGTATGGCTGCGTCCAAAGTCAGAGTTCAGCTCAGCAAGCCGCTAAGGTTTCGCCAGACTTGAACAAAGCCGCCCTCGGGAAATCCCTTGGGCGGCTTTTCTTTGGGCCGTTTGCGCCACCTGCGTGATCCTACCTTGGGCACTTATCCAGCGCGGAAAGCCGCGGTTGAACAAAGTTCCAGCAAGCCCCTTCGACATCGTAATAGTGATACGTATCGAATCCGGTGGGCAAAATCAGAACGCCCCCCTTATAGCCGATGCCCGCCTCTTCAATTTGCTGAGCTTTTTGAGGCAAAACATCCCACAGCGCCTCGCCTGCATTCAAGCGGCCTTCGGCCTCTGGATCAGCTTGAATTGCCTCCGATATTGCATGTGTAAGATCAATGCGCGCGCGGTCCATCCATTCAGGCGGCCCCGCAATCATGAGCGCCAGATAAAGGCCAAAACCCAATGCAAGAATGAGAAAGGCGCGACTGAACCACCGTAGCAGGCCGATCATGCGGCCAGAATACGCCGGGCTTCGGCGCTGTCTGCGTCCATTTGGGCGATGAGCGCGTCAAGGCTTTGAAACTTCGCTTCCGGGCGCAGGTACGCAACCAGCGCAACAGACAGGTGCGTGCCGTAAAGATCACCGGCAAAATCAAACAAAAACGTCTCAAGGTTGGGCACATCGCCGTCAAACATCGGACGCACCCCAAGCGAGGCCACGCCGTCATGCACACCCTTGTGGTCGCCCGTCCGCACTTCGACGCGAACTGCATAGACGCCAAATCTGGGGGGATGCAGGCCCGTGATCATCATGTTGGCCGTCGGATACCCCAACTCGCGCCCGCGCTGAAAGCCGCGCACGACCTCGCCCTCGATCCGGTGCAGGTGCCCCAGCATCGCGGCGGCATCCTCGGGGCGTCCGTCACTCAAAGCCTGCCGAATGCGGGTGGAGGAAACATGCGCGCCGCCGGTCTCAACCAGATCAGCGATGGTGACGCCAAAGCCCATCTGAGCGCCAAAGCTTTGCAAATCAGCCGCAGTGCCCGCGCGCCCTTTGCCAAAGCAAAAATCCGCGCCCACGGTCACATGCGTCAGCCCCAGCCGATCCACGACGATGTCCCGACAAAACGCCTGAGGGCTGAGGGCTGCCAGCTTGTCATTGAACGCCAGCTCATACATGTGCTGCACGCCCAGCATCTCCAGCCGGTGCGCCTTGGCCTCGGCGTTCATCAACCGAAACGGCGGGGTGTCGGGAACGAAATACTCCCGCGGATGCGGCTCAAACGTCAGAACGCCCAACGGAGCGGCGGCGGCGTCGGCTGCGATCTTCAGAATGGCCTGATGCCCCAGATGCACACCATCGAAATTGCCGATGGCCACGCTGGCGCCGCGATCAGCGTCTTCAAGATAGGGGGTGTCACGGTGAATGCGCATGTCGCGCGGGTTAGCGCGGCGCGCGCGAGGCTGCAAGGGTCAGTCGAACTTACCCGATGGAGCAAGCACGGTCGCTTCCCCCTTGAGCACTGGTTTTCCATCCACAAGACACCGCGTATCCAGTTTGACCCGGCGCTTGGCATAATCGATGTCCAGCACCTCCACCTCGGCTGTCACCAGATCACCGGGGCGCACAGGCGCCAGAAATTTAAGGGACTGGCCCAGATACACCGTCCCGTGGCCGGGAAGTTGCTCGCCAATCACCGCCGAGATCAGACCAGCGGTCAGCATGCCATGGGCGATACGGCCTTCAAAAATGGTGTCCATTGCATAGGCGTCATCAAGGTGCACCGGGTTATGGTCGGTCGAGACCTGCGCAAAAAGCTCGATATCCAGATCGGTGATTTCCTTTTGCAGCGCGCGCATCATGCCCACCTCAAGGTCTTCGATAACAATCGTACCGCGCAACTGGTTATCAAGCATCGACGAATCCCTTCCGCAACTTATGAACTTCACATCAGCCATATGCGCAACTTTATTACTTTGCAACTGCAGAAAGAAAGGCAAAAGTGCACGACACGCGAAATCGCGAACGCAGTGTTTCATCATTTCAACTGGCGTAACTGCCCGCGATAGTTAAGATTTCCGAAAGACAAATGGCTGGGGGGCTGTTTTTCGATGTCAAAACGTTTGCGCGCGTTCCTGTACGGGACGCAAGATGCCATGCCGAGCGACTATGTGCTCGCACTGATCGGAACCATTGGACTGATGATGGCCATTGCTGCGGGCATGTAGCGACAATTCGTCTAAAATTGTCCACGCCCCCATTCTTCTTGGGTGAAATATCCCGGGGGTGAGCTTGACGCAGTCAGGCGAGGGGGCAGCGCCCCCTGAATGCGCTCAGGAAGACGCGTACATCCCGTCGTAAATCGGCTCCAGCGTTTCGTGATTGAACAGGCTGGACACCGACGTGCCATGCCAGATGTTCATGATCGCCTGAGCAAACATCGGGGCGGTTGGCACCACGCGGATATTCTTGGTGGCCAGCGCCGCCTCGGTCGGAGCAATCGTGTCAGTGATCACCAGGCTCTTCATCACCGATTTGCCGACCCGTTCAATGGCGGGACCCGACAGCACACCGTGCGTGATATAGGAATGCACTTCTTTCGCGCCGGCGCTCATCAGCACTTCGGCCGCCTTGCACAGCGTGCCGGCGGTATCGACGATATCGTCCACAACAATGCAAACCCGGTCCTTCACATCGCCAATCACCGTCATTTCGGCCACTTCGCCAGGTTTTTCGCGGCGTTTGTCCACGATCGAGAGCGGTGCCCCGATGCGCTGAGCCAATTCACGCGCCCGCGCCACGCCACCCACGTCAGGCGAGACGATCATCACGTCGTCCATCTTGCCCTTGAAAGCATGCTTGATGTCGAGCGCAAAAATTGGCGACGCATAAAGGTTATCGACCGGAATATCGAAAAAGCCCTGGATCTGTGCCGCGTGTAAGTCCATCGTCAGAACCCGCTCAATCCCGGAACTAACCATCATGTTGGCCACAAGCTTGGCTGTAATGGGCGTGCGCGCCTTGGTACGGCGATCCTGGCGAGCGTAGCCAAAATAGGGGATCACGGCCGTGATGCGCGCGGCAGAAGAGCGGCGCAGCGCGTCCGACATGATCAAAAGCTCCATCAGGTTGTCATTGGCCGGGTTCGAGGTGGATTGCAGGATGAACATGTCTTCGCCGCGCACGTTCTCAAAGACCTCAACGAAAATCTCCCCATCGTTGAACCGCTCCACCCGCGCTTCAACCAACCCGACGTTCACCCCCCGGTGCATCGACATGCGCCGGGCGACGGCTTTGGCAAGAGGGGGATTGGCATTGCCAGAGATGATCTTCGGTTCTTCGATTTGAGGCATAAGCAGCACTGTCCTGTTGTGTCCTTGCGCCTGCAAGGATTCGGTACGTTGACACCGCTTATCACGCGCATAGGGTCAGGCAAACATTCCTTGACCCCGGAGAAGCCGCAAATGGCGCATATCGACTATTACCTTTCGACGATTTCGCCAAATTGCTACCTGGCCGGGACGCGCCCAAGCGAGATTGCCGCCAAACATGGCGCGACGATCACCTATAAACCTCTCGATATCATGGGGCTGTTTGCGCGTACTGGCGGTGTACCTCCCGGTCAGCGTCATCCCTCGCGGCAAGAATATCGTCTGATCGAGATCGAGCGCTGTGCAAAAGAGCTTGGCATGCCGGTCAATCCCAAGCCTGCGCATTGGCCAACAAACCCGGCACCTTCGTCTTACGCTCTGATTGCAGCGCAGAAGGCAGGCGGCGGTGATCTGGCAGCGTTCGTCTTTGCCATCACGCGCGCGTGCTGGGCGGAGGAAAAAGACATCGCCGATGACGCGGTGATCAAGGCCTGTCTCGAAAGCGCTGGGTTTGATCCAAGCCTTACTGACAGTGGCCTGCTGGCAGGGGCCGAAACCTATGAAGCAAACACTGAAGAGGCGGTCAACGCAGGTGTCTTTGGCGCGCCCTTTTTCATCACCGACGGTGGCGCGCGTTTTTGGGGACAAGATCGACTTGCGCAACTGGACATGGATCTGGGAGGGCAGCTCTGAGCATGTCGAAGGCACCTTTGGCATTAATCCATTGTGGTCTGGGGCGCGCCAGCAACTGGCGCCCGTTTTTGAATGCGTTGGGGGGCGACATCTCGCCTTTGTCCATTGAACTCCCCGGTCACGGGCTGGCCGAGGATTATGACGAGACGCGCGACTTTTCCGATCAGGCGGTAGAGATCGCGCTTGATGAGATGCCATCGACCCCGGTGCCGCTGATTGGCCATTCGGTTGGCGCGGTCGTGGCGTTGCGCATTGCGATCGAGCGGCCCTACCGCGTGTCGTCACTTGTTCTGATAGAGCCGGTGTTTTTTGCCGCCGTGAAAGGCCGCTGGGCGCATGACAAGATCTCGCGGGATCTTGCGAGCTTTGGCAACAAGGTGTCCGCCGGAGAATATGCCACGGCGGTTAAAGAGTTTCACAAGATCTGGGGCGACGGGCGCGCTTGGAGCGATATTTCCATGGAAGAGCGCACCTACATGACCAGCCGTATCGGCATTGTGCCCGCCGCAAACCCGCTTTTATGGGATGATCGCGTAAACCTGCTGCGCGATGGCCGGTTGGAGGGGCTGGAGGTGCCGGTGACCTTTATCGATGGCGAGAACACGCACCCTGTTGTGCCCGAGATTATCTCGACCATCGGAGACCGTATTCCGAACGCCGAATGGGTGTCGGTCAAAGGGGCAGGGCACATGGTACCGATCACCCATCCCGAGCAAGTGGTCAAAGCGGTTGAGGGTCGGCTCTTCGTGGAAGCGACTTAGGCCGCTTCCAAAGCCGAGATAATGCCCCCAAAGTCGGCGGCCTTGAGAGAGGCCCCGCCCACCAGAGCGCCATCGACGTTTGAGACCGCAAAGATCTCAGGCGCATTGGAAGGTTTGACCGAGCCACCATAGAGCAATCGGATATCCGTCGCAGTATCGCCAAAGCGCGCTTTAAGGCGGGCGCGAATATCATTGTGAACCGCGCTGATTTCTTCCAGCGTGGGCACCTTGCCGGTGCCGATGGCCCAGACGGGCTCGTAGGCGACAACTGTGTTTTCCGCAGTGACGCCCTCGGGCAGCGAGCCTTGCAACTGGCCGCTGACCACCTCGATGGTGCGGCCCGCCTCGCGCTCGTCCAGCGTTTCGCCAACACAGACAACGGCGATCAGCCCTGCCTCCCAGGCAGCCGTGGTTTTGGCGTTTATCAGCGCATCGCTTTCACCATGGTCGGCACGCCGCTCGGAATGGCCCAGAATAACATAAGCGGCCCCTGCATCAGCCAGCATCTCGGCGGAGACATCGCCGGTGTGTGCCCCCGATGTGGCCGTGTGGGCATCCTGTCCGCCGGTCTGGATGGCGGCATCTTTGGCGCGTTGCGAAAGCCGATCCAGCAACGTGGCGGGCGGGCAGATCAACACGTCGCAGGAGGGGTCGGGAAAGGCTTGCGCCAAGGCGTTGAATTCGGCCAGGCTGTCATTCAAGCCATTCATCTTCCAGTTTCCGGCTGCCAGTTTGCGCATCTTTTATCTCCGCGTTTGCCTCATCGTGTTGGGCGCAGAGTTCTTGTGGATTGGCGCCGATGTCAATGTTGGAAAGTGCTCGAAGGGTTTGCGCCGCGCTGCGCGCGTCGCGCAATGCGGGGGCTTTGCCCCCGCACCCCCAGAATATTTTTACCAAGAAGAAAGGGCTAGCCGTCTTTTGTTTCGGCGGTGAGCTCTGCAACGTCTTTGAATTTGATGCTTTCGCCGCATCCGCAGGCGTCTTCGACGTTGGGATTTTTGAATTTGAAGCCCGATTCCAGAAGTGAAACCTCGTAATCGATCTCGGTGCCGAAGAGGAACATCTGCGCCATCGGCGCGATCATCACCCGCGCGCCATTTTGTTCAACGACCTCGTCCATCGGATCAACCTGCGCCGCATACTCCATGGTGTATTCCATGCCCGCGCAGCCGCCTTTCTTGACGCCGATACGCAGGCCTTTGTGGCCGTCTTTCTCCATCAGCTTGGCGATTTGCGCCGCGGCAGCCGGGGTGATGGTGACGGCTTGTTTGCCGGGAATAGCGAACATGTTGGTCGTGCTCCTGAGTATCCATTTAAAATAGGTGGGTTTTCAGGGTTTTCCAAGGGGCTTGGTGCGACGAGGCTAAAGCTGTGGAATATCGCCCTGGGCGCGTGTCTGGTGGAAGTCCTGCTCCCAGCTCTCAAATGTGCCTGCGATGATGGCATCGCGCATGCCGGCCATAATGTCCTGATAATAAGTCAGATTGTGCCAGGTCAGCAACATGCCCGAGATCATTTCGCCTGCGCGGAAGACGTGGTGCAGATAGGCGCGGGAATAGTTCTGACAGGCCGGGCAACGGCAGGTGTCATCCAAAGGGCGTGGATCATCGGCGTGGCGGGCGTTTTTGATATTGACCACGCCGTGGCGGGTAAAGGCCTGTCCGGTGCGGCCCGAGCGCGAGGGTAGCACGCAATCCATCATATCGACGCCGCGCTTGACGGCACCGAGGATGTCGTCGGGCTTGCCCACGCCCATCAGGTAGCGCGGCTTGTCGGTGGGCAGCATGGCGGGCGCATAATCGAGCACGCCGAACATCGCCTTTTGCCCTTCGCCCACCGCCAGCCCGCCAATGGCGTAGCCGTCGAATTCAATGGCGCGCAGGGCCTCGGCGCTTTGGCCACGTAGCTCCTCTGTAACGCCTCCCTGTTGGATGCCGAAAAGCGCGTGGCCGGGGCGGTCGCCGAAGGCGTCGCGCGAGCGTTTGGCCCATCGCATAGACAGTTCCATGCTTTCCAACACGCGTTTTTCGTCCGCAGGCAGGGCAGGGCATTCGTCAAAGCACATCACGATATCAGAGCCAAGCTGGCGCTGGATTTCCATCGAGGACTCCGGCGAAAGCATGTGTTTAGAGCCGTCGATGTGGCTGGAGAACTTCACGCCCTCCTCGGTGAGTTTGCGCAAGGCGGCGAGGCTCATCACCTGAAACCCGCCGCTGTCGGTCAGGATCGGGC
>JABDJX010000251.1 GCA_013003245.1 Silicimonas sp. | reverse complement strand
TTTCGCACGTCGCGCTGGGTGAGGGGCTCTGCCCCTCACACTCCCCGCCATATTTATAGACCGATGAAGGGTTGCGGCTGTTGAAGTGGCAGGCGTAGAGGCCTAGGTCAGAAGGAACAAAACAAGGATGATATCTATGCGGTTTGAACCTCAGCTTGCGTATGACGTGGTTTCCGATGGCTCTGACAAACTGGGTGATCTGCCCGAATGGGACCTGAGCGATCTCTACACCAGCCCGGATGCGCCGGAGTTCAAACGCGATATGGATTGGTTGGAACAGGCTTGCGCATCATTTGCCGAGGACTTCGAGGGTAAGCTTGCGGGGCTTGATG
This sequence comes from Silicimonas sp., assembly GCA_013003245.1. Classification (GTDB taxonomy): domain Bacteria; phylum Pseudomonadota; class Alphaproteobacteria; order Rhodobacterales; family Rhodobacteraceae; genus JABDJX01. The sequence continues at coordinate 13,864 of JABDJX010000251.1, read as the reverse complement.
CCGCTGCTGTGCTGGACTGTGTTTTGCGTTATGAGAAGATCGACATGATTGCCGGGCGCATCATGTCGTTTATCGGGCTGCGGTATTATCAGATCACCACCGATGACGCGCGCGCCAAGGCGATGTCGGATGCACAGGACAAGATCACCACGTTCACGACGCCGTTGGTCTTTTTCACCCTTGAGGTGAACCGGATCGAGGACGAGGTGCTGGAGGGCTGGTTTCACCAGAACGCTGATCTGGCCCGATACAAGCCGATTTTTGATCGCCTGCGTGCGATGCGGCCTTATCAATTGTCGGATGAACTGGAGAAATTTCTGCATGATCAGTCGACGGTGGGCGCGGCTGCATGGAACCGGCTCTTTGATGAAACCATTGCCGGACTGGAATTTACCATCGGGGGCAAGACGCGCGCTCTGGAAGCCACGCTCAACGATCTGACAGAACAGGACCGCTCGAAGCGTGAGGTGGCAGCGCACGAGTTAGCGCGGGTATTTGGTGAGAATGTCAAGCTTTTCGCGCGCGTGCACAACACATTGGCGAAGGAAAAAGAGATTGAAGACCGGTGGCGCGGCATGCCGACGCCGCAGACCGGGCGGCACCTTTCCAATCACGTCGAGCCGGAAGTCGTCGAGGCGCTGCGCAATGCGGTAGTGGTGGCCTATCCGAAGTTGAGCCATCGCTACTATGAGTTGAAGCGTGGTTGGCTTGGCCTTGATAAAATGGAAGTCTGGGACCGCAACGCGCCGCTTCCGATGGAAAGCGATCGTCTGGTGAGCTGGGACGAAGCGCGCGAGACGGTGCTGAATGCCTACAGTGGGTTTGATCCCGAGATGGCCACGCTGGCCGAGCCCTTTTTTGACAAGGGCTGGATCGATGCCGGCGTGAAACCGGGCAAGGCGCCGGGAGCGTTCGCGCACCCAACGGTCGCGGATGTCCACCCTTATGTGATGCTGAACTATTTGGGCAAACCGCGCGATGTGATGACCCTTGCCCATGAATTGGGACATGGCGTTCACCAGCGCCTGGCGGCAGGGCAGGGCGAGCTTTTGGCGTCAACACCGCTAACGCTGGCTGAGACCGCGTCGGTCTTTGGTGAAATGCTGACATTCCGCAAGCTTTTGGCCGATGCGCCATCGGCGGCTGAGAAGAAGGTGATGCTGGCGGGCAAGGTTGAGGACATGATCAACACCGTTGTGCGTCAAATCGCGTTTTACGACTTTGAGTGCAAACTGCACGACGCACGCCGTGAGGGTGAGCTGACTCCAGATGATATCGGCGCATTGTGGATGAGTGTGCAGGGCGAAAGCCTTGGGCCTGCGTTCACTTTCATGGAGGGCTACGAGACGTTTTGGTCCTATGTGCCGCACTTCGTGCATTCGCCGTTTTATGTCTATGCCTATGCGTTTGGGGATGGTTTGGTGAACGCGCTTTATGCGGTTTATGAAGAGGGCGATCCTGACTTTCAGGCGAAGTATTTCGACATGTTGAAGGCAGGCGGTTCAAAGCATCACAAAGAGCTTTTGGCACCCTTTGGACTGGACGCGTCGGACCCGGCGTTTTGGGACAAGGGTCTGTCGATGATCTCTGGGTTTATTGATGAGCTGGAGGCGATGGAGGGCTAACGCCCGCGCCTATCTGTTTGACGGGGCAAATGCCGCGGCGACAGTCGTGAGGAGAAAAACCAGAGCTGCCGCGCAGACAATGGACGGCCCTGCTGGGGTATCAAGCTCCCATGCGGCCCAAAGACCGCTCAGCACGGATATCACGCCAATAGTAGCGGCGATCAGGGCCATACGTTCGGGCGATGCAGCCAATGGGCGGGCCGCAGCGGCAGGGATGACCAGCATCGCGGCAATCAGCAGAACGCCAACAACCTTGATGGCCACGGCAACAACAATCGCAAGGGCAAGCGTCAGGATAAGCTGCTCGCGTCGCGGGTTCAGGCCCGCCGCGGTGGCGAGGTCTTCGTTCAGGGTTGCGGTCAAGAGAGCGGACCAGCGCCAGACAAGCAAGGCTAAGACCAATGCGGCCCCTGCCCAAATGATGGCAAGATCTCCGCGGGTGACGGCCAGAATGTCTCCAAAAAGAAACACCATAAGGTCAACGCGCACACCCTCAATGCTGGAAAGGGCTACCAGCCCGAAAGCAAGCGATGCATGTGCCATTACGCCCAGCGTCGTGTCGGCGGCATAACCACGGACTGACATCTTGGTGACCGCCAGCGCCATAAAAAGCGCCATCGCCAGGGCGCCGGCAAAGATCGGAACATCCACAGCAAAAGCAAGGGCGACACCCAGAATGGCCGCGTGGGCCGTGGCGTCGCCGAAATAGGCCATGCGCCGCCAGACCACGAAACAGCCCAAGGGCGCAGCGGCTAGGGCTACGCCAAAACCAGCCAAAACGGCCCTAAGCAGGAAGCTGTCCAGCAGGTTCATCAATGCGGCTCGTGGTCGCGGCTGTGATCATGCGCGTGGTCGTGTTCGTGCCGGTACAGCGCCAGCGCCCCTTGTGTGCCGGTGCCAAACAAGGCGCGATACTCAGGGGCAGAGGCAACATGCTCGGGCGAGCCGTGGCAGCAGACGTGACCATTGAGGCAAATCACCCTGTCAGAGGCGGCCATCACAACGTGCAGTTCGTGGCTGACCATCAAAATCCCGCATCCAAACCGGGTGCGCACCTCTTCAATTTGACGGTAGAAAGCAGCAGATCCCTGCTGATCCAGACCTTGGGTGGCCTCATCAAGGATCAAAAGCTCTGGTCTGTTTAAAAGCGCGCGCGCAAGCATGACGCGTTGGGTTTGACCACCCGAAAGCTCTGAGAGCTGTCTGTCGGCCAAATGCGCAGCACCGGCTGCTTCAAGGGCCTTGGTTGCTTGGTCAGAGGCAACCGGTCGTGGCAGATCAAGAAACCTCCGAGCCGTCAGCGGCAAGGTTCGGTCGATATGCAGCCTCTGGGGGACGTATCCGATCCTGAGCCCCGGTTTCCGGACAACCGTGCCGTGAGTGGGGGGCACGGCCCCAATGATGGCGCGCAGCAAGGTGGATTTGCCTGATCCGTTTGGCCCGACAATCGTAACAATCTCGCCCGGAGCAACCACCAGATCAACATGGTTCAACACCGGGTCTCCGCCAAAGCTGACGCCCAATCCCATGATATCGACAAGGTTCATGGATCAGTCCTGCACGAGGGGCACAAACCGATAGCCTCGACTACGGCACGTTCAATTTTGAAACCGGCGGCTTTGGCCGCTTCGCCCAAGCGGCCCTTTGTGGCCTCTGAAGATGCCTCGGCGACAGAATCGCAATTGCGACAGATCAGAAAGGAAGGTGCGTGGTCTTCGCCGGGGTGGGCGCAGGCGATGAAGGCGTTCAGTCGTTCGATGCGATGCGCAAAACCGTTTTGGACCAGAAATTCCAAAGCCCGATAGGCGACCGGTGGTTGCGAGCCGATCCCTTCATCGCGCAACGTATCCAGCACCTCATAAGCCCCCATGGCCCGGTGTTGTTCCAACAAAATCTCAAGAACGCGGCGCCGCGTTGGTGTCAGTCGCAGGCCAGCCTCTTTGCAAAACACGTCAGCCGCCTTAACGCCCTTGGCGATGCAACGCGCGTGGTTGTGGTTTTCAAATCCAATTGTCGTCATGGTGAGTTGATATGTTATACCGTAACAGTTAACAACCCGGCCATGATGCAAAACAGTTTCAAAATCGGCAGTGTTGTCGTGGCATGCGCAACCGCCTCTTATGCACAAAGCCCAAGTATTGTGACGGACATCCCGCCAGTGCACAGCCTTGTGTCTCAGGTGATGGAAGGTGTTGGCACGCCCATGCTTTTATTAGAACCGGGGGCAGACCCGCACACTTATGCCCTTCGCCCCTCGCAAGCTGCCGCCTTGGAGAATGCGGACGTTGTCATCGCGATCGGGCCTGCTTTGACCCCTTGGCTGGAAAAGCCGCTTAGCACTTTGGCGTCTGAGGCGCGGATTGTGATGCTTTTGGATGTCGAAGGCAGCCACCTTTTGCCGTATCGTGGCGCGCATTCCCATGATCACGCTCATGATGACGGGAATGAGGCGGACCCGCACGCGTGGCTCGACCCGGCGAACGCGCGCGTATGGCTTTCTGCAATTGCCGATGTGCTGTCTGAGGCCGACCCGGCCCAAAGCACGGCTTACCGCACGAACGCTGAACGCGCCGATGATGCGCTGGCACGCCAAATCACGAGTCTTCAGGAAGGCTTCCAAATCGGCCCGTTTGGCGTGCACCACGATGCATTTCAATATTTCGAGACGCGCTTCGGGCTTGAGCCTGCGATTATTATTCAGGACGACGATGCGCACCAACCCGGGCCTGCGCGAATCGCCAAGGTGCGGGCTCAAGTGACCGATACCGACATTGCGTGTGTCTTTGTTGAAGCTGGCGCGCCCCGCAGCCTTGTTCAAACCGTGCTTGAAGGCAGTGACGCCAAAATACTTGAACTGGACCCGCTTGGTGCCGGACTCGACACTGGAAACAAGCTTTATCAGAACCTTCTGCGGAATATGGTCGATACCATGAAAGAGTGTCGATAGGGCTTCTAAGCACCACCTTTCAAAGCCAAATTTCACAAAATCGCGGAATAGTTTGACGTGACGGTAAGGCTTTGCCACAATTTAGCCATATTTTCTGCCTTGGGGGGTGGGGTTTCGATGTCGCTGCAGCGTTTCACGCTTTTGCCTCAACCGAGGGCAAAGGCGCAAATACCTGTCGAAGAAGTTGTCGCAGAACCGGAGGGCGCTCCGGTTGAAGTCGTATCCGTGACCCGCATGGCTCAGGGCGGTGCGTGGCGGACCGAGGCGATGCGCAGCTATGACCGCCCGGTACTGATCTGGTTCACCAGAGGACAAGGTCGCCTGACAATATCCGGACGCAACTGTGGTTATAGTCCCCACAATTTGGTTTTTCTGCCCGCGCAGACGATGCATGGTTTTTCTACCATGGGTCCTGTGCTTGGCTCGGTTGTCTTCTTACCAGATGTCCGGACCTTCGATTGGCCCGAAGAACCGTTGCACATGCGGTTGCACGACGTGCGTCTCCAACGCGAGTTGACTGGAACGATCGATGCGATGGTCAAAGAGCAAGACAGCGGTTGTGCACTGGGTCACAAGGCGCTTGGACATCACGCTGGGCTCTTGTCAATTTGGCTCTCCAGAACGGCCGAGGCACACGCCGATGCACCCAATCCGTCACCAGGTGTGCGTGTGGACACTGCCGCCCACCGACTTGCCGAGGCCTATACATCGCTGATCGAGCGAGATTTTCGGCATGCCGAAGGGGTCCAGCACTATGCCGCCTTGCTTGGGGTGACACCAACGCACCTAAGCCGTGTCTGCCGTAAAGTGGCTGGGCGCCCGGCGCTGGATATCCTGACAGACCGCCGCCATTTCGAAGCGCGACGATTGCTGCGCGACACGAATATGCAGATCGCCCAGATAGCACGACAGAGCGGGTTTTCATCTCCCGCCTATTTTACGCGCGCCTTTCGCGCCCGAGCAGGTCAAAGCCCATCTGAATTTCGCGAAAGCCGGTAACCCACCGTTGCTCTTTTCATTCGAGCTCGTATCCCGCGATGCAGGCACAACGCTCCGATCAGACTTCGCTGGAGCTATCGCTAACTAGCCGCAAATGGGCCACCTAAACTTCGCCCCCACGCTGATCCGGCGTCGCTTTGTGGTGCGCAATGTCGGTTAATTGTTTTGATTGTCATTCTGGTAGCCAATTTCCTCTTGGGTTTTCTCGCCAAAGAAGACAGCATGCGCGCAACTCAATTGCCCTGCGCATCTGAAACTTGTCAGACCGAACGCCAACCCCCGGAGGCTTAAATGCCTTTCACGCTTGCCACTTGGAACATCAACTCTGTCAGACTGCGCGAGCCGATTGTACGGCAGTTGATGTCGGCCGAGGCACCAGACGTGATTTGTCTGCAAGAGTGCAAATCGCCGGTTGAGAAAATCCCTTTGGAGGGGTTCAAAGGGCTTGGGTATTCCCACATCGTGGCCCGCGGACAGAAGGGCTATAACGGTGTTGCTATCCTGTCGAAGCTGCCTCTCAAGGACACAGGCGACCGGGATTGGGCCGGGCTGGGCCACGCACGTCATGTCTCGGCGCAACTGGAAAATGGTGTGGTAATCCACAATTTTTATGTACCGGCCGGTGGTGACAAGCCGGACCGCGAGGTGAACGAGAAGTTCGGCCAGAAGCTGGATTTCCTGACTGAAATGCGGGACGTTTTTGGCAAGGATAAGCCACAAAAGTCGATCCTCGTGGGTGATTTGAATATCGCGCCGCGTGAGGATGATGTCTGGGATCACAAGAAGCTGTTGCGGGTCGTCAGCCACACGCCGATTGAGGTCGAGCATCTGGCAGACGTGCAGGACGCAGGCGGCTGGGCGGACGTGACCCGCGCCGATATCCCAGACGGCAAGCTTTACAGCTGGTGGTCCTACCGCGCCCGCGACTGGGACGCCGCCGACAAGGGCCGCCGTCTTGATCACGTCTGGGCCACGGGCGATATCGCGAATGCCGCGCACTCAAGCCGCGTTTTGCGGGACGCTCGCGGATGGGAACAACCAAGTGATCACGCGCCGGTGTTGGCGACATTTGATTTTTAAGGTTAACCAGAAGAGGCGCAGAAGTGGCGCTTGTCAACGCTCAGCTTATCACTTTGCGGCGGTTCCGCCGCACACGATTGTCAAAATCCTCAGCGTACCCGAGGATAATCACGTGAAACCCGAAGCTTGGCGTATGCTTCAGTCCATTGAGCGGACGGAAAATTAAGAGAATGCGATGGCCTACCGATCTGTAAAAACTCAGCTTACGCGCCGGGCGGCACTTTTTGCCGGAGGGGCCGCTGTTGGGGCCTATGCGGGCTCTAAGCTTGGGAGCAATGTGCCGTCTGTGGCTGCGACCAACTCCATGCAGCCGATCGGCGCAGAGGGCACTTTGAATGATGCCAGCCTGCTAAGCGAAACACCTGTCGCCAAGCACGTGATCCTGCCGGATAACCCAAGCGAGGTGATGATCGACAAGGTGCGTGCCGAGATACTGGAGGCGCGAGACGCGGGGCGGCCTTTCAATATCGGGGCTGCGCGACACTCGATGGGCGGGCATGCGATCCCACGCGATGGCACGGCGCTGACCTATGACAACGGCTTGGTCGAGCCTGACCATCGCGAGATGACCTATCGTGTGCACGCGGGTGCGCGGTGGAGCGATGTGATAGCGCAGCTTGACCGCATTGGAATGAGCCCGAAAATCATGCAGTCGAACAATGATTTTGGTGTTGCGGCCACGTTTTGTGTCAACGCCCACGGCTGGCCCGCACCTTGGGGGCCGATGGGCGAAAGCGTGCGCCAGATTTACATGCTGCGTCCGGATGCCGAACTTGTGCGGGTGTCGCGTGATGAGTTCGCCGATCTTTTCACCCTGACAATGGGCGGCTACGGCCTGACCGGGGCAATTCTGGAATTGGAGGTTGAGATGGTGCCGAACCGTCGCCTGACGCCGACCTTTCAGAAGATGCCATCGCGGGAATTTGCACCGTTTTTTGTGGGTGCCATTGAAGCGGGCGATGTGAACATGGCTTATGGTCGCCTGAACGTGGATCGCGAAACCTTCTTTGAAGATGCGTTAATGATCACCTATCGCGAGGCTGAGGATCAGGAGAATTTGCCGCCCGTCACAGGATCGGGCTTCATGAGCAAGGCCGCGGCGCGGGTTTTTCGCGCGCAGCTTATGAATGAGACGGCGAAGGACATTCGCTGGGGCTTTGAGGCGATACTGGGGCCCCTGATCGGGGCGGGCGATGTGACGCGGAATACGCTATTGAACGAGCCGGTTAAGACGTTGGACGACCGCGACCCGACCCGCACCGATATTCTGCACGAATATTTTGTGCCGCCCGAGCGGTTTGGCGATTTCATCGATGTCTGTCAGGATGTCATCCCTGCGAGTTATCAAGAGATGCTGAACATAACGCTGCGCTATGTGAAGGCAGATCGTGAAAGTGTGCTGGCCTATGCGCCCGGCAACCGGATCGCCTGCGTGATGCTTTTCAGTCAGGAAATGACGGCGCGGGCCGAGACGGATCACAAGCGCATGACGCAAGAGTTGATCGAGCGTGTGCTGGCCCTCGGTGGAACGTACTACTTGCCGTATCGCCCGCATGCGACAGGCGCACAACTTCTGCGTGGCTATCCCAGCGTGCGCGACTTCGTTGAGCGAAAACTGGAGCTTGATCCAGACCGCACCTTTCGCAACGGGTTTTGGGATACGTATCTGGAGCCGCTGGCATGACCTTGTACCGTGTCACCGCCTTCGGCTTCTTCCTTGCGTTAATGGCAGCGGCGTCGCTGAACTACATCCCCGGCATCACCGACGAAGACGGGGTAGTATTTGGCGTTTTTGCCCTCGATATCTTTGATGACGCGCTGCATCTCGCCTCGGCGCTCTGGGCGTTGGCTGCGGCGCTGACATCAGCGCGCGCCTCTCGGTTGTTTTTGCTTATCTTCGGGGCGCTTTATCTGGCCGATGGGCTTATGGGGCTTGCCGTTGGATCGGGCTATCTGGATTTTGGCATCTTCAACAACGGAGTGTTGGATTTGCCTTTCGGCTTCAAAATCATGGCAAACCTGCCGCACATCGGCTTGGGTGGCATCGCGCTGCTTGTCGGGTTGATGAAAGCGCGCGACTGATGCGTTTTCTTGCGCGATGGCTGTGGCGTTTGGTGCTTGCGGTGATCGTACTTGTGCTGCTTTTGCTGTCGCCTGTGGCTTACACTGAGTTGGCCTGTACGGCAGAGGCGAGCGATGACGCCTACCAGCCGATCATCACTGCGCCTGAGTGGCAGCGCGCCGAAAGCCGGACGCTGATGACCTATCCCGAGTGGCATATTGTTCATGCCTATGATGATTACGCGAAGGTTATTGAAACAGGCGATCCGCATGACTTTGGCTACCTGCGCGCGATTGGTGGCTTTTGGGGCGCGCTTTGCCCGCTGACCGAACGCGCGGCTGGCATGGGGGGTGTGACGCGTGACAGCAAAATGACGATCTATACGATTGGTGTCAGTTTCACCGCCGAGTTGCTTGCGAAGGCCGCCTATGAAGAAACGTTTGGCCGGATTGCCGCGATGCTGCGTGGGGCTGAGCGCGCGCCGTTGGATGACGTCAGTGCCCGGCAGGCCAAGGCTTACGCGGCGTTTTTGCAGCAGGTGCCTTGGTATCAGTGGGATTTCGAGCGTGATGTGACTGAGTTAAGGGAAGCAACGACGCCTGTTTTGCGGGACCAGGAGCGCGCCCTGGCACTTGGTTTGGAGTTTGGGGCCAAGGCGGCCTATGCGCAGGTCATCGCGCAGGCGGTTGAAGGGATAGGCTCGGATGAACTGCGATTGCGTTCGGTTGTCTCGGGGCTTTCGCAAGAGGAACTGCAGTCCTTTGATGATGTAGGCGTGATCGAGAAGCTGGACGAAGGCGTTGTGATTGAAACCGATAGGTATCGGGCCTTTACCAACGTGCTTCAGGGGCTGGCCGAAGCAGGAGCGGACTTGGTCGAGATTTCTGGCAATGATGCGATCCTTTTCACCGCCACGTCTGAGGCGGAGACCGCGCCTGATGCGCTCTATTCTTTTCCACGCCAGGGCTATGGCGACTTTCGACATCTGATCGTTGTGCCTGTAACAGAGCTTGCGGAGCGGCTGCGTGCGCCGGGTGATCTGAGGATCGAGCATGTCCACGATTACTAAGCGCTTGATTTGGGCAGCACCGCTTGTTCTGGTCGCGTGGATTGCGCTGATGGCGGGCATCATGCGCGTATCGGACGCAGCGCCCGCGGCCGTTGTGCCCTTTCCGTCCGAGAAGCTTCTCGCGTCGCTGCCGGATGACACGGGCATTCTCAGTCTTGGACGCTCAGCATTGATTGTCGCCAACCGACCAGAGATGACACGCGCACTTTACGAGGCCGGGGCACTGCTTGTGCTGCCCGCTGGCCTGACGGGTTGCATTCCGTTGACGAAAGAGTTGCGCGCCAAGTTAGTCTCTTAGCCAGGCGGCGTATGTTGGATCGACGTCTTTCATATCTTCGTAAAGCCAGACCATGCGGTCGACGAACCACACCTTGGGCAAAACAACCAGCACAAGGCCGAGAAGCGTCATTGTGACGTCCAAAACCCAAAGCCCCCAGACAAGCGGGACAAGACCGAGGGCCGAGCCGAAGCCAAGCACCATCGCCCAACGCACATGGTGCTCAGGGATTGGAATGTTTTCTCGGTTCAAAAAGACCCTCTCGCCAAAAGTGCCCTTTGATGCCCAGGTGTCGGTCTTGTCTGGCGGCGGGAAGGCGCGCGGGTTCCACCATGTCCAAAGGCACGCCACTGCCAGCGGCGCCAGCGCCCACCAACCGAGCCAAACGCGGCTCCAGATGGCGAGGATGATCAGCGGCAGGCAGATAAAGCGCGTCCAGACCGACCAGGGGTTGGCATGGCGCATCCAAACATCGTCGCTCATGGCCATGGCACGTTCAGTTGCGCGGAATAAATCCATCTTTCAATGCCCCTTGGTTATTCGTCAGGTGATCGCATATAAGATGCACCGACACCAATTTGGGGAAGATAATGCTTGAACTTAATCCAACAGGCGCGGCCACACCTGCTGGCGATCTGATCAAAGACACGTCCGAGGCCACATTTATGGCTGACGTGATCGAAGCAAGCCAGGAAACGCCGATCATCGTGGATTTCTGGGCACCGTGGTGCGGGCCGTGCAAGCAGTTGACACCAGCACTAGAAGCCGCAGTAACCGAGGCCAAGGGTGCTGTGAAACTGGTCAAGGTCAATGTGGATGAGAACCAGGCGATTGCCGGACAGTTGCGGGTTCAGTCGATTCCGACGGTCTATGCCTTTTGGAAAGGCCAGCCGATTGACGCGTTTCAAGGGGCGGTTCCTGCGTCGGAATTGAAGGCGTTCATTGACCGCGCGATTGAAGCTTCCGGCGGTCAGGCGGATGGAGGTTTGTCAGAGGCGCTGGACGCGGCAGAACAAATGCTGACGGAGGGTGCAGCCGCTGATGCCGCGCAGATCTTCGCCGCTGTTTTGCAGGAAGATGCCGCCAACGCAGCTGCGTATGGCGGGTTGGCACGGTCTTATCTTGAGCTTGACCAAACCGATCAGGCCGAAGGCGTGCTGGCGGGTGTTCCCGATGATCTGGCCGAGGCCCCCGAGATTGAAGCGGCACGGGCGCAGATTGCCTTGGCAAAACAGGCGGCGGATGCAGGCCCGGTGGCCGATCTTCGTGCCGCGGTTGAGGCGAATGCGGAGGATCATCAGGCGCGTTATGATCTGGCGCAGGCACTTTATGCCGCTGGCGAGGGCGAAGAAGCAATTGACCAGTTTCTTGAGATTTTCCGTCGTGACCGCGAGTGGAACGACGGTGCGGCCAAGGCGCAGTTGTTCACGATTTTCGAGGCACTCAAACCAAACGACCCCCTTGTTCTGAACGGACGGCGGAAATTGTCGTCGATGATATTTGCATGATTGAAGGCGCGCGCTAGATGCAGGTTATGTTTTCTGCATCCGACCTGCCTCGCACGCTGCCTATCTTTCCTCTGCCGGGCGCGCTTTTGTTGCCACGCGCGCGGCTTCCGCTGCATATATTCGAGCCGCGGTATCTTTCCATGCTGGACGATGCGCTTAAATCCGAGGATCGCCTTATTGGCATGATCCAGCCGCGCGAGGGGCAATCGAGCGGGAAATCGTCTTTGCATGCCATTGGTTGCGCCGGTCGTGTCACCGGGTTTTCCGAGACGGAAGACGGTCGTTACATGATAACTTTGGCCGGCATTTCGCGATTTCGCGTCGTCAAAGAGGTTGAGGGTTTTCACCCCTACCGCCGCTGTGCCGTCAACTGGGACAGCTTCGAGCGTGATCTCGGGCCGACCGAGCATGATGAAGGATTTAATCGAGACACGTTTTTCGCATCCCTGAAGCAGTTCTTCGAGTCTGAGGAACTGAAAACAGACTGGGAATCCCTGAAAGAGGCTGAGGACGAGTTGCTGATCAATTCGCTGTCGATGCTGTGCCCGTTTGAGCCTGAGGACAAGCAGGCACTGCTTGAGGCGCCTTCGCTGGAGACGCGGCGAGAGACTTTGGTGACGCTGATCCAGTTTGCGCTGCGCGGTGGCAATGCCGAGGACATCCTGCAATGAGCGAAGAGACTATCTTTGATCGCCGCATGTTGGAATCGCTTGTCTGCCCAGAGACACGCGCACAGTTGACCTATAACGCTGAAGCGCGTGAGTTGATTTCAAAAGCCGCGCATCTGGCCTATCCGATCCGAAATGGTATTCCGATTATGCTGGTCGATGAGGCGCGCAAGCTGGACTAAAGCGCTTGGCCCCGCGCCAGTCGTGGCAGATCTCCGGTTAATCCTGCGGCTTCCCTGATCAATCCACGGCGCAGACCGGGGAGCGCGTTTGTGACGCCAAGGCCGATATCGCGGATCAGTCGAAGAGCCGTATTATCATTTGAAAACAGCTTGTTAAAGGTGTCAGTCGCGAGCGCCAGTGAGGCGGTGTCAAAGCGGCGCCACTGCTGATAGCGGGCCAGCACATCGGCGCGACCGATGTCTTCGCCTCGGCGCTTTGCATCGACCAAAACCTCTGCCAAGGCCGCCACGTCCTTAAGGCCCGCGTTCAGCCCTTGTCCGGCAATTGGATGCACGGCATGTGCCGCATCGCCGACCAAGGCGGTCCTTTGTGCCACGAAGCGCGATGCAATCGAAAGCTCCAGCGGATAGGTAAATCGGGCACCAGCCAGGCTGATATCGCCAAGGAAATCCCCAAATCGCGGGCGCAATTCTTCCAGATACGCCTCGTCATCCATCGCCTGGATGGTTTGCGCGCGCGCTCTGGTTTCCGTCCAGACAATGGAGGCGCGGTTTTTGGTCAGCGGCAGGATCGCCAACGGACCGGAGGGCATGAAAAACTGATGTGCTGTTCCGTTGTGCGGCCGCTCGTGCGAGATGGCAGTGACCAGAGCGCTTTGATCGTACTGCCAACCAATCCGCTTGATACCAGCGCGGTGCGCAATCGCACTTTTCTTGCCGTCGCAGGCGATCAAAAGCCGCGCGCGCAGAGACTTTCCGCTTGAAAGCGTGACCGTGACGCCAGCCGTATCAGGGTCTTCGTTTTCAACGCTTTCACCGCTGATTTCTGTGATATCCGACTTGGCCACGGCATCCAAAAGGGCTGGCCGCAAATGCCGGTCTTCGACCATGAAGCCCATTGGCCCTTCTTCGATTTCAGCGTGGTCAAAGGCCAGCATCAAGGGTGAAGGCCCCTCGCCCGCGCGACCATCTGTGACCTTGATTTCAAGGATCGGCTGCACGTCGTTCAAGGACGACCAGACACCCAGCGCAGACAAGACATGCTTTGAGGCAATCGCCAGCGCATAGCTGCGCCCGTCAAACTTGGCCCCCTTGCGTTTGCTCTGTTTGATCGGGTCAACCAGCGTGACCTGAAACCCGGCAGAGGACAGGGCCAGTGCGAGCGTCGTGCCGTTCAGGCCGCCGCCTGCGATAACGATATCGGTGTCAAACTTCATGCCCTTCAATATGGGGGTGCGCAAACCATTGTCCATGCGCCCCACTGCCGCTACCGTCGCGGCCATGACGGATATATTGACGATGAGCGCCGCCGACATGGGGCGCGCGATTGAGGCGGGTCAGATTGATCCGGTTGAGCTGACCGAGGCGCATCTGGATGCCATTGGCGGACATGAATTTTCGGAGCGTATCTATGCGCGGCTGACCGAAGACCGCGCGCGCGCCGAGG
>JABDJX010000233.1 GCA_013003245.1 Silicimonas sp. | reverse complement strand
AGCCGCACGCCCTTGTCGCGCGCAAGGATCGCGGCATCGCGCATCAACTCGCGGCTAACTGAAAACGGCGAACAGGGCGCAATCCCCACCTGCACCATCGCGCCTGGATTTGGATCGTGGAAGGTATCAACAAGCCGGATGCAGTCTTCCAAAATCGCCGCTTCGTCCTCAACCAGACTGTCGGGCGGCAGGCCCCCGTCGCTTTCACCAATGGACATCGCCCCACGCGTGGCCAGAAAGCGCAGACCGATCTCGCTGGCGGCCTCAATGGTGTCGTCCAGCCGCGACCCATTAGGGAACAGGTAAAGATGGTCCGAGCTCATTGTGCAGCCCGAAAGTGCCAGTTCTGCAAGACCAAGCGTTGCCGAAAGCCGCATCTCGTCCGGCCCGAAGCGCGCCCAAATCGGGTAAAGCCGCTGCAGCCAGCCAAAAAGCATCGCGTCCTGCGCGCCCGGAACAGCGCGGGTCAGCGTCTGAAAGAGGTGATGGTGCGTGTTGATCAGACCCGGCGTGACAAGGCAGCCGCTCAGATCAAGGGCGTTGCCCGGCGCAGATAAGCCCTGACCGATGGCAGAGATCCGGCCGTCTTTGAGGTGAATGTCCGTATCAACAAGTTCGCGCCCGTCCATCGTCACAACCCGCGACGCGTTCTTGAGAGTAAGATCACTCACGCCAAGAGGCCCAATGCCGCGGCGTGCAACTCTGGAGTGGCCGCTGCAATCGCTGTGCCGCCGTTGTGCGCTGGCCGACCTTGCCAGTCGGTAACCATGCCACCCGCAGCCTGCACCACGGCAATGGGTGCCTGAATGTCGTAGGGCTGCAATCCGGCCTCGATCACCAGATCGATGTGACCCGCCGCCAGCATCGCGTAGGCGTAACAATCACATCCAAAGCGCGTCAGCTGGACCTCTGCGGCCACCCGTTCAAAGGCCACGCGCTCGTCTTGCGTGCCAATCTCGGGATAGGTCGAGAACAAGGTTGCCTGCGCAAGTGATGTGGTGCCTTTGGTCTTCAGGGGTGAGGTGCCAAGCGGACCTTTGGTTTCAGCGCGCCCGGGTCCGCCCCAGAAACGCTCGCTGATATAGGGTTGATCGATGAGGCCCAAAAGTGGACCGTTTTCATCAGACAATGCGATCAGCACGCCCCATGTGGGGCTACCGCTTATAAAGCCGCGCGTGCCGTCTATAGGATCAAGCACCCAAGTCAGACCGCTGGTGCCTTCAACGGCGCCGTGTTCTTCGCCCAAAATCCCGTCATCGGGCCGTGCCTCCGCCAAAATTGCGCGCATGGCGGCTTCGGCGTTTTTGTCAGCAACGGTCACCGGGTCAAATGCGGCTTTCTTGCTCTGCGTCTCCAGAGTTGCCGTGCGAAAGTATTTCAGGGTTTCGACGCGGGCCGCGTCGGCCAGCTTGTCGGCTATGGCCCAAGCTTGGGCGAAATCTGATGTCTCATTCATAACAAAGGCCACCTCTGCCTAACTTTTCGCTAGACAGGGTGGCCCAAAAGGTCAAGCCGGAGCTTGACTTAGGTATCGTCGCTTAGCACGCGGGCCAGTTCGAACAGCCTGCGGCGCTGCGTTTCCGGAATGGCGTAATAAGAGCGCACAAGCTCAAGCGCTTCTTTATCCTTCAGGATGTCGTTGGGCGCATCTGATTCATACGCGACAGCAGATTCCGTCTCGTCCAGCCCTTCAAAAAAGAAACTGACCGAAATGCTGAGCGCGGATGCAATATCCCAAAGCCGGGATGCCGACACACGGTTCATACCGGTTTCGTATTTTTGTATCTGCTGGAATTTGATCCCAACCTTCTCGGCCAACTGCTGCTGGGTCATCCCAACTAGCCATCTGCGGTGACGAATCCGTTTGCCGACATGGGCGTCCACTGGGTGTTTCACTTGGCGGCTCCTTTTCAACTACTAGGCTATATGCGCCGTTTGCACTCGCCTTCATAGCTGTCTTTTTGGGTAGGCACGGGGGCTAAAAACATGACATCTAACCACATGACCTTGACGTCACCCTACTCGCGCAAGACGTGTTTTGCAAATGCCACACACAACTTTAGTAACCGAAAGATTAAGGTAAATCATATGTTTAAGAGTGTAATGTCATGACACAAGTAAAGGCAATGGTTGTGAGTGACTTAGGGGCAAAGCTTGTTGTGCAGGAATCGCGCAGATCTCCTCTCAACGAGGGTGAGATTCGTCTGCGAGTATTAGCGTGTGGGCTGAATTTCGCCGATCTGCTGCTGATCAAAGGACAGTATCAGGAAAGAATCGCGCCCCCTTTTGTGCCGGGCATGGAAATTTGCGGTCTTGTTGAAGCGCTTGGCGCAAGTGTTGACGGCCTGAAAGTAGGACAGCGTGTGGCCTGCGTCCCGGGCCATGGCGGACTGGCAACACACCTCAATGTCGCCGGCTCAATCTGCATTCCTGTCCCAGACGCGTTGAGCAATACGCAGGCGGCAGGGTTTCAGATTGCCTATGGCACATCGCATATGGCCCTGGCGCGCCGCGCGCGGCTGCAAGCGGGTGAAACCGTTGTGGTCCTTGGGGCTGCGGGTGGCGTGGGGCTGACGGCGGTGGAGATCGCGCATCTGATGGGGGCCCGCGTCATTGCCGTGGCGCGCGGAGCGACAAAGCTGGATGTCGCGCGCGCGGCGGGGGCCGACGTCACTATCGACGCCTCTGACCCCGATCTGAAAGGGCGGCTCAAGGCGCAAGGACCGGTGCACGTGGTTTACGATGCGGTCGGCGGTGCCATGGGAGAAGCGGCTCTTTCCGCTTTGTCCCCCGAGGGGCGGTTTCTGGCCATCGGTTTTGCCAGCGGAGACATCCCGCAGGTGCGGCTCAATCACCTGTTGGTCAAGAATATCGACGTGATCGGATTTTACTGGGGCGGCTATACCAGGTTCAATCCCGCGGCCTTGCGCGACAGCATGACCACGCTTTTGGGCTGGGTCGCCGAGGGGCGCATCACACCGCATGTCAGCCACGTCCTGCCACTTGAGCAGGCTGAAGACGGTTTGGAATTGCTGCGCAGCCGCAAAGCGACCGGCAAAGTGGTGATTACGCCGTAAGAGCAAGCGGCGTGGACTGGTAGGACCGACGCACCAGATTGGCCAGCGCATCCAGCACCTCGGATGATTTGGCCTCGTTGAGGTAAAGGTTGATGCAGTTCGACCCAAGCTCGGGCAAAGCGCCGCCGTGCTGGATTGGCTGTAATTCTCCGATCGCCGTGTCTTCCAACTGTGCCAGGATCGCGAGATCCGCCGAAACCGTGGCTTCAACTGTGCGACTTGATTCAGAGTCGACCGCAACGTCCCACGGGATGCCTGCTTTATCCAGCGCGTTCATCATAATGGGTCGGAACGAGCAGATCGGATCAGAGGCTAATGGCACCGGGCGTCTTTGCCAGGCCGTGCCGCCGGGCGCTCCGAACCATAGCAGGTCTTTTTGGCTGAGCGTTTCTCCCCCTGCGCCGCAACCTTCTTCCGTGGTCAGAATCATATCGCAACGGCCCTCGGCGAACATATCCAGAAGCCGAAAGGTTGCGGCCGACAAAAGCTGCAACCGCATGCGCGGATACTCGGCATGAAAAATCTGAAGCACCTTTGGGATCGCGGGGTACACAATGTCGTGCGGAACACCCAGAACAATCGAGCCCTGATATACATGGTCCGTCATCCGCGAGAAGACCTCGTCGTTTAGCCCCATCATCTTACGACCATAGCTTAAAAGTTGCTCGCCCGCCGTTGTCAGCCCGATGGTGCGACCGGTGCGGTCGAGCAGCGTCTGGCCCAGACTTTCCTCAAGCC
>JABDJX010000226.1 GCA_013003245.1 Silicimonas sp. | reverse complement strand
CGCTTGATCTGATTGGAGAACGCATTTTGGCGTCAACCTGTCTTGAGCGAAAGGACGCGCTTTGAGCAAACCCATCTATATCGCCCAGGGCGAAGACGCTGTGGCTTCTGATCCCAACGTCATGATCACCACGATCCTGGGGTCGTGCATTTCGATCTGTTTGTGGGATGAAGCGGCAGGGGTTGGTGGAATGAACCATCTTTTGCTGCCGGGTTTGCTTGCGCAAGGGGATCCGTTGAACACAAGCGGGGCCATCGCGATGGAGCGCTTGATCAATGAAATGGTCCATCACGGGGCAATGCGCGCGCGCATGCGGGCCAAGCTTTTTGGCGGCAGTTCGATGTTGCATGGGCGCACAGATATCGGGTCGCGCAATGCCGAGTTTGGGCGAACCTATCTGAAGGTTGAAGGCATCCCGTGCGATGCTGAAAACGTGGGCGGGACCAAGGCGCGCAAGTTGCGCTATTTCCCGGCCACCGGTGTGGCGCAGATGAAACTGGTCGATGAGGTGCCCGTTCTGGCGCCGGTCAAGCCAGAAGAAGCCAACGATGTCGAGTTGTTTTAGCGGCTGGCTTTTTCGTCCACGCCCGATGTGCCTTCGCGCCGCTCCAATTCGCTTAAGACATCGCTGAGCGGCACATCGCGCGCGGCCAGCATAACCAGCAGGTGATAAAGCACGTCCGCCGCTTCGGCCGTCAGCCGGGCAGGGTCGCCACGCACCGCCTCGATCACCGCCTCAACGGCCTCTTCGCCAAATTTTTCTGCCGTCTTCTCGGGCCCTTGGCTGAGAAGCTTGGCTGTCCACGACGTGCTTGGATCAGCGCCTTTGCGCGCGGCAATCGTGGCTTCCAGGCGGCTCAAAATATCTGTCATGTCAGCCTCACAGGTATACCGGCGCGGGCCATATGCGCCTTGGCCTCGCCAATGGTAAAATCACCAAAGTGAAAAATCGAGGCCGCCAGCACAGCGCTTGCCTTGCCTTCGGTTACGCCTTCGACAAGGTGATCAAGCGTGCCGACCCCGCCCGAGGCGATGACCGGAATGCGCACCGCCTCGGAAATCGCGCGGGTCAGCGGCAGATTAAAGCCCGACCGCGTGCCGTCGCGGTCCATCGAGGTGAGCAGGATTTCACCGGCCCCCTTGACGGCAACCGTGCGGGCGAACTCCACCGCGTCAATCCCGGTTTCGCGCCGCCCACCGTGCGTAAATATCTCCCACTTGCCGGGGCTGACGGTTTTGGCGTCAATCGCCACCACGATGCATTGTGAACCAAATTTGTCGGCCGCACGCGCGACAACATCCGGATCAGCGACTGCGGCAGAATTGAAGGACACCTTGTCAGCGCCTGCCAGCAAAAGCGCGCGCACATCGTCTGCCGTGCGCACACCACCCCCAACAGTCAGCGGCATGAAACAGTGTTCCGCCGTGCGCCGCGCCAGATCGTACATGGTGCCGCGGTTCTCGTGCGTGGCGTGGATATCCAGAAAGCAAAGCTCGTCGGCGCCTGCCGCATCATAGGCAATCGCCGCCTCAACCGGATCACCTGCATCGATCAGGTCAACAAAGTTCACGCCCTTGACCACGCGGCCATCGGCCACGTCCAGACAGGGGATGATGCGGGTTTTCAACATGGGGAGCGTCTTAGCCTAGAGGCGGGTGAAGCGGTAGGTCGAATTCTGAGTGTAGGTTTCGCCGGGGTTCAGACGGACCGACGGGAAATGCGGATGGTGCATCGCATCAGGCCAGTGCTGTGGTTCAATCGCGATGCCATGGGCCTTGCCGGTGAAAATCTGCACGCCCGGCGCGTCGGTCTCGACCTCCATGCGCAGTTTGTCGGTTTCAACGACAATAGCGGGGCCAGGGGCATCGCTAAGGCAATAGTTGTGATCAATCTCTTTGCTGGGCAAGGCGAGGGTGCGCAGATCAAACAAAGTACCGCTCACGTCTGCAATCTCTCCCGTTGGGATCTGAACATCTGTTACAGGGAGATAGGTATCCGCGCGCACCCGCAGCTTTTGGCCCTCGCGCCCGTTTTGGGCCAGTGTCCAGTACGGATGCAGGGCAAGATTGATCCCTGTGGGCGCATCGGTTTCGGCTTCAAAGTGGACGTGCAGAGCCGTTTCGATCACCTCGAAGTTCGCGATTAAAACGCGGTTGCCCGGAAAGCCACCGTCGCCATCCGCAAGCGCGAGGCTCAATGAGACGAATTTTTTGTCTTTCGCCTCGACCGTCCAATCGCGGGCATGCACACCGGTGCTGCCAGAGTGCAGGGTCGTGATGTCGCGCTCGTTGCTTTCAAACGTGCAGTCGCGCCCGTCAATCGTTGCCTGCGCACCTGCGATCCGGTTGGCAACAGGGCCCACGACAGCGCCGTGATATTTCTTTGGCCCAAGCGCCTCGGTTCGGGTTGCAGCCCCATCAACCAGCCTGTCCAATCCATCGAACGTCAGAGCATTCAGCCGCGCTCCAAGCGGGCTGATCTCGATCTGCAAAAGATCGTCACCTATCGTGTGAAGTTCCATCAGCCTTGCAACACCTTTGCCACATCCGGCGCAAAGTACGTCAATATCCCGTCACATCCCGCGCGTTTGAACCCCATCAGGCTTTCCATCATCGCGCGTTCGCCGTCGATCCAGCCACGGTCCGCAGCGCCCTTGATCATCGCGTACTCGCCCGAGACCTGATAGGCAAAAAGCGGCGCGTTAAACCGCTCGGACACCCGGCGGCAAATATCCAAGTAAGGCATGCCGGGTTTGACCATCACCATGTCAGCGCCTTCCAGCAGGTCACGCTCGACCAGACGCAACGCTTCATCGGTATTGCCGGGATCCATCTGATAGGTTTTCTTGTCGCCCTTAAGCAGGCCCGAGGCACCCACCGCATCACGGAAAGGTCCGTAAAAGGCCGAGGCGTATTTCGCCGCATAAGACAGGATCGCCGTGTCCTGATGCCCGGCGGCCTCCAGCGCGGTGCGCATCGCGCCAATGCGACCGTCCATCATATCAGAGGGGCCCAGAATATCAGCCCCGGCTGCCGCTTGGGCCACGGCCATTTTCACC
>JABDJX010000195.1 GCA_013003245.1 Silicimonas sp. | reverse complement strand
CAAAAATGCGGCGATTGGAACTGCGGTAGTGCCGCAACCGAAGCACTGGTTGAAATCACCAAAGGCCGCGACGTGACCTGCGATGCGCTTTCCGAGGACGGCTATGGACGCGTGATCGCCACCTGCTTTGCCGATGGCGATGACATCGGAGGTGCCTTGGTTGACAAGGGAATGGCCTGGGCCTTTTTGCGTTATTCGGATGCCTATGCAGAAAACGAGGCCGCAGCACGCGCAAGATCACTTGGCGTTTGGACCGGCAGCTATCCCACGCCTTGGGACTTTCGCGCGCGGCGCTGGTCAACCGAAGCCGCCGAGGCACCTGAGGGTTGCCCGATAAAAGGAAACATCTCGCAGAATGGCCGCATATATCATGCGCCATGGTCGCCGTGGTACCAGCGCACACGGATAAATACCGCACGCGGAGAGCGCTGGTTTTGTTCCGAAGCCGACGCAATTGCCGCAGGATGGCGCGCTCCTTATTGGAATTAATTGAATTGTTGACCACAAGCCGGGGTCTGCTATGCCCTGTCGTCAGGTCGGGCCTGTAGCTCAATTGGTTAGAGCAGAGCGCTCATAACGCTTTGGTTGGGGGTTCAAGTCCCTCCGGGCCTACCAAATTTAATTTGGATAATTTGCTTTATCAAACACCCCAATTGCAATCCGCAATTACCGGCCTATAACGCACCTAGAGTTTTTCGAAATAGATGAGTGGACGCGCGAAAGTTTTCGCAAGAAATAAGGGACCAAAAGAAATGGCTAAGAAAGTTGACCTGAGCAAACACACTCTTGCAGAGCTTAAGACGCTGCAAGCTGACGTTGAAAAGGCGTTGAAAGATTTTGAATCTCAAGCGAAAACAAAAGCTCTAAAGGAAATGCAGGCTGTTGCCAAAAAGCATGGCTTGTCGATGGAAGAGATCGTCGGGCGTAAGGGTAAGAAAACCAAAGCAAAAGCTGCACCCAAGTACCGCAATCCTGCGAATGCGGATGAAACCTGGTCCGGCCGGGGTCGGCAACCAGTTTGGTAT
The DNA here is from genome assembly GCA_013003245.1 of Silicimonas sp. Classification (GTDB taxonomy): domain Bacteria; phylum Pseudomonadota; class Alphaproteobacteria; order Rhodobacterales; family Rhodobacteraceae; genus JABDJX01. Next base: position 1,247 of record JABDJX010000195.1, on the reverse strand, counting down.
AAAGAGGCAGTTGCCAAGGGTAAAAAGCCGGAAAGCATGGCTATCTGAACTGCAAAACGGGGCGGCCTGGGCCGCCCTTTCTATTTTGGAATTGCAATTTCCACGCGAAGTCCGCCCAAAGAGTCGCTTTTTCCTAGAATTAATTTGCCACCGTGCTGACGTGCGATATCTGCAGCAATCGTCAAACCCAATCCAACGCCAGACCCGCTATCCTGGTTGCGCGCACTGTCCAATCGTGTGAACGCCTTTAGAACTGAGTCGTGGTGCTCTTCTGGAATCCCCGGACCGCTGTCTTCAACGATCAGCCGAATGGCCGCGTCATCGATAATCGCCGAAACGCCAGCTTCGTTTCCATAACGTAATGCGTTTGAAATCAGATTGTCCAAAGCGCGCCGCAAAGCCATAGGCCGCAACATCGCGGTCCCCTCACCCGAGAATACCCGCGCCTGAACCTGCAAGCCCGCCCGGGCAAACCGGTCGACGGCATCTTGGGCCAGTGCAATGGGATCAATGCGTTCGGGGTCTTCCAGCGCATCGCCGCGGGCAAACGACAAGAACGCCTCAAGCATTTGCTCCATATCCGCCACATCGCGGCGCATGTCGTCCACCTCGGCGCCCTCCTCCATCAGCGAAAGCCCAAGCTTCATCCGCGTCAGCGGTGTGCGCAGATCATGGCTAACCCCTGAAAGCATCATCGTGCGCTGCTCGATCTGTCGCTCGATCCGGTCACGCATGTTCAAAAAAGCCGAGCCCGCCGCCCGCACTTCGGTCGCACCTGCCACACGATAGGGCACCACACGCCCTTTACCAAAAGCCTCGGCTGCGCGCGCGAGCCTGCGGATCGGGCGCATTTGATTGCGTAGATATATCAGCGCGATTGCAGACATTAAAAAAGCAGTAAATCCAATTAAAACAAGAAATTGGTGTGGATTACGGGCTGACAATCTGCTGCGCGAAATATCCAGAACAATGGGGCCCTGGGCGCTGTTGATTGCCACGCGCGCCGTGCCCGGCCGGCCCTCCAGATCAACGGCCGTGACGTTTGGGACCTCTTCAAGAAGCGTGCGTTGCACTGTGCGCCCCGACAGATCAATCCAGGCACGGCGGTGTTCGATTGTGCCATCGTTGGATGAAATCTCAATTCCAAGTGGCGCCGCGACTTCCAAAGCAGACGCAATCGCGCCCGTGCGTTCCAGCCGATCGAGGATCAGTAGAATTTCCTTGGAAACGCCCACTGACATCTGGGC
>JABDJX010000193.1 GCA_013003245.1 Silicimonas sp. | reverse complement strand
GTCGCCTTATGCGAGGGGGCTTTGCCCCCTCGCGCTCCCCCAGGATATTTTTAAGCCGATAATAGGAGCTGATTTTGTTTTCCTTGAGCGAGATTGAAGAGGCGCAGAGGTTGGTGACAACCCAGATGGCACCCACGCCGCAATACGCCTGGCCGCAGCTTGAGGCGCGCCTTGGGTGCAAGGTTTGGGTCAAGCATGAAAACCACGGACCAACGGGTGCCTTCAAGGTGCGTGGCGGTATTACCTTTATCGACTGGCTGAAGCGCACCCACCCCGATTGTCCGGGCATCATCACTGCGACGCGTGGCAACCACGGCCAGTCTCAGGCGCGCGCTGCAACTGCTGCTGGCTTGCGCGCGGTGGTTTATGCACCTGAGGGCAATTCGGTAGAGAAAAATGCAGCGATGAAAGCGTTTGGAGCGGAGCTGGTGATCTTTGGCGCTGATTTTGATGAAGCGCGGGAAGAGGTTTACCGGATCGCCGAGGCTGAGGGCCTTTTCATCGTCCCGCCGTTTCACCGTGAATTGGTGCGCGGTGTGGCGACGTATGCTTATGAGTTGCTGGCTTCGCAGCCTCAGATCGACACGCTTTATGTTCCCATTGGCTGTGGCTCTGGCATTTGCGGGTGTATCGCGGCGCGTGACGCGCTTGGGCTCAAGACCAAGATTGTGGGCGTTGTCAGCGAGCATGCGCAAACCGCGAAGCTTTCGGCCGAGGCCGGGCAGCTGGTTGAGACGAATTCAGCACAAACCTTTGCCGATGGCATGGCGGTGCGCGTGCCTGTACAAGAGGCGCTTGATATCTACGGCAAAGGGGCCGAACGTATTGTCACCGTCAGCGAGCGGGCTGTTGCCGAGGCCATTCGTGTTTATTATCGCGACATTCATAACCTCGCCGAAGGCGCGGGTGCAGCACCGCTTGCCGCTCTGACGGGCGAGGCTGATCAGATGGCGGGTCGCGAGGTCGCGGTGATCCTGTGCGGCGGGAACATCGACACCGACTGGTTCCTGACCGTGATGCAGGGCGGCATTCCAAAAATTTGACCCGTTCTATTCAGTGCAGCGTTTTTTCAAGCACGCCGCTTCGTTGAGCGGCCTCGAACTCTGGTGCCGCAGTTACCCAAAGGTTGCCCCTTGCATACCAGATCGCATCGCCGACCTCGGCGTGAACGATAATGCGCTTGCCGTCCTTCGTGACGCGCTCGGGCGGCAAGAGTGAAAGGAAATAGCGCAAAGCGGATTTCGACAGTGACATCATTTGTAGGTCCTCATGAATAAGCAAATGGGGGCTTTGTCAGAAAATTGAAGACCAAAATGCAAAACGCGGCGCATCATGCACCGCGTTTCTCGCTTTAATACAAAGAGGTAGATTACTCTTCGCCGCCCTCTTCGCCGTCTTCGGCTGGTGCGTCTTCTGCACCCTCTTCGCCTTCGACCGCGCCATCTTCTTCGTCCTCTTCATCGCTGAGCAATGCAGCAGGCGCGGAAAGATTGGCAATGACAAAATCGCGGTCGATCGTTGGTTTTGCACCCGATGGCAAATCCACGTCAGCAATGGTGATCGTATCACCAATTTCCATCGCACTCACATCGATGGTGATGCTTTCAGGAATGTCACCGGCGGTCACCACAAGCTCCACCTCCGGGCGCAGCAATGTCAGAACACCACCCTCGCGGATGCCCGGCGAGTTCTCTTCGCCAGTCACGTCGACCCCAATGAAAAGGTTAATCTTGGTGGTGCGCTTGAGACGCATGAAGTCGGCATGCCGTGGCAGATCTTTGACGATATCGCGCTGCACGCTCCGGCAGATCACCCGCACGTCGTCGTGGCCTTCGACTTGCATGTTGTAAAGCGTCGAAAGAAAGCGGCCTTCTTTCAGCTTTTTAAACAATACGTTGTAGGGGATGTTGATCGGAAGCGGGTCTTCACCGCCGCCATAAATGATGCCTGGTACGAGCCCGTCTCTACGAGCTTGGCGGGCGGCCCCCTTGCCTGTCCCCGTCCGTACCAAGGCGTTAAGGTCCGGGACCTGTCCTGCCATGGGTTCTCTCCAAATTTTCAAGTTGTGGGCGGCCTCCAAGGGGGTCCGCCCGCGAAGGCTGTCGTATAGAATGGAAAAGAACGCTTGGAAAGAAGAAAAAAGGATCGGTTTGCAACTTGCATGATGTCCTGTTTCTCCGGGTTACACTGATCCCTCACGTGCGGTCTTTGCACATTCGGCGAGAATTGAGATCCGTCAATCCTACATTCAAATATTCGCATAACATTTTGCCCTGCTCAAGGGATGTGACGACGTCTCCGCGATCATGCGAATACGGTCACTCCCTGTGCTGGAAGGGAGATGAGTATGCCATCCGCGAAACGACTATTTCTGATTGGCGCGCCAAAGTGTGCGACGTCTTCACTTGCAGAATGGCTTGGCCGTCATTCGTGCATCAAACTTTCGCGACACAAAGAACCTGGTTTTTTTCGTACAGGTGAACGGCGCTGGATCCCAGATGCGAACTTTCCAGATCAGTACAGGACCCAAGCACCACAGACATATATGTCCGACCCAACGGCCTATGAAAACTTGTTTGGAGACGCTGATGCGGATATCTGGCGACTTGATGCCTCAACCGACTATTTCTCGGACCTTGGATCTGCTGCGCGTATTACCAAAGTGGCTCGAGAAGACGACGTGAGGATTATCTGCGTTATTCGGGACCCGATCGAACGGCTTTTTTCAGAATACAAGCATACAATTAGAGATGGGATTGAACCTCTATCGTTCCGGGATTCGATTGTTGCTGAGCCCGAGCGGATGGCGGAAGGCTATCAACCACTCTTTTTTCACATCGACCGAAGTCGTTATTTCAAACACCTCAAACGATGGCTTCACTATTTCGGCGACGACTTGCTTGTACTGTCAATCAACGAGCTTGAGGATCCTCAAAAACTTATGGGCAAGATCGCGGAGTTCGTAGGAATTGCGCACGAGAGTTTGGGCGAAATTGGGGAAGAGAACCGATCAGATCGCGATTTGAGGTGCCAAAGCAAGGGAGCGTTGAAACACACGAAGGCCTTAGCAAAGTGGTTGCTTGAAACGGCACGGCTGCGAGACCGCTCGGCACAAATGCCAAAACTTAGCGACAAGGACGGTGATTTTGTGTTCGAATTGCTGCGCGACGACATTCAGGCTTGTTTGGATGACCCACGCATACCAACCTCGGATTGGCCGAAGCTCTATTGTCGGACAAACAATCGTGACAAGTGAATTTGGTCTTTGATTGCGTCGCACCAGTCATTGGGGCAGACTTTTTGGGCGCTTCAAACCAAACCGAAACGCGCTTTTTGATCGCACCATGCTGAACCTTTGGCTGAACGAAACCGTAAGGAAACCAAATGACCGACCTGCCGATTTTTGTGATGGAGCATAGCTTTGATGCCTCCCCTGCCCTTGTCTGGCGCACTTGGACCGAGGCTGATCTGGTCGAACGCTGGTATGGTCCGGGGGTCGAGACGTCTATTCATGCCTTTGATGTGACGCCCGGCGGACTTTGGATCAACGAGATGCGCATGGGCGATCAATCGATGTATCAGCGGATGGAATACACTGAGGTCGAGCCGCCTGCCCGGTTGGTCATGTTGATGTCAAACTGTGACGCCGATTGGAACATCATCGACAATCCGATGATGCCACATTGGCCGCGCACATTTTTAACCGAAGTCACTTTCGAGCCTGAAGGTGCTGGAACCAAGCTGACACTGCGCTGGATTCCGCATGAGGCCAGCGATGAGCAAAACGACGCCTTTGCAGCCGGGATGGACGGGATGGAACAAGGCTGGGGGGCAGGAATGGAGATGATAGAGGAAGTTTTGAAAGAACTAGGGGACTAGTT
>JABDJX010000191.1 GCA_013003245.1 Silicimonas sp. | reverse complement strand
ATCACGCCACCCGTTGGAAAATCGGGGCCTTTGACCATCTCGATTAGCGTATCGTCGCGGACAAGCTCGCTGTTTTGCTTCTTGGCCAGATGGATGCAGGCATCGCACAGCTCGGAAATGTTGTGCGGCGCGATATTCGTGGCCATGCCCACGGCGATGCCGCTGGAGCCGTTGGCAAGAAGGTTCGGGAACGCCGCAGGAAGCACCACAGGCTCTTCAAGGCGCCCATCATAGTTGGGACGAAAATCGACCGAGTTCTCTTCAAGGCCCTCAAGCAAAGCCTCAGCAAACTTGGTCATCCGCGCTTCGGTATAGCGCGAGGCCGCCGGATTATCGCCGTCGATGTTGCCAAAGTTGCCCTGCCCGTCAACCAAGGGGCTGCGGACATTAAACTCCTGCGCAAGCCGTGCCATCGCGTCATAAATCGCGCCATCACCGTGCGGGTGAAAATCACCCATCGTGTCGCCAGCGATTTTCGCCGATTTCAGGAATCCGCCAGTGGAGGATAAACGCAGCCTGTTCATCACGTAGAGGATCCGCCGGTGCACCGGTTTCAACCCATCACGCACATCCGGCAGGGCACGGTGCATAATCGTCGACAGCGCATAGGTCAGATACCGATCGCCAATGGCCCGGCGCAAGGGCTCGGCAAGGTTCACAGACTTGATATTGGGGTCGTCGGCATCATCACTCATAGATGCTGTATTAGACCCCATACAGGGGCGGGTAAAGCGTGACTGGCATGAAAACAACAGTCAAAGTTTCCCCCCAAATTACGGTGCAACCAATCTGTTCGTCGCAGGTTTCTGACGTCATAGTCACCAAATATTCCTTGGGGGGAATCACTATGTTTCGTCTGATTGTGGCCACCACGGCCGCCTTATATGGTATTTTGTACGTTTACGGCGCAGATGATCGTCGAATCGAGGTCAGCCGTCAGGCAACCGATGACACGCTTGGCGTGACACTTGCGGCATTGGACATTCCGCAACTTGAAAGCGCGCCCACTCCCAAAGATGACTTCGGTGTTTCCGAAGAAGAGGCCGTGCGGATGGCGCTGGAGTCTGGTGCAAAAATCCGTGACGAGCGGACATCGAAGCCGCTTTATGGAGTTGTCGCTGCAGTTGATGCCGCAGGCGTTGCTGCGGCCACATCATCCGCTTCAGAAGAACCCACCGCACCAATGTGGTACGTTACGGGTAACATAGTGAACCTGCGTGCGGGACCCGGAACTGGCAACGCAGTGGTTGGAAAACTCGGGTTTGGCGATGCGGCAGAGGTGATTGGTGATGAAAACGGCTGGTACCAGATTAGATCCGCTGACGGCGCCATATCAGGTTGGATTTTCGGAAAATTCTTGGCAGATACCCGCCCAGGTTAATTGACAGCGGCCCACTTCGCTTGCGATGACGCCCGAAACAAAAGGCGAAAATCAGTGGCAGGCAATCAAAAAACAATCCTCATCACGGGGTGCTCGTCGGGCATTGGCTATGACGCTGCGCATGGGCTGAAAAAAAGGGGATGGCGCGTTTTTGCGACTTGCCGCAAACCCGAGGACTGCGCCAGGCTGGAAAGCGAAGGGCTGGAAAGCTTTATGCTAGACTACGAAAACGAAGAAAGCATTGCAGCCGCAGTGGACCAAACCCTAAGCCGGACGGGTGGCACGCTGAATGCAGTCTTTAATAACGGCGCTTACGGCATCCCAGGTCTGCTTGAGGATTTACCGCGTGACGCCATGCGCGCGATCTTTGAGGCGAACTTTATCGGACAGCACGACCTGACACGCCGTCTGATCCCCACAATGCGCAAGCAGGGGCAAGGACGCATTCTGATGAATTCGTCAATTCTTGGATTCGTGACGTTGACCTGGCGCGGTGCGTATAACGCAACAAAGTTTGCGATGGAGGGGTGGTCAGACAGCCTGCGCCTTGAGATGCGTGGTACTGGTATTCACGTTATCCTGATCCAGCCCGGCCCAATCACGTCCGACATCCGCCTGAAATCGCAAGGCCCATTTGAAAAATGGATCACGCCCGAGACCTCGGCTCGCGCTGGTGAATACGAGACCAAGCTGAAACCCCGCCTTTACGCCCCGCGCAGTAAAGACCCGTTTGAATTGCCCGCCAGCGCGGTGACCAAGGTTGTGCATAAGGCGCTGATCCATCCCAACCCACGCCCGCGATACCGGATCACAACGCCGACAAAAGCTTTGGCCGTGGTCAAACGGCTGGTATCGACCCGCATGCTTGATAGGATCCTTAGTCGCGCCTGAAGCCCTTCGCTTTTTTGCCGCGATGCCCTAGGTGAGGGGCAAAAGGAGTTCCGCCCATGCTGATGCAAGACCCGCTTTTCATCGTCGTCGCAATCGCCGTGCTAATTGTTCTGGGCATTTTGCTGACCGGCATCGGCGGGTTTGCCAAAGGCGGTGATTTCAACAAAAAGCACGCTAATCGGATCATGCGCTATCGAATTTACGCACAAGCGGTGGCGGTCGTTTTGATCCTGTTATTTGTACTTATCCGGCGTGGAGGCTGACATGGTTGTTCTTAACAAGATTTACACAAAGACCGGGGACGCTGGCGAAACCGCCCTTGGCAATGGCGCGCGCGTGGCCAAGCA
>JABDJX010000157.1 GCA_013003245.1 Silicimonas sp. | reverse complement strand
GTCTCACAAGGTGGGCCCGTGAACACCACTAAGATACTGTCACACTTTGGAAAAACACCGCTTGTCTCGGTCCGTCCATCCTCGGAAGACCCCGATTGGGGCGGTCCCGGTGCGATCCTGCACATCGGCATGAACGACGCGCGCCACGCGGAATACGCAAACCTACTGGGTCATCAGGCGGCAGACGATCTTTATGCCAGATTCATAAGTACTTACTCGGTTCAAGTTGCCCTTCTCGACCCCGACATTTTCGATCCCACTGAAGGCGACAGCACTACCAAACTCAACGCCATGCTCGATGCCTACGAGGCGGAAACCGATGAGCCCTTCCCGCAAGACCCCGAACGCCAGCTCTCTGACGTGCTGCGTTCGATGTCACACGCTTGGGAGGGCACCTCGGCGCGCCTGCTGCGGCAAGCGCGCGGCGCGCCGTCCGACGCAGGGCTAGGTCTGGTGGTGCAAGAAATGGCGCCCGGATTGGGGCCAACCGAGTCCGGATCTGGCGTCATCCAGTTTGTCTCTACCATGACCGGAGAGCCACAGATCACAGGGCGGTATTTGCGCCAGGGGCAGGGGCGCGATGCGCTGTCTGATGACCAAGCGGTGTATCTCACTCAAGACCCCCGTGGGCCGTCTCTGCAAGAGCTTTGTCCGGAAAGCTTTGATAAGCTTGTGGAATATGGCTCTGTCTGCCGTCAGAGACTGCGCGAAGAGATGGAGATCGAATTCACGCTGGATGGTGGCGAGTTGAGTGTGATCGATGCCGTGCGCGTGCAACGCAGCGCTGGTGCATCGGTGCGTATCGCGGTCGCTTTGGCCGAAGACAATGTGATCAGCCGCGAAGATGCCGTGTTGCGCATCCCACCCGGTGGCATTTCGGAACTGATGCACCGACAGGTCGACCGCTCGGCAGCCCGAGAGGTTCTGGCAAGCGGCATCGCCGCCAGCCCCGGTGCGGCCACTGGGCGCCTGGCCTTTACATCCGAGGCCGCACAGGCCGCCGCATCGCGCGGTGAATCGGTTATTCTCGTGCGCCGTCTAACCTCGCCCGAGGACATTCGCGGCATGCATTCGGCCCAAGGCGTGCTGACCGTGCGCGGTGGCATGACCAGCCACGCGGCGATGATTGCCCGCGGTCTTGGCCTGCCTGGCATCGTCGGGGCGGCGGAAATCACGCTGAACACCAAGGATCGCACGCTGACCATGCCCGGCGGACAAGTCATTGAAGAGCATGATAAAATCACCCTTGACGGCACCAGCGGACAGGTTCTTGCCGGTGCGGTACGCTTGCTTGAGCCGTCACAGGGGCAAGCTTTTGCGACGTTGCTTGACTGGGCTGATGAGTTTCGTGACATCGGGATTCGCGCCAATGCCGACACCGCCGCCGAGGCGCGGGTCGCCAGCGCATTTGATGCAGAAGGCATCGGGCTGTGCCGCACCGAGCACATGTTCTTTGAGCAAGACCGCCTAACAGTTATGCGCGAGATGATTTTCGCTGAAACACCGGAGGGTCGCGCTGCGTCTCTGGAACGCCTGATTCCGATGCAAGTGGCCGACTTTACCGAGCTGTTCCGTCTGATGGCTGGCAAACCGGTGTGCATTCGGCTTTTTGATCCACCGCTGCACGAATTCCTGCCGCACAATCGAGAAGGCTTGCGCGACCTTGCCTCTGCTATGGGCCTGTCGCTGTCCAAGGTAACGCGCCGCGCCGAGGCTTTGAACGAATTCAATCCGATGCTTGGCATGCGTGGTGTGCGTCTGGGCGTTACGATCCCCGAGATCTACGAGGCGCAAGCGCGCGCAATCTTCCTTGCGACTATTGCTGCCAGCAAAGATGGCGCGCCGGTTGTACCCGAGATCATGATTCCGCTGGTTTCCGCGATGCGCGAAGTTGAACTGGTCCACACCACAATCGAAGCCGTGGCAGCAGAGGTGCGGCTCGAGACGCATGGCGACTTCCACTACAAATTGGGCGTCATGGTCGAGACCCCACGGGCTGCACTGCGCGCAAACGAGATCGCCCAGCACGCCGAGTTCTTGAGTTTCGGCACCAACGACCTGACCCAGATGACTTATGGCCTAAGCCGAGATGACGCCGGCCGGTTTATGAACGACTATGTGCGTCAGGGTGTTTTTCCTGAGGATCCGTTCCATCGTCTGGATCTTGATGGGGTCGGCGAGTTGCTGCAATTGGGCGCAGAGCGCGGGCGTAAAACCCGGCCGGATCTGACGCTTTCTATATGTGGTGAACATGGTGGAGACCCGGAATCGATTGCTTTTTGCAGAGAGCAGGGATTCGATTATGTGAGCTGTTCTCCGTTCCGCGTGCCGGTTGCGCGGCTGGCCGCTGCGCAATTATCGTTGCGCGCTCGTGTTCAAAAAGGTCAATAATTCCCTCACCGTTGGTATAAAACACAACATTTCGGCAAAAAGCCGCCGATCTCACCATATCTGCGCACATTATGTCGCTGTTAGCCCACTGGATTTCCCGGCTTTCGCCATGTATCCGCTCCAAACTTATTGAATAAGTTCGCAAGTGTTTTGTTTCCCAGTATCTGCCGTTTTGTAGGGGGCTATCGATGATCAAACCCATCTTGAAGGGTATCGTAACAAGCTTTTTTGTTGCGATCGCACCGCCAGTTTTGGCTGATGTCACTTTGGGCACCGCCGGAGACCCGCATGCCGGGCTCGACAGTCGTCTGTCGTCGCTTTGGGCACCAGAGCGCCGCGCGCTGCAAACGTTGGGAAGCAAGGGAAATCTGTCCCGGCTGGTGGATGAAGAGGTCGAGGACCCGCTTTATTCTCGCAAGCGCCTGAGGGCGATGCCGACCGCGCGTGGTGGCAAGCAGTGGGAGTGTCTGACTGAGGCACTCTACTTCGAGGCGCGCGGCGAAACGCTGAAAGGTATTTTCGGTGTTGCCGAAGTTATTCTGAACCGTGTCGACGATCCGCGCTATCCAAGCTCGGTCTGTAAGGTGGTCAATCAGGGCACTGGCGAGCGGTACCGCTGTCAGTTCACATACACCTGCGATGGTCGCCCCGAGCATATGCGCGACGACCGCGCCGAGGCGCTGGTCGGCAAAGTGGCCAAGCTGATGATCGGTGGCATGCCGCGCAAGCTCACCAAAGGGGCCACACACTATCACACCAAATCGGTGAACCCCAAGTGGGCTAAGGTATTTCCGCGCACGACAACAATTGGATATCACCACTTCTATCGTGAACCGTCCCGGGTGGCCTCACGCTAAGAGTGCGTGCGTCTGGCTGCCAAGGGTGATATTCTGCACCCAAGAGCAGTCAAAACGTAAATCATAGGTAGCCGATGAAACGGAAGCTTTTTGGCACCGACGGCGTACGTGGTCACGCGAACGCCTACCCGATGACCGCAGAAAACGTGTTACGCCTTGGTGCGGCGGCCGGTCGGTTCTTCAGACGCGATGGGTCTCCGGCGCACCGCGTGGTGATCGGCAAAGACACGCGCCTGTCGGGCTACATGTTTGAAAATGCGCTGACCGCTGGATTTACGTCGACGGGCATGAACGTACTTTTGCTGGGCCCGGTGCCTACGCCCGCGGTTGGTCTTCTGGTCCGCTCGATGCGTGCGGACGTTGGCGTGATGATCTCGGCCAGCCACAACCCGCACGAAGACAACGGTATCAAGTTCTTTGGCCCTGATGGTTTCAAACTCAGCGACGAGGCCGAGGCCGAGATCGAAACCATCATCGACAACCCGATCGAGCCTGCAGCCGCGGCCAACATCGGGCGTGCCAAACGCATCGACGATGGGCTTTTCCGTTATGTCGAACGGGTCAAATCAACCTTTCCGGGCGATCTGCGCCTTGATGGGCTGAAGGTCGTGGTCGATTGCGCCAATGGCGCGGCCTACCGGGCCGCACCTCAGGTTCTGTGGGAGTTGGGGGCAGAGGTGATCCCGGTTGGCGTGTCGCCCAATGGTACGAACATCAACCTTGGATGCGGATCTACCGACACAAGCCAAGCGGCAGACATGGTTATCTCGTCTGGCGCAGATGTTGGGCTTTGCCTGGACGGCGATGCTGACAGGATCATGATCTTGGACGAGACCGGCGTCGTTGCAGACGGTGACCAGATCATGGGCCTTTTTGCAGCCCGCTGGGCCGAAGAAAAGCGTCTGACCGGGGGTGCGCTGGTCGCCACTGTCATGTCAAACCTTGGCCTTGAACGTTTCCTGAATGGCCGCAACATTGGGCTCCACCGCACATCTGTCGGCGACCGTTATGTGGTGGAAGCGATGCGGGCAGGGGGCTTTAATCTGGGTGGCGAACAGTCGGGCCACATCGTGATGACGGACTTCGCCACCACCGGTGACGGTCTTCTGGCGGGCCTCCAGTTCCTTGCCGAAATGAAGCGTACCGGAAAACCCGCCAGCACCTTGCGCCAGGTCTTTGACCCAGTGCCGCAGCTTTTGAAAAATGTCCGTTACGCCCAGGGTGCAACGCCTCTGGAGACGCCGCCCGTCAAGGCCGCGATTGAAAGCGCTGAACAGAGGCTTAACGGCACAGGCCGCCTGCTGATCCGCAAGTCGGGCACCGAGCCCCTTATTCGTGTCATGGCCGAGTGCGAAGACGATGATCTGCTGCTCAGCGTCGTCGACAGTGTTGTCGAGGCCGTCGAAAACGCGGCCTGATTTCATCTATTCAAAAATACTCTCGGGGTCCGGGGGTGAAACCCCCGGTCGGTCGACGCATCGCAGATGCGGCGAAACCAAATTATCGCGCCTTTAGCCGCACCAGATTGCGCCACTCGCTCAGAGCAATTCCCATCAGGATCAGCAAAAGCCCCAAGAAGAGGCTCGGCGCAAGCTGCTCGCCCAAAAGCACAATACCGAACAACACCGCCCAAAGCGGTACAATATAGGACACAAGGCTCATGAAAATAGAACCGGCGTTGCGGATGATATGGACGCGCAGAAAGAAGGCGACGGCAGTTGGCATCACGCCGATATAAACCAAAGCGGTCGTCGCGCGCCAGGCACTCACCTCCGGAATTCCTTCAAAGATCAGGGCAAGCGGTGTCAAAATGATCGTGGCGGTTCCAAGCATGGCGGTCGCCAGAATAACCGGCGGCACAGGCGGCGCGCGTCGCGTCATGATAGACCCAAAGGCATAGCACACAGCAGAGCCAAGACAGGCCCAACGCCCCAACCATTCCAGATCGCTGCCAGTGCTTGCCCCTGCACCCGGTCCCACAAGCACCACAATTCCGATAAACCCAAGGATCAACCCCCCAACCCGGCGTGGCCCGATGCCCTCTTCTTTGGAAAACACATAGACCAGCGGCAACAAAAAGATCGGCACCGCCCCCATAGTCACGCCCGCAAAAGCAGACGGCACATGCTGCAAGCCCCAGGTGAGTAAGGCGAAAGGAGCGGCAATGTTGATCGCGCCCGTGGCCGCCAGGTGGCACAGCCCGCGCGCATTCGGCACGTCGAACTTCATCTGCCTCAGCAGAATTGCCAGCGCGATCAAAACGATTGTCCCAATCCCGGTGCGCCCAGCAGCCACGGTCAGTGGCGCATAGCCTTCCAATGCCACGCTCATGCCAAGAAAGGCCGACCCCCAGATCACGCTGGTCAGCAAGAGCAGGCCCCAGTTGCTCAGGCCGGGAGGTCCGGGTGCTGCGGTGGTCAAGGCGGTCTCCCGTTACGTTAAGCGCGTGGTAGAGGATCGCCCACGCCGGGGAAAGCGCAAACGCAGTTGCAATTTCAATCCGGTGCCGTCAATTGAACGGGTCTTTGGGAGTATCCGGCATGGGCAAGCGCCTTTTAACAGAATTCGGCATGGGCACATCGCTGCGCCGGCAGGACTACACGCAAGCCGCCGTGCGCGCATTGAAGGACGCGCTTTGGCACAACTCGATCAATCTGGCCGAGCTTTTCGGTGTGGAAAAGACTGCGATGGTGCTGACGGTCGAGATCGGTGTGCAAAATCCCGATCGGGTCGATACCTCAGTTCTGGCAGAGGTTTTCCCTTACGGCCAACCAAGTTTTTCCATCGTCAAAGGCGGCCTTGATATCCCCCGCAGCGACGGCGGCAAACCCACCGTGATCGCCAACGCCGCGATCTCGGTCGCTTTGGAAGGGGTGGCCTGATGCAGCGGTTTATCATCGAAATGGGCACTGGCAACGACCTGCATGGTCAGAACTACACCAAGGCAGCCGCGCGTGCGATCGAAGACGCGATCCGCCACTCCAGCATTCCGATGCTGCCAGCGCTTGAGATCGACCACACCGAGATGCGCGTGCAGGTGACCGTGGGCGTTCAAAAGCCAGATCAGGTCGATGCGCAAGTCCTGAAAACCGGCTTGCCACGCGGTGAGGTGTCCGTGAAAGCGACCTTTGGTGGTCTCGACATCACCAACCCGGACACGGGCGAGGTCACCGTGGTCGCCACAGCGGCGGTCGAGGCGTTCTTGGATCCTGAACTGGTCAGAAACGCTGCTGGTTAACCCAGCTTATATGAGTAGGCGGTCAGGCGTTGATTGGGGAAAAACCGTTTCAACGGGCTGAGCATGGGAAGCGAGGCGGCGAAACCGGCTTTTTGGAACAGGCGATGTGACGCCTCGTTGCCATCCCAGACGGACGCGAACAGCATTTCCCACCGGCGGTCTTTGGCAACGGTAAGCGCGTGCGCAAGAAGTGCGCTTCCCACGCCTGATCTTCGGGCCGCAGGAAGTGTGCCGATGTCATAGATCATGGCGGCCCTTGTGAAAGAACGCAGCAAGACAAACCCTGCAAGCGACGCGTCATGCGCCGTAGCTGCGAATGTGATCGATCCTTTTGCATCACCCAACAGCGCAGCACGATGGCGACTTTCGAGCATTCGGTAGGTTTTGTCGGGGAAGGCTTTGGGATTGCGCGCGCGATGCTCTTGAAACGTCGCGCGCGTCTGATCCAGAATGGCCGGCAAATGCGCCGGAGTGGCTGGGGCAATCTGTATATCAGCCATGCCCCATGCCTTTTAGTTCTTCGCCTTATCGACCATCTTGCCGTCGGAAATCCACGGCATCATGCCGCGCAATTTCTCACCGACCTCTTCGATCTGGTGCGCATCGTTGATGCGGCGGGTCGATTTGAACATTGGCTGACCAACCATGTTTTCGGCCATGAAGTCACGCACAAAGCGGCCTGTCTGAATGTCGGTCAGAACCTCTTTCATCCGCGCCTTGGTCTCGTCATAGGGCAGGATGCGCGGGCCGGAGACGTACTCGCCGTACTCAGCCGTGTTGCTGATCGAGTAGTTCATATTGGCGATGCCGCCTTCATAGATCAGATCAACGATCAGCTTTACTTCGTGCAAGCACTCGAAGTACGCCATCTCGGGCGCGTATCCCGCTTCGGTCAGCGTCTCAAAGCCCATGCGGATCAGCTCAACCAAGCCACCGCACAGCACGGCCTGCTCGCCAAAGAGGTCAGTTTCGCACTCTTCCTTGAAGTTCGTCTCGATGATCCCCGAACGACCGCCACCGATGGCCGAGCAATAGGACAGGCCAATTTCAAGCGCCTTGCCAGAGGCGTCGTTGTCCACCGCCACAAGACACGGCACGCCGCCGCCCTTGGTGTATTCGCCGCGCACTGTATGACCGGGGCCTTTTGGGGCCATCATGATCACGTCGACGCCGTCTTTCGGCTCGATCAGGCCAAAGTGGACGTTCAACCCGTGGGCAAAGGCAATCGCAGCGCCCTCTTTCAGGTTGTCGTGAACATATTTCTTATAGGTCTCGGCCTGAAGCTCGTCGGGCATGGTGAACATCATCAGATCACACCAGGCCGCCGCCTCGGCAATTCCCATCACCGTAAGTCCTTCCCCTTCGGCTTTCTTGGCCGAGGGACTGCCCTCGCGCAACGCAACGCATAGGTTCTTTGCACCTGAATCCCTCAGGTTCAGCGCGTGTGCGTGCCCTTGGCTGCCATAGCCGAGAATGGCCACTTTCTTGTCTTTGATAAGATTGATGTCGCAATCGCGATCATAGTAAACGCGCATAGGGTCCCTCGCTGTCGTGGCGGTTCTTTTTGAAAACTCACGCGCTTCTAGCGAAAACACCACGGGATGCAATCAAAATGGGCGGTATCAATTTCATTCGTCCAAAAAAATGGCGGGGGTCTGGGGGTAGAACCCCCAGTTGATCGACGCAGCTTGCTGCGGCGAAATCAAAGACCCTGCACCGCCTCCAAAACAGCCTCAACATGCCCCGGCACGCGCACCTTGCGCCATTCCTGTGCGATCACCCCATCCGCGCCAATCAAAAACGTTGCCCGCTCAATGCCCATGTATTTTTTGCCGTACATCTGCTTTTCGACCCAAACGCCATAGGCCTCGCAGACCGCACCGTCTTCGTCCGAGGCAAGGATCACATCCAGATCGTGCTTGGCGATAAACTTGTCGTGCTTGGCCACACTATCCTTCGATACACCCACAACCACCGCACCAGCGGCTTCAAAGTCGGCCTTGGCCTCGGTAAACCCCAAAGCCTCCTTGGTGCACCCTGACGTGTCATCCTTGGGATAAAAATACAAAACCAACGGCTTGCCTTTCAGCTCGGTCAGACTGACCGTGCCGCCGCCATCGCGGTGCAGGCTGAAATCCGGGGCGGGTTGTCCTTGCAGGCTCATTTGTTGGCTCCTCTCGTGGTTTATCTTAAAGGGTTTTAGTGCACGCCAGATAGGAATAAAGTCCCTCAAAGCCAAAGGCGCCGAGCAACGCATGTCACAAGACCCAAATCCCCAACCAAAGGTGAAGCGGCGGCACCAGCGCCGTCACTCAAAGGGCACGGGTTTGCGCATTGTTGTTTCGCTAACCATGGCGGGGCTGATCTTTACCTTTCTAATCCTCGCGCTTTCTGGCCGAGTCCTGCCGATCCCGGAATTCCTGCGCGCCCAGATCGAAGAGCGCGCAAATGCGCAGATGACAGGTCCAGGCATAACTTTGGGCGCGATGGCTCTTGGCATTGGCCGTGATGGGGTGCCCGAAATCTACCTGTCCAACATCCGACTCGGCGAGCATGCGGGCATGGCGGCCGCCGAGTTGAACCGGGTGGGCGCCAAGCTCTCACCGAGCAGACTGTTCCGCGGCCAGATCACTGCCTCGGAGTTGGTGCTGGCCGGGGCTCAGATCACCATTCGCCGTACCGCCGATGGCAGCTTTGCCTTTCAGACAGGGGCAGAGCAGGCGCAGAACCAGTCGATTGCAGAGGTGCTCGAGCGCGTCGACCGCCTATTTGCCTCACCCGCACTTGCGGCCCTTTCAACTGTCGAGGCCGGCGGCATTGTTCTTAGCCTTGAAGACGCGCGCAGCGGGCGCATCTGGCAGGCCACCAATGCAAGAGCCGTTTTTCGCCGCACTGAAAGCGGTCTGACCGTTTCGATTACCTCGGATGTGTTCAACGGCACCGATCAGGTGGCGGGCGTGCAACTGTCGCTTGCCCTGAACCGCACGACCCGCAACGTGGACATGGGATTTCGCGTCTCTGATATGCCCGCTGCTGACATCGCCTTGCAGGCCCCTGTACTGTCGTGGCTCAGCGTGCTTGACGCGCCGATCTCTGGCTCCGTGCGCACGCAGATCGATTCCCAGGGCAAGGTGAATGCGCTTGCCGGAACGCTTGATATCGACGGCGGTGCGCTTAGCCCGGCAGAGGGTGTGCCCCCGGTTGCGTTCCAATCGGCGAAAGCCTATTTCACCTTTGACTCAGAACGCCAACGTATCGATTTTTCGCAAGTCAGCTTTGCCTCTGAAGACGGGCAGATGCTGGCCTCGGGACACACTTATCTCAGCGAGCTTGAGGGTCCGTGGCCACGTGCCTACCTGGGACAATTCCGAATCGAAAACGCAGCCTATGCAGGGGGTACTGTTTTTGAGGGGCCGGTGGAACTGGCGGGTCTCAGCGCTGACCTGCGCCTCAGGCTTGACCCTTTCACCATGGAAATTCCGCAGATTGCGATTGACAACGAGGGTACGCCGATCACCGCCTCGGCCCTCATCGAGGCACGTGACGAGGGCTGGCATGTGGCGGTCGATGCCAACACGCCAGAGATATCGTCAGAAAGGGTGATGACGTTTTGGCCCGAACGCGTCTCGCCCATCACGCGCGGCTGGTTGAGCGGAAATCTGCGCGCTGGCACGTTGCGCGACACCTCTGCCTCGGTGCGCTTTCATTCAGGTGAAAAGCCCAGCATCGGGCTTAGCTTTGATTTTGTGGACGGGCAGGTTAAATTTCTGCGCGAGATGCCGATGCTGACAAAGGCGGCGGGCCGGGCCGAACTGACAAACTATCGCTTTTCGCTGGCGCTGGACGCGGGGCAGGTGCGCGCAGGCACTGGCGATATCATAGATGCCGCAGGCTCGAAGTTCACCATCGAAAATATTCGCCCCAAACCAGCCACCGGCATCATCGACCTTGCCACCAAGGGTGCGTTGGCCGGGACGCTTTCGGTGCTGAACAACCCACCACTTCGGATCATGGAGCGCGCCCGCCGGTCAATCGACATTGGTCAGGCAATGACAGACGTGCAGGCCAGGGTTACGATCCCGCTCAAAAACGGGATCCGGCGCGACGAGGTGACCTATGACGTGGCCGCAACGCTCACAGATGTCAGCTCAGACAAAGTGGCTGAGGGCCGCAACCTGACGTCGCCTTTGCTGACGTTGGAGGGGTCTCCAACGGCTCTGTCTATGTCCGGGACGGCGGCCCTCGACGGTGTGCCGCTCACGGTTGACTGGCGGCAGCCCCTGGGGGAAGCCGCAGCGAACGGAGCGCGGATCACCGGCACAGTTGCGCTGAACCAGAACGCGCTTGATGCCTTTGATATCCCGCTGCCGTCAGGTCTGATCGGCGGCAACGGCAGGGGCACCTTTGATCTGGCCTTGCCTGTGAATGCGCCTCCGGAACTTGAACTTACCTCAGACCTTGCGGGCGTCAGTGTCTCGGTGCCAGCCATCGGCTGGTCCTTGCCCGCCTCAGGTACTGGGGCTTTGTCGCTGAAGGCCACGCTTGGCGCGGTTCCGGATGTTGAAGCAATCACGCTTGAGGCCCCGGGATTGTCGCTTCAGGGCGCATTGGATTTTAGCGAGGCAGGTGCTTTTGAGCGTGCGACGTTCGCGCGTGTGCAGGTGGCCGATTGGCTGGATGCACCTGTGACACTTATCCCACAAGGTGGTGGTGCGCCCCGAATTGCGCTGACGGGAGGCACATTTGACTTACGCCGTTTTGACGGCCTTGGTGGTGGATCAGGCGGCGGGGGCAGCACGGTAGATCTGGCGCTCGACCGGCTGATCGTCTCGGACGGTATCGCGCTCGCCCCGATCACAGGGCAATTCAAACCGGTAGGCTCTGGCCTTTCGGGCGCATTCGAGG
>JABDJX010000152.1 GCA_013003245.1 Silicimonas sp. | reverse complement strand
ACAGGCCCCTCTCGGCGATGTAAGCATCGCCTGCCGGGCAGCGGGAACACACGACTGCATCTGACAGACGCTCATATCAGCTCAAAAAAGTCTTGCTATGCAGGAGCCATCCAAACAGGACGGTCGTACATCATGTAGCATTTGAGCCCAGCTGGACGACTGGATCGCGAGACACAGCTGTCATTCCTTTTTCGCCCTTCGCTCACGCAGCAAATATTCGCAGAACCGACCTGTGAGCGTCGGCAAGGGTGGTGTGGTGACACTTAGTTCTACGGCGTCAAAGGATCGCGGCTGAAAACAATCGTGGGGGCGTGAAACCGATAGCGACCAATGCTGCGGCCTGCACCGGTGGCAGTTTTGGTGCAAACACGCGCCGAATAATGGCGTTAAAGGCAAGGTTCGGAGGCAAATAGGCACATTGTAGACAGTTTGGCCGGCCTTGGATTAAGCTCGGTTCATCTCTTTGGGTGTAAAAACCTCAAATTACGGAATAACGACAACGACTAATTTAAGGAGCAAATTTGGGTGGCTCTAGCACAATAAGAAGGCGACATTTACTTGCCGGGGCCGGTGCTTTTGGTGCTTGCCAAGTTCTCGCTCCGACGATCGCTCAAAGCCAGACTACGCGGTCAAAAACGCTTCGTCTTATGCGCTGGAAGAATTTTGTACCGGCTTATGAGGTTTGGTTTAATGACGTTTTTGTCAAAACCTGGGGCGCGAAAAACGACACGCATGTCATCGTCACTAACGTTGGCTTGGGAGAAATCGGGCACCGTGCAGCGGCGGAAATAGCAGCTGGCGAGGGCCATGATCTGGTTCTTTTCCTGTCGCCCAAGCCTTCGTTTGAAGACCACACAATCAATCACCGTGAAATCCACGAGGAATGCGAACTTCGTTTTGGCAAGGCCCATGCTTTTGTGGGCCGAAGCAACGTCAATCCCCGCACCGGTGTGCATCACGGCTTTATCGAAAGCTTTGCGCCGACGCTGCTGACCTATCGCAGGGACGTCTGGGACGCAGTCGGGACGTCACCCTCGACATGGGAAGACATCCGAAAAGCGGGGCGTGCGGCAAAGCTGCTGCACAATTCACCGGTCGGGATCAGTTTTGCCCCGGAACACAATGCTGAACATAGCCTGCGCGCGCTGATGGCTGCATTCGGCGCGTCTGTGCAGACTGAGGATGGCCATTTGGCGTTGGCGTCGCAGAACACATTGGAGGCGTTGAATTTCGCCAAAGCCCTGTTCGAAGAGACCATGTCGCCCGATGTTTTGAACTGGACATCTCCGTCCAACAATCTGGCCATCCTTTCCGGAGATGTCAGTCTTACCATAGACACGATGTCGATCATTCGGGCGGCGGAGGCGAAGGGGCTTCCCATCGAGCCCGACTTAGCACTTGCGTCGTTGCCCGCAGGCCCGTTTGGCCGCGGCGGTCCGGCCTATGCAACAAACACTTACGTCATCTGGAAGTTCGCACGGAATATTACGGGCGCGCAAAAATTCCTGCTGGATTACATGGCGGCGTTCAGCGAAGGGCTGATCCACAGCGGGTTTCAAAACATGCCAAGTTACCCCGGAACCGTACCTGATATGGCCCATCTGATCGGGGCATCGAAAGACAGACCGGGTCGCTATAACATTCTGCTCAACTTGGCCGATGGACTGACCAACCTTGGTCACCCGGGACATTCTAATGCCGCAACGGATGATGTGCTGAACCAGCGTATCATCTCCGCCATGTTTGCTCGGGTGGCCAGTGGTTCAGCAACTCCGAAAGAGGCGATGGACCTTGCTCAGGCCGAGATTACCCCGATATTTCAGAAGTGGCGCGATGCGGGCAAAATCTAATCCGGCCCGTAGACATGCGCCGTCATGAGGATCCGCAGCAAGCTTTTGCTCGCCATCACGGTGCCAGTCGGATTGCTGGTACTGCAGATCGCTCTGGTCACGTATTTCGTCCGCGAGCTGCAAGAGGCCGTGACGTTCATCGCCGAGACACACAAAACGATCGAAGACGCCTTCACGGCGAACGATCTGGTGTCCGAACTTCGTGCCGAGGCAAAGCGGTTGCCGCAAAGTTTCGTTGCAGACAGAGCCACGGGCGACGAAGGACTCGGGGCTTTTCGCGAAATTTTTGACAATCTGGAGCAACGCATCCGGTCGATCACCGCAGCGGCGACGCGTGAAACCGCGCAGGATAGCCAGATTGCGCTTGAGCGGGTGTTTAGCGGCCTGCCCGCAGAATTGGCGCGGACGGAAGCGGCCCTGTCGGTCGATACGGTGGATATGGACACGCTGCTTGAGCGCGCGATCTTTCTCGACGCGTCCCTCGTCAATGTCGCCTCGGCACTTACCGATCTTTCCCGCGATTTGCGCGTGCAATTGCAGGCCGCAGTAGACCGTGAGCGAGAGATTCATAACCGCCCTGTCATTGCGGGAATTGCCATTGGAGGCCTTAGCGTCCTGATGCTCTTGATTTTCACCTGGCTGGTGGTCGACCGTAACTTCGTTATGCGGCTGACCGACCTGAGCAAGGCGATGCTGTCAATCGCAGGCGGCGATCTGCGCACGGTTTTGCCCGTTGCCAAGGGGGGCGACGAAGTTGATGAAATGACCCGCACGGTCGAAACCTTTCGGGTCACGGCTGAAGAGCGGAACCGCTTGCTAGAAGAGCGCGCCGAAGCCGCCGAGCGTCTGGAAATGGAAGTTGCCGAGCGCACCGCCGAGTTGGAAACCGCCAACCAGTTCAAGACCCGCTTTCTTGCCACCGCCAGCCACGATCTTCGCCAACCGCTTCACGCGCTCAACCTTTTCATCGGGCAGCTGCGCGACGGCCCTGCCCCCGACGAACGCCGCCGTTTGGAAGAAAAAATCTCCGAGGCCGCCGCATCGACCAACGAATTGTTCGACGCCCTTCTTGACATGTCGAAGCTGGAAGCTGGCGTCCTTGAAACCAACGTCTCATCCTTCCCGATCTCCACCGTTCTGGATCGAATTGAAGCAACTTTCGCGACGGCGGCTGCCAATAAGGACCTGCAACTGCGCGTTGTTCCCTCAGGTTACTGGGTGCGAAGCGACCTAATCTTGTTGGAACGCATCCTTTTGAACCTTGTGTCGAACGCGATCAGCGCGACCAGCGAAGGTGGCGTCCTTGTGGGGTGCCGTCTTCGCGGTGATAGCGCCAGGATCGATGTCTGCGATACCGGTCCAGGTATTCCGTCCGAGATGCAGGAGGAGATATTCAAAGAATTCGTCAGCTTTGCACCTGCAGCACAAAACAGGTCAGAAAGCCTTGGCCTTGGGCTTTCAATCGTTGACCGTCTGGCGCAGCTGCTGGACCACAAGCTCGAGCTTGTCTCGACCCCCGCCCACGGAACGCGGTTTTCATTGAGTTTGTCCGTTGCCGATACCAGAGACCCCGGACCCGAGCCGTCCACGTCATTCGAGCCGCTCGAAGGTCGGCGCGTACTTGTGGTTGAAAACGACGCACTTGTCCGCGACAGCATGGCGGGCACTTTTCGGTCTTGGGGCTGCGATGTGACCTTGGCCGAGGGCGTGTACGATACCGTCGAAGCAGTCACAATCGGAGGCGTGCCCGACCTTGTCGTGACCGACTATCGCTTGGATGGCGGCCAAACAGGGCTGGATGCCATCGCCGAGGTACACCGGATCGCTGGTCAAAAGGTGCCAGCTTTCCTCGTCACCGCCGAAACCGGGGCCGAGCGACTGCGTGACGCGGCAGACAGCGGCTTTCCGATCTTGCAAAAACCTGTCACGCCTATAGCGCTCAGGGCCCTGTCGTCGCAGCTTCTTAAAGACGCCTAGCTGCTGTCATCAACAGACAGGCCAAGCGAAGACGCCGCAACAACCGCCTCAGTCCGGTTCGTTGCTCCAAGAGCGCGCAGAATGGCGGTGACGTGGTTCTTGACCGTTGGCTCTGCTATATCGAGTACGCGGCAAATCGCCTTGTTGCTCATCCCCTGCATCATCAACTGCAAAACATCGACCTGGCGCTCGGTCATTCCAAGTTTGGCAGTCGCGCGCAAGGCAGACGGAGATGGCTGCGCCGCAGGTGGCGTCACGGGTCGGGTGAGGATTTCCGGCGGCACGTAAATTCCGCCGGAAAAGATCAACTTCAAGGCGCCCTGCATGACCTCTCGCGTTGCTGATTTGGGGATGAACCCGGCAGCTCCACCTTCCAAGGCCGCATTCATCTTGGCCCGGTCTTCACTGGCCGACAGCATGACAACCGACGTCCCAGGATGCCCGCTGCGGATCGATTTCAGCAACGACAATCCGTCGCGATCCGGTAGCGAGAGATCAAGCAAGACCAAGCCAATTCCCGGCGTCCCGTCCAACGCGCGTTCCGCGTCCGCCGCCGTCGCAGCTTCGATGATTTCGCTCACGTCATCGAAGGCGCCAAGAACGCCGCGCAGCGCGTCTCTGATCAGGACATGGTCATCGACAATCAGGGCCAGCAAAAGGTTTTCTCCGTCTTTTGACCTTGGATCATACGCCAGTCTCAGGACCTTTGCACCATGCTGAGAGATCTGAGTTTTCAAAAAATTAGTGCATAAAAACAGCCAGTTGCAAAGGTCATGCCCGCATGGCGCGACTTTGGTTGCGCGCCCACTGGCTGATTGAGCGATTTTGCCACACCCAACAGGCTGATTGCGTGGTCACGGATGACTACGCATCACAAGGAAGCCCCGATGGATACGTTCTTAACCGTTGTTGTTACCTGGCTCACCATGAACTTCGGCCTGCCCGCCATCTACGAGCACCCAGACGTGAAGTTGATCGGTCAGAACGAAATGATCGAATTACGCGTGTCAGCCCTGGACAACGAGGACGCTGCGAAGTTTCGCAATACCGTCGAGCACGGGCATAGTGTCGTCGCCTTTTACGACGACAAAAGCCGCACGATCTACCTGCCTAGCAACTGGTCCGCCACTTCGCCTGCAGATGTCTCGGTTCTGGTCCATGAAATGGTGCACCACCTTCAGAACGTCGGAAATATCCCGCAGGAATGCAAAGAAGGGCGCGAGCAGCCCGCCTATCAGGCGCAAGCGCAATGGTTGAAGTTGGTTGGCACCACGTTGGAAAAAGAATTCGAACTAGACGCCATGACACTGCACTTTTTGACCAGATGCTGGCACGGCCCGCCATGAAGCGCGCAATTTGGCGCGAACTTGAAATCCCGCCCCTTCGTTCGGCACGGCGAGAATAATTGGATGCCGATAAATTTACCAAGGACATTGGAGCCACGCCAAAATACCAGAACCGGACATTCGTACCAACGCTGCAAAGGTCCGCTTTGTCCCGCTTACCGGACATCGTTGGCGATTGTGCCCTGTCAGAACCCGACCGAGGCTGTCGGATGACCGCTTCGAGCCCAGAATGCAGATTGCCGCTTCGCCGCGAAAGTCTGCTTCAGTTTTGTTTTGGAGCCGCAAAAAACCTATGCGCTAAAGAGGACTAAACTCACAGCGGTTTCCACTCGAACCCGACCAGACGCTCGCTTTCCGCCCACAATCGCGCTTGCATGTCCTCGTCGAGCGCCTGTTCGCCAGCTGATGCGTCGCTAACGGGCCCACGCATTTCACCGCCCTTTTGAGGTCCATAGAACCCTCCCGGCTGCGCTTCTGTCCCCGCCGCCGCAAGTACCATCGGCACGGCACCTGCCTGTGCTGGTTGGGCGATGAACCGGTTGAGAATGTGTTTGATTAAGAACCCACTCAACCCGGTGCTCGCATCCTGCAAACTTGTCGAGGCAAATCCTGGATGGCACGCGATACAGCTTGCAACGCTTCCTGCAGTTTTCAACCGTCGATCAAGTTCAATCGCAAACATCAGATTGGCCAGTTTGCTTTGCTCGTAAGCTGCTGCCGGAGAGTATTCGCCCGTGAGCATGAGGTTGTCGATATTGATCTGGCCTTTCTTGTGATAAGCGCTGGTGACCACGACAACGCGGCCCGCAGCGGCTTCCACAAGATCAATCAATAGCCCGGTCCAAAGAAACGGCCCAAGGTGGTTGGTCCCAAACTGCAATTCGAACCCGTCTTTGGTTTTGCCTTCAGGCGTGTTCATGATCCCCGCATTGTTCACCAATCCGTCAATCTTGCTAACACGGCTCCTAAGGGTGACAGCAGCGTTTCGGACCGAAGTCAGATCGCTCAAATCCATCTCGACGACGTCAACGCTGCCCGTACCGCTTTGAGCAAGTGTGTTTCGTGCGCTTTCGCTACGTTCAGCCGAGCGACACAACATGGCGATGTTAGCGCCCTTGGCCGCCAGCATCTTAGAGGCCTCAAAGCCCAGACCGGAATTGGCTCCGGTAATGACGTACGTTCTGCCAGTGAGGTCTGACAGTTGATCTGGCTTCCAATCCGAAAAGCCGGAATTACTGAGTTCCGTACTCAACCTTGATGCCTCCGTTGAAAGTACACCTCTCAATACTTGTGATTTGCAAGCCTGTGTTAGGGGCAACAATAGCTGCTGCCAAACCAAATGAACACTGACGTTCTCTGACCAAATCAGGCCTTAGTAATGGCCCGGATGTTATTCGTTCTGCAAATCACAAGCTGGCTAACCGGTGTTGTATCAGAATTGTCCTGTTCAAATTTCGCACTGCCGCTCGGAGTAACCGAAAAGGACTACATGGGCTAAAGAGATATTATTCTTGCGCAACAGATTGCCCGGCATAGCGGCCGGCAAGATAGCCAAAGGCGATCGCCGTCAGTAATCCATTTCCAGATAAATATCCCTCTACCGCTGGCCCGGAAACGCCGCAGGCTGCACCACCAGAAGCGAAGAGGTTCGGGAAAGAACCACCATCCTTGCGCAGAACGCGCGCATCGTCTGCGATCATCAGTCCGCCTTGGGTGTGGAAGAGCGCACCGGTGACCCTGACGGCAAAGTAAGGTCCGGCAAGAGCCTTTACGCCCGAGAAATCCCGCCCGAATTCATCCTTGTCTTTGCCCATTGCATGTCTTTGCACCTCCTCGATTGTTTCCGTCAGAGCGGCTTCTGGCAAACCTGTGGCTGCGGCCAGTTCTGCGGCAGAATGGCCAGAGCGGATTGCACCTGCATCCACCGCCTCGCGATAATCGGGAAACCCGGCAGCAGCAAAGTCGTGGCGTGCCTGATCGTAGATATTCCATGCGATGCCATCGGGTTGAGCCAGCACCTTGACGGCTTGCTCGGAATACCCGCCCATCTCGTTTGAGAACCGCATACCATCGAGGTTCACCTGCACAGCGCCCTGCATCATCAAAGCCCATGAAATCAAAATGCCATGCGGATGTGCCAACGATCCATGCCCCTGATAGCCCGACAGGTGTTTAAGCTCAGCGCCAAGCGCCTGCCCCCATGCCACCGCGTGTCCGGTGTTGCCTGCGTGGCCATAATATTCACCCTCGGCAATCTGAGGGATGTGCTTGGCAACCATCTCGGCGTTTCCGCCATAGCCATTGCAAGCAAGGATCAAGGCCTTGCAGCCGATGACTTCAGTTGAACCACCCGGGCGTGTCACGGCCACTGCAATGATTGACTCTTCTTCACCGACAAAGAGCGTCTCGGCCAGAGCTTCGGTAACGATGGTGATCCCGGCCTCGGTCGCTGCTGCCAGAAGCCTTGCTTCCAGCCCCGCTCCGGTCTTTTCGGGGACCGCGTGCATCCGGTGGCGCGAATGGCCGGGGTACAGGAAGTCGTCCAAGACCTGCCATTCGGTGTTGCCGACATCAGCCAACCACTCCATCGCAGGGCCGATGGTTTCGGCGGCAAGGCGGGCGAGGCGTTCGTCAGACTTGCCATAAGACTTTGCCATCACGTCGGCACAGAACAGATCGGGCGTGTCATCAGTCACGCCAACCGCCACCTGAAACCGTGTGCCCGGCGCAGGCACAAACCCGGACGACATCGACGTAGAGCCGGACGGCGACGCATCGCGTTCCAACACCACAACTTCCGCACCCTTTTCAGCCGCAGCCAAAGCAGCAGTCAGACCCGACGCCCCTGCCCCGATGATCACGACATCGGTTGAGAAATCGGGAGTTGGCGCCTCATGGCTGATCTGCGGCATCACGCAGCCTCAATCAAGCTTTGCGCCTCAGCACAGGTGACGACCTTGCCCACGGTGGACAAATCGGCAATCGCGCTGTCATGCGTTGTTTGTGAGAATGCGGCGCACCCGTCCGAAAGCACCACGGTCTTGAAATCGCGCACGTGTGCCGCGCGCACGGTCGAGGCAACGCCGCCATTGGTGACAATCCCGCAGACGAACAGCGTGTCGATCCCGGCTTTACGCAAACTGAACTCCATGCGGGTCTGATAGAACGCGGAATAAGCCACTTTTTCGACAGTCAAATCAGCAGGTTGCAACTCATCGACCAAAGAATGCCCCCAATCACCGGGCGCGAAATCGCCTTTGCCAAGGAAGGGACGGATCGATTTCAGATGCGGCGCGATGAAGGGCTCACCCCCTTTGCCGGGCACCAAAGTGAACTGCGTCGAGACGATCCAGCCGCCCTTTTTGCGCAATGCGTTTGCAACCGGCAACACCTTGGCCGGAAGTGCTGCGATGGCGTCCGATGTCTGGCCGCCGCGCGCATAGGCGCCGTCAGGATGCAGGAAGTCATTTTGCAGATCGACGATCAAAAGGCCTGTGCTGGCGGGGATGATGTCAAAGTCCATGCTCACTCCTTTGGGCGAATGACAAGGTTTCCGAAGCCGTCGACTGTTGCCGCCAGACCGGGGTCTACAAAGATCGTGGTGTCGGGTTGTTCGAGAATCGCAGGGCCGGTGATGACCTCGCCCAAGGCAAGCGACAGCCGGTCATAAAGCCCCGCGTCGTGGAACGCGCCTTCGGCCCAGACCCGGCGTGTCCCGGTCTGGCACTCTGCTGCCGGCTTGCCACGGTCAGGTGCAAAGACGGCCATGTCAAACACCGGACGACGCCCGATCACGGTGACACGATAGTTCATCACGCGCACTGGGATGTCATCGAGCAAACGTCCGTAAGCGGCCTCGTAAGCGATATCAAACGCGACTTGTATCGCTTGCGTTGTCAGCCCCGCTGTCGGATCGACGGCCACGGCAACGGTATGGGTTTGTCCCAGATAAAGCATGTCGAATTCATAGACCCGATCGATCTGCGCAAAGGTGGTGCCGGAAGAGGTAACGACTGCCTCGGTCTTGTCAGCAACTGCGCGCAACTCTTCGCCCAATGCCGCCGCATCGACATCAGACAACAAGCGGTTGACGGTCTGCACCCGATCATGGCGCATGTCAGCCACAACGCATCCAAGCGCCGAGGTCACACCCGGAAAGCGCGGCACAAGGGCCGAGCCCAGTCCAACCTCTTTGATCAAGGCTCCGGTGTGCAATGCGCCGCCGCCGCCAAAGGGCATGGCTGCGAATTTCAGTGGATCGTGGCCTTTCTCGATTGAAACCAGTCGGATCGCTCCAGCCATTTTCGCGTTGGCAAGCCGCAAAATCGCTTCTGCCGCTTCTTCGACAGACAAACCTAGTGGGTCCGAAACATTTGTCCGGATCGCCTCCCTTGCGGCCTCTACATCCAAACGATCAAGCTTGCCGCCGATGGGACGATCCGGATTGATGCGCCCCAGGATCAGGTTGGCATCCGTCACCGTCGGGCGGGTGTTCCCCAGCCCATAGCAAACGGGCCCGGGATCCGACCCGGCGGATTCAGGGCCAACGGTCAGCAAGCCACTGGCATCAACGCTGGCGATAGAGCCGCCGCCCGCACCGATGGTGGTGATCTCGATCATGGGTGTGCGCACGACCATGCCAAAATCGATCGAGGTTTGCGGCGCGAGTGCGGCGCTCCCTTCGGCCACGAGTGAGACGTCAAAAGAGGTGCCACCCATATCGCAGGTCACGATGTTCTCAAAGCCTGCCGCCGAGGCGATAGCCTGCGCTGCGATCACGCCCGCTGCCGGGCCTGAAAGGGCTGTACGTACCGGGAAATCCTTGGCCGTGCCCACGCCCATAACGCCGCCGTTTGATTGCACGATCAGAAGTTCGCCGTCGAACCCCTGGGCATCCAAGCCCTGTTCCAACCGATCAAGATAAGAGGACACGACCGGTTGGAGGTAAGCGTTCAAAGTTGCTGTCGAGAGCCGCTCAAACTCCCGGATTTCTGGCAAAATTTCCGTGGCAGCCGTGACATAGGCCGTGGGCCAGACGCTGCGCACCGCCTCCACGGCAATCCGCTCGTTTTCCGCGTTGGCATATCCATTGATAAAGAACACGCAGGCCGCTTCGCACCCGGCCTCCGCCAGCGCGCGCGCCTGCTTTTTGACCGCCTCAGGATCGACGGGTTGCAAAACTGTTCCATCCGCCAACACCCGCTCGGCCACCTCAAGCCTGTCGGGGCGCGCTACAACCGGCTCAAACGCACCGCGCAGACCCCATGTTGTCGGTCGGTCGCGGCGGCGCATTTCCAGAACGTCCTGAAACCCTTTGGTGGTGATGATCCCGGTGCGGGCACCCTTGCGCTCCAAAAGCGCGTTTGTGCCGACCGTCGTTCCATGAACAACGGTGCGGATATCACTGAAATCAGACACTTTTTGACCAATCCCCTCAATGAATCCCCTCGACTGATCGCCGCGCGTTGAGGGCACTTTGGTTGTTTCGACCTGACCCGTTGCCTCGTTGAAAACAAAGACATCCGTAAACGTGCCGCCCACATCGACGCCAATGACAAATGTACCGTTCATGCGCTGCGCTCTTCTCTTAAGGCTTTGGTGGCCGCTTGGTCGACTACACCATCTGTCAGCACGACCCCATATGTCTCGCGCACGGTTTCAGCCGAGACATAGCCCTGCACCACATCCTTCAGAACCTTTTCGGGATCGCGCTTGAATGCGTCGCCATACCCACCACCGCCGGGTGTTTCCAGACGCACATGCTGGCCGCGTTCAATATGGATGCCGACCATTTTTGATTTCATCGGCGGTGAATGCTCGCCGTCGGATTGCTCATAGTAAAACCGATTGGTCGCCGCATCCATGCCCCCCACGACACCGCGCGGTGGTACTTTGCCCCGCTCACCAAACAGGAAGACATCTGCGTCCTTTTCCAACAGCGAAATCTCATAGATCGCTCCCAAACCCCCGCGATACTGACCGGGGCCGCCGGAGTCCGGGCGTAGCGCCCATTTGGTGAACCGGACAGGGTACGCGGATTCGAGGATTTCCAAGGGCGGGATCGTCGCCGTGGAAATCGGGGCGTTGCCGTGGTTCAGACCATCGCCTGCCCCGTGCGCTCCGTGCCCCCCGCCGAAAAACGAGAACATCACCCAGCGTGCGCCGTTCTCTCGGTGCCCCGCCAGCGAGAGCGCGTTGATCGTGCCATAGGCGCAGGCCATTGCCGACTTTGGAGCGACCTGCGACATCGCCTGAAACACCACGTCGATCAGTCGTAGGATCGTCTCGGTATAGCCGCCAACGGGCTTGGGCGCCGTCACCGACAAAAGCGAGTCGTCGTCAATGCGAAACTCGACGGGTTCAAGCACACCGGCGTTGGCTGGCACATCGCCAAAGATGTGTTTCAGCGCCACATAGCACGCCGCAATGGTGGTCGAGCGCGAGATATTCACCGGCCCCTGACAGGCACGCGACGAGCGCGTGAAATCAAGCACCATCCTGTCGCCATCAATGGTCATATCCAGCGCGATCTTCAGTGGCACATCGTCAATGCCGTCGTTATCAAGCCAGTCTTCTGCCGAAATCGTGCCGGACGGAAGGTTCGAGATTTGCGCACGCATCATCGTGGCGGCGCGGTCTTTCAGCGCCGCAAGTGCGTCCCGCGCCGTAGGCACGCCGTATTCGTCAAGCAGCGCATTCAGCCGCTTTTCGCCAAGATCCATCGCGTTGATCTGGCCGTTCAGATCACCATAAAGAGACATCGGCTGGCGGGAGTTGGCCGAGAGGATATCAACGACGTCCTGGCGGAACTCGCCCTTGTCATATAGCTTGACGGGCGGGATCAGCATGCCTTCCTGAAAACACTCGGTCGCCGCCGGGTTGTAGTTGCCGGGTACGTTGCCCCCCACGTCGTGCCAGTGACCGACCGAGGCAAGGAAGCAAAACACCTCGCCATCGCGGAACACAGGTTTTACCAGACGAAAGTCGGACAAATGCGTACCGCCATCGTAAGGGTCGTTAAAGATCCAGACGTCGCCTTCGTTCACATCGCCCTGTGCCGCTGCCTTTTTGATAACCGCTTTCACTGCAAAAGCCATAACCCCGACGAAAATCGGCAGACCGGACTTGCCCTGCACCAGCGTGTCGCCGGATTCAGCATCATAGAGCCCATGGCTGGCGTCATGTGCTTCGGCAATGATCGGGTTAAACGCCGAGCGGAACAGCGTTGCATCCATCTCGTCGGCAATCTGCTCGAAACGCCCTTTCAGGATCGCAAGCGTGACCGGATCAATCTCCATAGGTTTTCCCCTGCTTCAGCATGTCTTCCGTTCCAATCACGTCGTTGAGGCCTGCAAAGTCGTACATCCGATCTTTGAAACCGTCGTTCGATCCTGTGGTAATCAGCCCGCGGTAATAATCGCCCGCTGTTTTCGCCAGAGCGCGCACCACGCCGCCCGGGAAGATAACAAGCGAAAACCCAAGGGCTTGCAAATCGTCGGTACCATGGATCGGGGTTTTGCCACCTTCAACCATGTTTGCCATCAAAGGAATGCGGCCTTTGAAGGTCTTAGCGATCGCTTCCAGTTGCGCGCGATCCTGAGGGGCTTCGATGAACAAAACATCCGCGCCTGCCTCAACGTACAGTTCCGCCCGCTCAAGAGCCGCGTCAAAACCTTCCACCGCGATCGCATCGGTGCGCGCAATAATCAGCGTGTCGCCGCTGGCCCTTGCATCCGCTGCTGCCCGGACTTTTCCAGCCATTTCAGTCGTTGAAATCAGCATTTTGCCATCCAGATGTCCACAGCGCTTGGGCATGGTCTGGTCTTCCAGCTGCAACGCATTTGCCCCAGCCCGCTCGAACACCCGTACGGTGCGCTGGACGTTCAGCGCGTTCCCAAAGCCGTTGTCTGCGTCCACGATCAGCGGCAGGCAGACGCGGTCCCGGATCAGGGCAATCGTGTCGGCGACCTCCGACATCGACACGAGTCCGATGTCGGGCCGGCCAAATCGCGTATAGGCGATTCCGGCCCCGGAGAGGTAAAGTGCCCTTGCCCCTGATTGCTCGGCAATCAAACCTGTCAGTGCATCAAAGATACCTGGTGCAAGCAGGATATCTGGCCCTTTCAGAAGGGCTTTCAGTGTCATGTCACCTGTCCTTTGCGGTGTGCGGCAAAACGCTTTTTCAGATGTGGCACCAAGCCGCCGCTGTCGATAATGGCGCGCAGGTTTTCGGGCATCGGTTCAAGCGTGATGTCGGTGTTTTTTTCCGTTAGACAGAGGACCCCGGCTTCAGCATCCAGCGTCGCCCGGTCACCATCTGAGACGCCCTCAAGTGACGGTGCGATCAGAACCGGCAACCCCAGATTGACAGCGTTTCGATAAAAAATGCCCGCGAAGGAAAGCGCCACGACGCCTGCCACTTGAAGGTGACGCAATGCCTCGGCAGCTTGTTCGCGCGACGACCCCGCGCCAAAGTTCCGCCCCGCCACGGCGATGTCTCCAGGTTGAACGGATGTCGCAAAATCAGGCCGCGTCGCCTCAAGGCAATGCGCGGCAATCGCTTCGATCCCGCCGCGCATGTACTGACCGGGTGCCAGCTGATCGGTGTCGATGTCATCCCCCAGAAGAAAAACGCGCCCGCTCATGCCAGCATCTCCCTCGGGTCCACGATATGTCCGGCGACGGCGGCGGCTGCCACGGTCAGAGGAGAGCCAAGCCAGACCTGCGACGATGCCTCGCCCATCCGACCCTTGAAATTGCGCGCGGTCGAAGAGATACAGGTTACGTCCGCCCCCAGACGGTGCGTGCCATAGCCCGCGCATATCCCGCAGGCATTGGGCAAAACCTTGGCGCCAGCAGCCTCGAACACGGCCATGATGCCGTCTTTGGCAGCGCGGTCCTGATCGCGTTTAGAGGACGGGGCCACCAACAGCTCGACACCTTTGGCCAGCTTGCGCCCTTGCAAAATGCGGGCAGCGGCAGCCAAGTCTTCGTATTTCGCCCCAGTGCAGGCCCCAACGTAGGCCACATCGATGGTCGTCTTTTCGGCCTCATCGGCGGGCATGGCATTGGCAGGAGAGTGCGGGGCCGCGACCTGCGGGGCAAGTGTGTTGGCGTCAAAGGTGTGATGTTCGAGAACAGGTGCGCCGTCGTCGGAATGAAGATCACTCAGGTCTGGCACGTCACCGCCAACATCGCGCAAGAACTCTGCGGTGACCTCATCCGGCGCGATAAGCCCGGTTTGCCCGCCCAGTTCAGCCGCCATATTGGCAAGCGTCATGCGCTCTTGCATCGACAGCGCGCGGATTGCATCGCCGGTGTACTCCACCGCCTGATACTTGCCGCCGTCCATGCCGAGTCTGCCGCAGAGCGCCAGCATGATATCCTTGGCCATCAGCCCCTCGCCCAGTCGCCCGGTCCACTCGATGCGGATTGTCTCGGGCACCTTGACCCAGATTTCACCGGTCGCCAGAACGCCCGCCATCTCGGTTGCGCCGATGCCGAACATGAAGGCACCCATGGCACCGCCTGTGGGCGAATGGCTGTCTCCTCCAACCGCGAACATGCCGGGCTGTAACTGCCCGCTTTCCGGCAAGACCACGTGGCAAATTCCCAGGCCATCATGAAACCGCACACCCGTTTCGCGCGCCCAGTCGCGGGTCAGAGCAAGGATCGAAGCCCCCTCTTCGGTATCGCCCGGCACGAAATGGTCGGACACAAGAAAGACCTTGTCCTTGTCCCACAAACCCACGCCAAGATCGGCCAAGATCGGGGCCACGCGGCGCGGGCCTCCAGAATCGTGGATCATCGCCAGATCGATCCGGGCGGTGACAACCTCGCCGGGGGTCACATGATCGCGACCGGCCGCGCGGGCGATGATCTTTTGTGCAAGAGTTTGGGGCATCAGCTTGGATCCTCCTCAGCCGACCAAAGCGGCCCATCAGGCCCGACCTTGCGCGTCATCGCCATTTCAATGTGGTAAAGCTCGGGGGAATAAAGGGCACGGATGTACTGCACCGCCACGTTATCGGCATCGCGCGCAATGCGGCGCACTTCCAGCAATGGTGCGCCTGCCAGCAAGTCCAGCGCCTGCGCTGTCTCGGGGGTGGCGAGGGTGGCCGACACGGTCTGGCGCGCCAAGGCAACGGTATGGCCTGCACGTTCAAGCAGCTTCAGCATGGCTGTTTTACGTAAATCATCCTCATCAAAACCGTGACCAATGGCACCGGGCAGAAAGCAAACAAGATAGGACATCGGCGTCCCTTCCAGCGTGCGCACCCGCACCGAGCGCTGCACTTCTGTGCCCTGAGGCACCTCAAGCGCCGCTGCGATATCGGGGGTCGCCGAGAGGTAGTCTAACTGCAAGAGCCGCACGTCCGTGGTGGATTGCATCAGGCTAATGGTGTCGAGCCAACCGTCGATTGAGGTCCGCATTGCCGCTGCTTTCGGACGTTTCAAAACCTTCGTGCCACGCCCGCGTTCGCGTTTGACCAGACCGGCATCTGCCAGTTCATCCAGCGCCCGTTTTGCGGTGATGCGCGAGACGCCATAGCCACGCGAGAGATCAAATTCGCCCGGCAGCACGCTACCCGGCCCAAACTCACCGCTGGCAATCCGGTTTTCCAATTGCACGACCAATTGCTGATAAAGCGGCACCGCAGAGGCGGCATCCAGCCGCGAGGGTACATTCGACAAGGCGCGGTCGATTTTGGTCATTGAGGTTTTGAAGTGCCAGCGTTCATACCTTAAATGATATAACATTATGTCATTTAGACAAGTCGTACTTATGATTGATCATGCGCCTCAGCTGCGTCCAGCATCGCGTGAATGACATCCCGGCGCGGGGCAAGCGTTGTTGGATAGGCAGCACGGCTGTGGGTCAAACCAAGGCCCAGCACGGTTTCTGCCAGCTTGTAGGTCAGCGGTCCGGGATTGACGACAGGGACCGAAAGGCGCTCGGCAAGATAGGCATGTGATTGGTGCATCGTGGTGGAGCCCAACAGAATCACATCCGCGCCATCTTCTTCAATGCAACGGCGCGCAATGGCTTCCAGTGCAGGAAAGATGTCACTCTCTTTGCCTGCCATCAGCGCCTGATTGTCGGGCGTCGCATCGATCCAACGAACCGAGGCGCAGTGCTTCTCGACCCCAAGTTCGCCGATCGTCTTGCGATAGAGATGTTGCCAATGCGGCCACATCGCGATGATCTAGAACCGGTTTCCCAGCATCATCGCCATAAGCACTGACGCACGGCCCGGCCCGATCACAGGGATGGTTAATTCCGAGCGCAAGCCTGCCATGCCGCTGTCGGACATCGTGTCGATGCACACCGCATCAAAGCCGCGCTCTTCGGCCTTCAGCCCCGCCTCCAACGCGCCGAATTCGGCCAAAGCCATGTCGGACGCGCTGACATAGTTCTTTGGAGCCACGCGGACGGACTCAAAGACAAACTCGATGTCTGGCCCAAGTTCGACCGATCCCAGCTGAGCCCGGCGCTGATCGCGGTTATCTTCGCTCATCGGAAAAGGGACGATCACCAGTACCCGCTTCATGACACTCTCCAAACTGCTTGCAGGGGCGTTCGATACACGCCTAATTTGGCAGGCAATCAGGAAATCGGGTGCGGGGCAAGGGATGGACAGTTTAGGGCACGTGGCGCGTTTTGCCGCTGAAACGCCAACGTCGGATCTTCCGCCGGACGTCAGCGCACGCACTGCCCTGATCCTGGCCGATTGCATTGGGGCGATCGTGGGTGGCGCTGCCGAACCCGATGTTGCCGCCCTGGCCCGTCGCCAATCCGGCAGCGGCCCGGCCCTATTGATTGGCACGACGCAAACGCGCGCCGCTGGCACTGCGGCCCTTTTGAACGGCACGGCTGGCACAACCCTTGAGATGGATGAAGGCAATCAGTTTTGCAAAGGCCACCCCGGTATGCACACGGTGCCCGCTGCTTTGGCGGCTGCGCAAGCCCAGACCAGCGGCGCGGACTTGCTGGCCGCTGTCGCGATTGGCTACGAGGTCGGAGCGCGTGTCGGGATTTCCACGCAATTGCGCCCGTCGATGCATCCACACGGCACATGGGGCGCGATCTGCGCGGCAACTGCCGTGGCACGCCTGAAAGGGGCCGACGCCGCACAGATGCGCCACGCGATCAGCCTGTCGGCAAGCCTTGGATTATCGACTTCGCGCCGTACGATGCTGGAAGGCGGCACAGTGCGAAACGTCTTTGCGGGCGTGTCGGGACAGATGGGGGTGCTGGCCGGCGACATGATCGCATCGGGCTATACCGGGGATCATGACGGCGTGGCTCAGGTGTTTGGGCACGTTGTGTCGGACAGCTTTGACGATGCCACCTTTGCCAGAGATCTGGGGGGACGTTGGGAGGTCAACCGCAACTATTTCAAGATGCACTCCTGCTGTCGCTATAACCACGCGGCGCTTGATGCGTTGGCCAGTTTGCAGGCCAAGGGGCTGGATCACCACCACATCGAAAGCGTGCAGGTTGAAACCTATTCCCTTGCCGTCGAACTGGACGACCCTGCGCCTGTGAATGTTTTGGCAGGCAAATTTTCAGTCCCCTTTGCGGTGGCGACATCGCTGTTGAATGGCTCAACCGGCGTCGATAGCTTCACCATG
This sequence comes from Silicimonas sp., assembly GCA_013003245.1. Lineage (GTDB taxonomy): Bacteria > Pseudomonadota > Alphaproteobacteria > Rhodobacterales > Rhodobacteraceae > JABDJX01. The sequence goes on along the minus strand of JABDJX010000152.1, from coordinate 17,356 downwards.
CCAAATGTCACCAACCCTGACATCCTCGATCTGGCGCGCCGTGTGAGCGTGACAGAAGACCCAAGCATGACAGCGCTGCTGCCCGACAAGCGCCCGGCTCGTATCATCGTCACACTGAAAACCGGCGAGGTTCTTGAAGCTGAAACCGAAACCAACCGGGGCGACTGGTCTGATCCTTACCCGCCAGAGGAAATCCGCAGGAAATACCTGTCACTGACAACGCGCCTTTGGCGTGAAGACGCCGCAAAGCGCGTTTGGGATATGGGGATGGACGTTGCAACTGCCCAGTCCCTTGACCCGCTTATGACCGAAATGGCCAACGCGCCCCGCTGACTTTGAGAAGGAACCAAAATGCGAGAAATTGTCATCGGAGCCGCCCAGATGGGCGCAATTCAACGCGCAGACACGCGTGAAAGCGTCGTAGACCGGATGCTTATTCTGCTGGATCAGGCCAAGGCGGCGGGCTGCACGCTGGTGGTTTATCCCGAACTTTGTCTGACCACCTTCTTCCCGCGTTGGTACATGGAAGATCAGGCCGAGGTGGACACGTGGTTCGAAACAGAAATGCCCAATGCCGCGACAAAGCCGTTGTTTGACCGCGCGCGTGAATACGGCATCGCGATTTCGTTGGGCTATGCGGAAAAGACACCCCATGGGCGACACTTTAACACGCAGATCACCACGGACCGCCACGCCAATATCGTGGGCACCTATCGTAAGATACACCTGCCCGGGCATTCCGAGTTCGATCCGAACCGCGCCTTTCAGCATCTTGAGAAACGCTATTTCGAACCCGGTGATTTGGGCTTTCCGGTGTTCCGCAACATGGACACATGGATGGGCATGCTGATCTGTAATGACCGTCGGTGGCCCGAGGCTTATCGCGAGCTGGGGCTGCAAGGTGTCGAGTTGATCATGCTTGGCTACAACACACCCTCCGTAAACTCGCAGAACTCTGATGAAGGCCCCGAAATGCGCCAGTTTCACTCCGATTTGTCGGTGCAGGCCGGGGCGTATCAAAACTCTGCCTGGGTCGTCGCCGTCGCCAAGGCCGGAGACGAAGACGGCCATCAATTGAATGGCGGAAGCATCATTGTCTCGCCTGACGGGGTCATAGTGCAAAAGGCTATAACGGAAGGTGACGAACTGTTGGTGCATGCCTGCGACATGGATGCGACCAAGTTTGGCAAAGAGACGATCTTTGATTTCAAACGACATCGCCGGATCGAACACTATGGTCGCATCACTGGTCAAACCGGTGTGATTTATCCCGATGGAACAAAAGGCTGAACAATGAAACATGATCTGGCAATCCGGGGCGGAACCCTTGCGACAGCAACCGAAACTTACCGCGCCGACATCGGCATCCGCGCCGGGCGCATCGTGACAATTGCCGAGGCCGTGACGGATGCAGACGACGTGATTGACGCCACCAACCGTATCGTTATGCCCGGCGGGATCGAGGCGCATTGTCACATCGCGCAGGAAAGCGGCATGGGGGTGATGACCTCGGATGATTACCTGTCGGGCTCGATGTCGGCGGCGTTTGGAGGTAATTCCTGCTTTGTGCCCTTTGCCGCGCAAAACAAGGGCGAAAGCCTTGCCAATACGATCCAACGATATGACGGACGCGCCGCACCGAAATCGGTGCTGGACTGGTCCTATCACCTGATCCTGACCGACCCGACGCCAGACGTGTTGGCCGAGTTGCCAGAGGTGTTTGCCAAAGGCGTAACCTCGTTCAAGGTCTTCATGACCTATGCCACGCGCGTGTCGGATGCCCAGTTCCTTGACATCCTCTCAGTGGCTGGCAAGCACGGTGGTTTGACCATGGTGCACGCCGAAAACCACGACATGCTCGATTGGATGGGCCGCCGCATGGTCGACGGTGGCAATGTAGCCCCCCGCTATCATGCACCGTCGCGCCCTGGCTTGGCCGAAGGAGAAGCAATCAACCGCGCGATTTCGCTGGCCCGTCTCGCGCAAGCGCCGCTTTTCATCGTGCACGTTTCAACCCCGGTTGGCGCCAAACTGGTCGCCGAGGCCCGCGCCAATGGCGGTCAGGTCTGGGCCGAAACCTGCCCGCAATACCTCTCCCTGACGCGCGAGGATTTGGATAAGCCGGGCATGGAAGGGGCCAAGTTCATCTGTTCTCCCCCCTTGCGTGACACAGCCACGCAGGCTGCCCTTTGGCAACACGTGCAAGGCGGATCGCTATCGCTGGTATCGTCTGACCATGCGCCCTATCGCTATGATGAAACGGGAAAATTCCACGCAGGCAAGGACGTGAATTTCCGCCAGATTGCCAACGGGATGCCGGGGATCGAGATGCGCTTGCCGCTTTTGTTCTCCGAAGGTGTGACCAAGGGGCGGATCAGCCTGAACCAATTCGTCGCCCTTTCCTCGACCAATGCCGCACGGATCTACGGGATGCTACCGCGGAAAGGCACGCTTTCGATTGGGGCGGACGCGGACATCGCGATCTGGGATCCAAACCAGACGCGGATCGCGGGCGAGATGCACGACAACATGGACTACAACCCCTTCGCCGGGATCGAAGTGACGGGATGGCCGGTGACCGTTTTGGGGCGTGGCCGCAGGATTGTTGAAGGCAGAGAATTGATGGCAAAGCCGGGGGATGGCCTGTTTGTGAAACGCGCGACCGTTGATTTGACCGGGCAACCCGGACATCCTGTGCCCGAGCTGGATCCGGCCCAAAACTTCGGGGCGAACCTGTCATGAGCGGTCCAATTCTGGTCATCAACCCGAACTCAAATCCGGACGTGACCGCCGGTTTGGACGCCGCGATGGCGCCGTTTCGCATGGATGGCAGCCCGCCGATTGAATGTCTTACCGTGTCCGAAGGACCGTTTGGAATCGAAAGCCAGGCGGACAGCGACGCGGCGGTTGCGCCAATGCTCACGTTGATAAAGGCACGTCCCGACGCGGCGGCTGTCGTGATTGCCTGCTATTCTGACCCCGGCATCGATGCGGCCCGCGAAATCAGCAAGGCCCCGGTTTTCGGCATGCAGGAAAGCGGGTTTCTGAGCGCCATGGCGCGCGGTGACCGCATCGGCGTGATCGCGATTGCCGATGCGTCTATCCTGCGGCACCGCAAGTATCTGCGCCGCATGGGCGTGCTTGACCGGTTGGTGGCCGAACGCCCGCTGAACATGTCTGTGGCTGAGACGGCCACCGGGGCAGGCACCTTCGCGCGTCTTCAATCGGTGTCCGAGGTTTTGGTGCAGAAGGATCAGGCGGACGTTGTCGTTCTGGGCTGTGCAGGGCTCTCCGCGCACAGGGCGAAACTTGAGGCCGCCATCGGTCGTCCGGTAGTCGACCCCACGCAGGCAGCGGTGGCAATGGCGCTTGGCGCAGTTCTGGTTCAATCCACAGAATAACGCGCTTCAAGTGCGTCATAGTTATCCTTGTCGACAAGGCGTTGGCGCTCTTTGAAATCGGCGAGTTTGTCGATCACGCCACTGACATCTCCGTCCTCTTTCAAAGCACTCAGAACATCGCTCATCGCGCGCATGGCGGCTTGCAACGGCGTGTTGGCATAAAGCACCAGCGAGAACCCCAACCGTGCCAATTCCACCTGCGGCAACAAGGGCGTTTTGCCCCCGACCACCATGTTGGCGACTTGGGGAACAGAGAGCTGTCCGGTGATGGCCTGCATTTCCTCAATCGATGCGGGTGCTTCAACGAACGTCATGTCGGCACCTGCTTCAATAAAGGCTTCGGCGCGGTCCAACGCGGCATCCAACCCATGGATGGCGCGGACATCGGTGCGGGCAATGATCAGTGTATTGGCGTCTTCGCGGGCGTCAACAGCGGCTTTGACCTTTGACACGGCTTCTTCAAGTGGAATAACAGCTTTGCCCGCGAAGTGTCCGCATTTCTTGGGAAAAACCTGATCTTCCATTTGCATGGCGGTGGCGCCTGCGCGCTCGATCATGCGCACGGTGCGGTGCGCGTTAATCGCATTGCCAAACCCGGTGTCGATATCAACGACCAAAGGCAGATCGGTGATTTCAGCAATGGCCGAGACAGTCCCTGCAAGCTCGCTCAATGTTACCAATCCGATGTCGGGAACGCCAAGAAGCGTGTTCGAAATTCCCGCGCCAGTGATGTAAACCGCATCAAAACCCTGATCGGCAATCACGCGTGCCGTCAGAGCGTTGCCGGCACCGGGAAGGATCATCGCATCGCGGCGCTCCATTCGAATGCGGAAATCTTTGCGGCGGTCGGCAAGGGTCCCTGTCATTGACGAAATTCCTCATCTGTAACCCAGGTATCCAGCGCGGAACGGCTGTTGCGCAAATGCGCGCGCATCGCTGCTTCGGCGGCATCGGGATCGCGGGCGCGCAGAGCTGCCACTATCTGCCTGTGCTCCTCAAGCGCCTCTGCCGGGCGCCCGGGGCGCATCGACAAACGATGTCGATAAAGCCGCAACAGCGAATAGAGTTCATCGCCCAGCATCCCGGTCAGCCGCGCGTTGCCGCAGGCTGCCAGAATGACCTGATGAAAATCACCATCGCCAGCACTCTGGAAATAACCGCGTCCAGTTTGCATGGCATCGGTCTTTTCATGCGCGCTCAACATGTCATCCAACCGCGCAAGACCCGCCTCGGTCATGTTTCCACAGGCCAACCGACAAGCCATACCCTCAAGGCTTTCTCGGACTTGCAAAAGGTCCATAAGGTCATCTTTGGACAAAGACACAACCCGCGCACCCTGATTAGAGACGCGGGTCACCAGCTTGCGACCCTCCAGTTGCCCGATGGCTTCACGCAAAGGCCCGCGAGAAATCCCGAACCTGCGCGCCAGACCGCTTTCGCTCAGCCGCTCACCGGGTCCAAGCTCACCTTCCAGAATGGCGCGTTCAAGGCGTTCCAGCGCAAGGCCAGAGAGGTTCTGTGCCACAAGGCGTTCTGATCCGTCTGACCCGCTCACAGCGCACCCTCCGCTGCTTGTTTCGATCTGTAGTGCGCCGCGATCTGTCCAACGCATGTAGACCAGACACCGTCGATTTCCGCGACCCGGCGCAGACCTTCCCCGAGGTAGCGGATCCGGTGCGGCATCCCGAATATCCATGGATGGATGCCGATGACGGCCACGCGGCCACTCTCGCCCGCCATGACGCTGATCGCCTCTTCCAGCATTCCCGGCCATCGTGGTGTGGGCACGCGGCGGTGCCACAGACACTCGGCGTCATCCAACTCGGACAGTTGCGGCACTGAGACAATCGGCGGTGCGGAGGCCATCCAATAAGGTTGGTCGTCATTCGGCCAGTGCGCGATCCACTCGATGCCTGCTTTGGCCAAAAGGTCGACAGAGCGCGTGCTTTCGCCAAAATCCTGCGCGATCCAACCTTTGGGGCGAGCGCCAGTGTCGCCTTCCAAGCTGGCGAGACACAGCGCGATCAAGTCGGCTTCCTGATCAGCAGACATCTCAGACGTCACCATCGCATCAGCGACGTCACCATGGGCGGCAATCTCCCAACCACGGCGCAGCGCCTCGTCAATGATCACCGGATACCGTTTTGCTGCCGACGCATTGGCCGCCAGCGTCGCCGTCAGGCCAAAACGATCCAGAACTTCGAACAGCCGGAATATCCCGATACGATTGCCGTATTCACGCCATGTGTGGCCTCGGTAGTCTGGCTGAAACGCGCCATAGGGATCCCGGAACCTAGGATCCGCGTAACCGCCAGGCGTCGCCTCATAGGGCCAATGCTCAAGGTAGACCACAGGCGCAAAAGCCACCTTCGCCCCACCCGGCCATTCGATTGCAGCCCGTCCCGGCACGCCGCGATAGGGATAAAGGTCGTGGTCCATGCCAGCGGCAATGCTCATGCGGCCTGCCTCCACTGATCTGACAGGTACCAGTCCGCAATCTCGGCCCCGGTCGCCAACCAGATCTGATCATGCTCCACCACATGACGCAGCGCGCGTTCCAATGCCCGAATGCGGTGCGGTTGCCCCATGATGTAGGGATGCAATGCAATGCAAACGACGCGGCCCTGATCCGCACCTTCGCGCCACAGCGTGTCGAAATGATCGATCACCATCTGCGCGAAGTCATCTGCCTCGAAGTGGTGTCGCCAGACCATCGCGTCGTTGATGTCCATCTGATAGGGCAGCGTGATCAATTGACCCTCGCGCACGTTCATCCGCGTCGGCTGATCGTCGTGATACCAGTCGCAGTAATAGCTGATCCCCGCCTCGGCCACGAGATCAGGGGTGTTCTCAGTCCACGTCGCGGCAGGCGAAAACCAACCCCGCAACATGCGCCCCGTCAGTTCACGATAAATCTCGACGCATTCGCCAATTGCGGCGCGCTCGGCCTCTTTGGACATACCCCAGTGATAGCGCGTGTTGTAAAGCCCGTGGGCCATCACGTCCCAGCCGCGCGCCTCTGACGCCTCGAATATCTCGGGATAGTGCAACCAATTCGCCAGATTGAGCGACAACGTGAGCGGGATGCCTAAATCATCCGTCACCTTTGCCATGCGCCAAAGTCCGACACGATTGCCGAAGTCGCGCAGCCCATAGCCCAACACATCGGGGTGCGAAGTGCGCGGCCAAGGATCACGTCCACCGTTTTCAGGCGGCAGGTATTCATAGTGCTCGACATTGGGCACGACCCAAACGGCCACGCGCGCGCCATTGGGCCACGTCAGACGCGGCCTGTTGGTGATGGGTTGATATGGCACGCGCTCCAAGGTCATTGTGTGCGCACCAGCACAGGAGACGGACCATGGCCCAACAAGCAGACCTTGCCCTTCGGGGTGGCGCAGCGCTCTTGCCGGATGTGGGCCTGACGGACTGCGATATTCTGATCAGCGATGGCACGATAGCGTCGATCGAGGTGCCGGGCGGTGGTGATGCGGCACAGGACGAGGCCATCACCGGCCTGACCGTTTTGCCCGGTGTCGTGGATGCGCATATCCACTTGGGCCACGGCATGGACATTGCCCGACCCCGCGTGCCGCAAGATGCCACATCCGAGACGGGTGCCGCGGCCAAAGGCGGGGTCACGACGTTTATTTCCTACGTGATGAGCCCCGACCCCTACACGCCCGTTTTCGCCGAGCTTTGCGAAACCACTCAAGCAGGTGCCCGGATTGATTTCGGATTTCACTTTGTCATCGCCACCGAAGACCAGCTTGCCGAACTGCCCGCGTTGATCAAACGTGGCGCGCCCAGTGCCAAACTCTTCATGAACATCCGCGGCGACGAAGGGGCGCGACTTGGGCTTCCGGGCACGGACGACGGCTTTCTCTTCCGGCTTTTGGGAGTTCTGGCAGAAAACAACGGTCTTCTCTGCCCGCACCCTGAAAACATCGAAGTGGCCTGGGTTCTGCGCGACCGTGTTACCGCCGCCGATCCCGAGGGCACAGGCGGCTTGGCCACCTGGAACGACACGCGCCCGCCCTTCGTTGAGGCTGACGCCCTGTCGCGTGCTACATACTTTGCGCGGATTACCGGAACACCTGTCCACGCCGTGCACACCTCGTCTGGAGAGGCGCTGGATGCCGCCCTGCGGCAGCGCGCTGCCGGATCCGACGTCTGTATCGAGACCTGCCTGCACTATCTGACCCACGATACGACCAGCGCCATCGCCGAGATTGGCAAGGTCAATCCGCCGCTGCGCGCACCCGAGGACCGGGAGGCGCTTTGGGCTGGGATAAAACGTGGAGATATCAACACGATTGCCACGGATCACATTCACCGCCCGATCGCCTGCAAAGACGGGGGCATCTGGAAAGCTCAACCGGGATTTCCGGGGCTGGATGCCTTTCTTCCGGTTCTTTTGACGTATGGACAGCGCCATGGCGTGCCGCTTGATACGCTGATCCCGCTGGCGAGCGAGAACCCGGCCCGGCGCATGGGGCTGAATGCAAAGGGAACTCTGCGGCCTGGACTGGATGCGGACATTGCGGTTGTGGATCTCAACGCCGACTGGGTTGTCGGCAAGGATGATCTTGGTACGGACGCCGGGTATTCGATTTATGAAGGCGAAAGTATGAGCGCCCGTGTCGTGCACACTTTGTCGCGTGGTCGGTTTGCTTTGCGCGATGGTGCACTGCAGGACAATGCGATTGGCGGCGGACGTTTCGTCGCCCGCGAATTGCGATGATGCGCGGTTAAGCACGACGTCCTCGCAAGGCGTAAAGACGCCCTGAATGGCGCTGATCACCCGTCAGGATTGCTGCATCACCTGTTGCCTCAGCGCCAATTCCGACTTCGTCCTCGATCTTAAACCGTGCAGCAAACCAATTGGCCACATCTTTCGCAGCCAAAGGAGTGAATGGCCCCTGGTTCGGCACTTGAGCAAGCGTTTCATGATCGCGCCAATTTGCACCGTAAGCCGAGTGTGCGTTGCGCACGCTGGCCACGACCGCACCTGCCGGAGAAAGAACGCGCCTCACCTCGTCCAAAACGCTTTCGGGGTTCGGCATGTGCTCCAACGTTTGCGGAAGGACCACAAGATCAAGGCTTTCATCCCGATATGGCAGCTTGCCGCCCGCCATAAGGTCAAATGTGACGCGCTCCAGATCGCGGCCTTCGCGGAGCAAGCGCTCTTTGATGAAGCTTAAGTTGTTCACCGACAATTCTGCGACGGACACATGAACATCGCCCAGCCTCGTCAGCAAAGCATTGGTCGAGGTTCCCCCCCAAGGCATGATCTCGGCCACCCGCGCGCCCGCCGGCAATTCTGGCAACAAGGCATGTTCCGCCTCCTGTGCGTTGCCTTGCCTGCGCGAGACATAAACACCGGCCAAGGGCGATTTGGCCCATACGGAATATCCACGGAAGTCGGCAATCTGGTCCCAACTCCAAGCCCGTGGGTTCCACTGGGCAAATGGATTGCTGTCGTTCCTGATCTCCCAGAACGGATAAGCCTCTGCCTGTTTAACGGGATAGAGACTTGCCTCGGGTCGTTCGAACCGTTCCCAGGAAAAAACCTCGTCCACGGGTCTGCGCGGTGCCTTCATTTTAGGCGCAGTGCCTTTTGCGCGACCAATTGCCAGCGCACCGATCACATCGAAAGTTGGAGGCAAAGCGAACATATCACGCAAGGCATCTGTGTCACCGATGCCTGCGTTCCAGATACACTGAAACCCACGCAGGTGGGATGACAGCATCATGTGATAGCAGGCCCCCGCAACCGACTGCACGATTGAGAAGTTGCCGTGCGTCCACCCCTTCTGAAAGCACAGATAAATCAGCGCCGAGCATTCCGAAAAGTGGTGATTTCCCCCTGAAATCTCACGCGCACGCTGCTTTCGAGCGGTATCTGCAACGATGATGAAATGCCAGTTTTGCTGATTGCACGACGAAGGTGCCTCCACACCATCGCGCACGATGTCTTCCAGAATTTCAGGCGCAATCTCACTGCCGTCGAAGTCGCGGCAGGACGCACGCAGTGCCAGCTTATCAAGAATGAAACGCGCCTCATCCGTGGACGTTTGCGATTGCGCCGCTTCGGCTTCTGGTCGCAATCTGCTCACCCTCAAATCCCCTTGGAAAAAACGCCGTCGTTGACAAGTCTTCGTCAGCTTCGCAAAACTGTCAACAGTTGACCGATTGGATGCGAGGGGAAATTCCAACTGGAACGCGTGTAACTGTGGGCTTAAGGCGCAGTAAATGCGTTCCGGCTTCATGGAATAACAACACGCTTGCTCACCGCGACGATCAGGTTACCAAGATAACAAACCGACTGTCCGAAACGGGCGGCGGATAACTAGGGAGACGTCTATGTTTAACCGTTTTACCAGCATCGTCGGAGCCGCGGTACTTGCCGCAGGCGCTGCAAGTGCACAGGAAGTGACCCTTCGTTGGGGCCACTATCTTGGCGACAGTGCCTTTTTGCAGGCTGAAAAAGACTTTGCCGAAGCCGTGACCGAGCGCACCGAAGGGCGCGTGACGGTCGAGATCACATTTGCAGGCGGCCTTGGTGCCGGCAACGAGGTGCTGACGCTTGCGGGACGCAACGCTATCGACATGGCGTCGGTCGTACCGGGGTATTATGCAGACCAGCTTTTGTACTGGCGTGCGTATCAGATCCCGTTCGTTTTCGAGAGCCCCCGTCAGGCAATGGAAATCTCGGCAGCCGCTTATAAGGACTTGCCATACTTTCAGGAAGAACTCTCAAAGTTCGGGGTAAAGTTCCTCTTTCACCAACCGCTCGGCGGCTACTACCTGACTGGACCTGACGAGAATTGCGACAGCGTTGCTAACCTTTCGGGCAAGAAAATCCGCTCGTTCGGAGCTGACATTCCAAAAGCCCATGAAGCCGTTGGTGCCGTGCCGGTTTCGGTGGGTGTTGGCGAGGTCTACGAGGCGCTGCAAAGCGGAGCACTAGATTACTCGTTCCTCAACCGCGGCAATATCCTGTCGAACCGGCTTTACGAGCCCGGCCCTTTCAGCTGTGGTCCGGTGATGGCCATCACCGGCCACCTGATCGTGATCAACGAAGACGTCTGGAATGACATCTCGGCTGATGATCAGGCGATCATTCAGGAAGAAGCCACCAAAGCTGGTCAGGTCTATATCGACAATATCGAGGCGGCCGAGGAAGCGGCTGGCGAGAAGATCGTCGAGGCAGGCGGCACCATCAAGCCGTTCCCAGCCGAAGAGCTGGCCAAGTGGAAAGAGGCTGCTCCTGACCTGTTGCAAAATTGGGTCGAGGACATGACCTCACGCGGTATGGGTGATCAGGCGAGCGAAGTCGCCACCTACTGGCGCGCAATTATCGACGCTAATTAAATCAACACCTGGTAGCGGGCTTCTGGCCCGCCACCACCCCTTTGTGACAGGCTTTCCTTGGTGAAACAGATCTCCCGAATTGTCGAACGTCTAGCGCTGGTCGTCCTGTTGATCGGCGGCGTTGGGATGCTGTTTTCGATGTTTCTTGGTGTTGCAGACGTGATCGGAACGCAGGTTTTGCTGATCCCTGTCCCCGGCCCGCGCGAATTGACAGAAAGCACCATGGTTCTGATCGTCTTTGGCGCACTCGCCTACGCACAGATCAGACGGGCGCACATCCGGGTCGAACTGGTATACTTCCAGATGCCGCCGCGCATCCGTGCCATGATGGATGTGATCACCGATTTGGCCGCGATCACTTTCTTTGGTCTGATCCTGTCAGAGGCGATCAACGAGGCGCAGTATTCCCTGCAGATCGGCGAGGCCACCGTTGGACTGATTCGCTTCCCGCTATGGCCTGCGCGTTTTATCCTTGCGGCAGGCTGCGCATTAATGATCGTTCAACTGCTTCTGCACCTGATCGAAGATGTGATCCGCATCAAAAGCGGTGAAGGTCTGGAAAACGATCCCCTCAACATCCTTCAGAAAGCCGAGTAGCCGCACATGTTCGATCCGGCCACTGCAGGCATCATCGTTGCTTGCCTCCTTTTTTTCCTTCTGACCACGGGTACGCATATCGGCGTTGCCCTGGGCCTAAGCGGGTTCCTTGGCATTTTCATCACGATCAGCGATCGCGCTGCCTTTGCGCAGGTCGCAACAGTGCCGTTCTCGACGACCAATTCTTTCACATTGGCCGTGATCCCGCTGTTTATCCTGATGGGCTCGCTTGCCACGCAAGCGGGGCTGACGACCGACCTTTACCGCGCCGCCTACAACTGGCTGGGCAAACTTTCGGGCGGTTTGGCTATGGCGACGACTTTGGCCTCGGCGGCTTTTGGGGCTGCCTGTGGCTCAACAATCGTCAATGCGGCCGTGTTCACCAAAATGGCCATGCCCGAGATGACGAAGTTCGGGTACGACAAACGTTTGTCAGCGGGCTGCATCGCTGCATCGGGCACGCTGGCATCGCTCATCCCTCCATCGATCCTGATGATCATCTACGCGGTGATTACCGAGCAATCCGTCGCCCGGCTGCTTGTAGCTGGTCTGATACCGGGTCTGATGTCAGCCGGGATTTATATGCTTGGCATCTATCTGGTTGCGAAAGCTCGTCCCGACCTCGCCCCGATCCCCGACGTGACGATAACGCGGCGCGAGAAATGGGAGTCGCTCAAGGGCGTCTGGGGCATCTCGTTTTTGTTTATACTGGTCATCGGCGGCATCTACCTGGGCTTTTTTGTGCCGACCTATGCCGGAGCTGTCGGTGCCTTTGGGGCATTCATGATCGTCGCCGCCAAACGCAAGCTGAACATCAAATTGCTAGTCGATACGTTCAAGGACGCGGGCATCACCACATCAACGATTTTCATCATCGTCATTGGCGGCATCATCTTCGCGCGTTTTTTGACCTACACCGGCCTTGTCGGAGACATATCGGACTGGATGCTGGCACTAGAGCTGTCGCCGATTGCCTACCTGATGGGCTTCGCTGTGCTCTACCTCATCCTTGGCATGCTGATCGACCCGATTGCGATTATGGTCATGACCCTGCCGGTGATGTTCCCAATCATGACAAGTGTCGGCTATGATCCGATCTGGCTGGGCGTAATTGCGATAAAACTGGCCGAGATCAGCCTGATCACGCCACCTGTCGGGTTGAACGTTTATGTGGTGCGCTCGGCCTCGCCCGTTCCCCTCAGACTGGAAGAGGTTTTCGCAGGCGTCACACCCTTCCTGCTGATGGACCTTGTCACGCTTGGCCTGCTCATCGCCTTCCCATCCATCGTGCTCTTCCTGCCAAACCTGATGGGTTAGGTCGCGACGATACCCATGCACTCGATCTCGACCTTCATGCGCGGGTCGACAAGGGCTGAGACTTCCACAAGTGTTGACGCGGGTCGGTGTTCGCGAAAGTAAGCTTCCCGGGCGGGGTTGATCAATGCGCGCTCGGAGATGTCCGTCAGAAAGACCTGCACCTTGGTCACTGTGTCCGGTGTGCCACCGGCTGCGCACAGACACGCATCCATCGCGTCCAGTGCAATGTCGAATTGCTCGACCGTGTTTTCGGGGATGAACCCGTCCGCCGTCATGCCGACAATGCCCGAGACCCAGATCAACTCACCTGCGCGCACCGAATGGCAATAGTGACTGACGGGTGCCATTTGCCCTTCAACCATGTGTCTTTGAATTTCCATGTTTTCCTCCGCTTATTTATCCCTGTAGCAAGCCCGCTATACCCCCAAGATCGGCGGCCGATGCCATGCTAAGTATCTCTTGCTCCAATGCGTGAATGCGCTTTGCATCAAACCTGCGCCCGGCGTTCGCTACGAACTTGGCACGGATGTCCATTGCATCTAAAGGCCGGTCCGGCGCGCCGCGCACCTGCGGAACCTCCGCGCTGAACGCGCCATTTGTCGTCTCAACCTCGATCCGCGCGGAAAACCGCGCTGGAAATCTGTGATCTTCCATCGGCTTCCACGTCATCTTTTTCGCAACCGCAATCACGTCTTCCCGCGGCGCGGCCTCGAAACTGCCCACGTCAACCCGGCCATCCACCAGCATCAGCGCCATGCAATAGGCCAACCCCCATTTGCCATCATACCCCGAGACGGGCGCTTGCCGGCGCGCCCAAGGCTCGCAGATAAGCGGTGCCGCAGGCGGTGGAACCAAGGCCATCACGCTGTTGATATCATTTGCAGAAACACCCTGCGCCATTATCTTCTCAACCGCTTCCAGAAACGGGTGAATGTAGTGACAGCAGGGATAAAGCTTGAAGGCAGCGTCAGGCGTCATCCACTCCCGGCCAAGTGTCGCAAGCAACGGCTCCGTCCCCTTTGTGCCATCGGCAAACACGTTCATAACCCCAAAGGTGCTTTCCAAAACCGACGCTGGTCCGGTCATGCCAGCCTGTGCAAGACGCGCCGCTTCAATCCCGGTCCGCGCCGCCCAACCGGGGTTCAGGGCCTTTGATGTCGCCCCGTCTGCCAGAAACGCAAGCGTCCCCGACGCCTGCCCGCCTGCGATACCGATGGCGGATACGGTCTGTTGTTGGTCGAGCCCAAGCACTTGCGCGGCGGCGGCTGCGGCCCCTATCGCGCCACCAACAGAGGTCACCTGAAACCCCTTTGTCTGAAAAGCGCCCGGAGCCGCCAGTCCCAGGCGGATCGCGACCTCCCACGCGATGACGTAAGCCAGGATCAAGTCGCGCCCTGACCCCTCGACAAGTTCAGTGGCGGCCAAGGCTACCGATGCGGCAACAGCGCTGCCATGCACGACTGAGGCGATGTGGGTGTCGTCGAACTCCAGCGAATGGATCAACGCGCCGTTGATCATCGCAGCCGCCCCCGGCTCGGCAGTACCACCGCTGAGAAGCGTCGCGCTGCCCGCAGAGGCCGCCCCAGCCCAGCCTGCGTTTTCCGCAAAGCTTGAGGCCGCAATGCCGACGCCTATCGCATCCAGCAAATGCAGATGCGCGGCGTCTGAAACATCGCTGGGAACACCGTCTTGATACGTGTGCGCGGCAAAGGCGGCGATCTGCTCGGCACCCGTCATGGCTCTGCCTTGATCTCGTCCATCGCGACTATGCCCGCCTTGCGGCCCAGTACAAGCGCTGTGATCAGCCCGTTGCCGGACGCATAGCCAAGCGCGCCGTCGCGTCCGCTGATGCCAACGGCGGCCCCTCCGCCTGCGAAAAGATTAGGCACCACACCGCCGCTTGCTTTACGCACCCGCGCGGATGTGTCGACCATCAGTCCGCCTTGCGTGTGAAAGAGGCCCGGCTTGACCTTGACGGCGGCAAAGGGTGGCTTCAGCGGTGCCATGGCAAAGGCCGTGCGCCCGAAAGCGTCCGGCCCCTCGCCCGATGCTGCTGCATTGTAACGGGCCACGGTTTCTTCCAAACCGGCGGGATCAACACCTACGGCTTCGCCCAACTCCGCAGGGGCCTCGGCCCATGTCACGGCGCCCATCGCTGACATCTCGGCGTATTCCTCTTCCGCCTCGGCCACCTTGTGAATGCGCGCGTCGTAAATGGCCCAGGCAAACGCGCCCTGTTTCATCACATGCGATGCAAAGCCGGAGTATCCCAGGTCCTCGTTCCCGAACCGGAGCCCTGTTTCGCTGACCAGCACACCGCCCTTTTCAAGCGTCGTCCACGACAACAGCTGCCCTTGCGGATAGGCCACCGCCGCGTAACCCTGATAAGCGCCCATGTTGCCCAACGCCGCGCCCAGCGCTTGTCCCCAGCGAACCGCGTCGCCTGTGCTTCCAGGCGCACCAAAATACTCGGCCCGAGCTATTTCAGGACAATATTCGGCGACCATAGCCGGATCAGCGGCAAAGCCGTTGGTGGCCAACAACACCTTGCGGGCGCGGATTGTCTCTCCGCCCACAATGGCTCCGGCAACCTGATTATTTTCGACCAACAAGCTGTCAGCCTTGTTGCCGACCGCAATTGGAATGTCGCGCTCTGCCACGAAACGCAGCAGGTCGTCCACCAGATCCTGACCACGGCGGGAGCGCGGGGCATGCAGGCGCTCGACCGAGTGACCAATGTGGCGATAAGCGGTGATCAGCTCCATCCGCGCGCCCAGATCGTCGATCAGCCATTCGCAGAGCGGGCCACATTCCGAGGCGATCATCCAGGTCAACTCATCTGCATCGTGATGTCCGGCAACACTAATCAGGTCGTCGACCATCCGCTCCGGGCTGTCATCGATGCCTGCCGCTCGCTGGTACTTGGACCCTGCCCCCGGGATCGACCCCGTAGACAGCGCCGAGTTGCCCCCCGGCCTGTCGCGCCCTTCCAGAACGGCAACATTTCCGCCTGCGTCATGGGCCGCGATGGCCCCCGCCAAACCACAGGCCCCAGCGCCGATTACCAGCACGTCAAGTGTGTCGCTCATGCCCGGGTCATTTCCCGCACGGTTTCGTTCCAAGGTCGTGAGAGTGTTGATGTTTCAAGATCAAGCAGCGCATCGAAGACCCCGCTCATAGCCGGATAAGGGCCGCTGACAATGCCATGGACCTTGGTGCGGATTTCGTCCGGCGTGAAAGGCAGATCAGGACCGCCGCGCGCGCTCATCACCTCTTCGCTTAAGGTCGAGCCATCATTCAGCGTCCACGTCACCCGGGTCGGGCGGTCGTTGGGCCAATCGGGCAGCGGCACAAAAGGAGAGGTCGTGACTTTGTGGCGCAAGGCCGCGACTTCGGGGATGTGCAACGCATTCGAGGAAAACGCCTCTGCCCCGCCATGCCCGTGTACTGCAGCCGTTGCTGCGATGTGCTGGATCGAGAACTTGGCGGCAATCGTTGTGTCCGGATCGGGGTTATCCATGATCCGGGCTTTCTCGTGGGTATCGAGATGGATTGCCGTTACACGCTTCACAGGCGCTTTTTCCAATAGCTTTTTCGTCGCCTCAATCGTGGCATGGCCATATTGGCAGCAGGCGAACACCTTGTGATAGCCGTCTGAGATCGCCCAAGCCTCGCCAAGCCCACCGTTAAGTTGCGTGGCGTCTGCCGAGGCCCCAAAGGCGTCCGCGTAAACGTCATGCAGCGCCGAGGGCAGGCCAAGGATGCCAAGTGCGGCCCAGTCAACTGCGCGCAATCCGGTTTGCGCAGAAACTCCCGGCCAGACATTGCGCACAAGCGAGCCTTGGATCGGATGCGTGTACGGCCCCGGCAGCACCATGGTGGCGGCGCTTGATATTGCGCCAATCGCCACATCGTCATGTACGCGCCTGAGAGCGCAGATGGCAGCCGCGGCCCCAACAGCGGCAAGGCTGCCGTGCGGATGCAATACAAGGTTTGGAAAGGTGAAGGCGCGCGCGACGCGGGCCACGGTCTCATAGCCGATGACCAATGCCCGCAACAGATCCGCGCCCGAGTGTCCTTCGGCCTCTGCCTCGGCCAGAAGTGCCGGAAGACAATAGACGCCGGCATGGCAGATGACCCGGCGATACCCTTCGTCAAGCTCTGCCCAGTCCCCCGCACAGCCATTGGCAAGAGCTGTTGAATAGCGATCCAACCTTTGCGCGCGGGCATTGAACACAGTTGCTTCCGCAGCACCTGCCGATTTCGCAACACCGTCATGCAGCGAGACCACTTCGGGTTCGCCACGTGCGGCAACCATCGCAGCCATATCATCGCACAAAACGAGTGCCGCGCGCTTTTGCACGGGCTCAGGAATATCGCGCCACTCGATTGTGCTGGTGAACGCGATCAACTGGGCTAAGGCCGCACCAACATCTTCAGCACTCATTTGGCTGCCTCCAGTTCATTCAAGGTCGCAATCACGTCTGAGGACGGCATGACATCTGCATATTTGCCATTCATGTCCCACAGATTGACGGCATGCGCGGTCGGCGCGCGGTCATAAACGCAATCCTCCGGAACGATGACCTTGAAATTCAGCGCGAAAGCGTCCGTCACAGAAGAGCGCACACAGCCAGATGTCGTACATCCCGTCACCACAAGCG
>JABDJX010000150.1 GCA_013003245.1 Silicimonas sp. | reverse complement strand
GATGTGGCGATTGGACGAAAGTTCGATTTCCTGATGCAGGAATTTAACCGCGAGGCAAACACCTTGTGTTCAAAAAGCCAGGCAACCGAGTTGACCGCCATCGGCCTTGACCTGAAGGCGCTCATCGATCAGATGCGCGAACAAGTTCAGAACGTGGAATAGCATGACCAGACGCGGCCTTCTTATCATCTTGTCATCGCCTTCGGGTGCCGGAAAATCGACACTGGCGCGGGGATTGCGGGATTGGGATGCGAACATCCGGTTCTCGGTTTCCGCCACTACGCGCGCGCCGCGCGAGGGCGAGGTGGACGGCAAAGATTACGCGTTCATCTCGGAGCCTGCATTCAAATCGATGGTCCGCGAAGGCCAGATGCTGGAGCACGCGCACGTCTTTGGCCACTTTTACGGCTCGCCGCGTGCCCCCGTTGCCGACGCGATTGAGGCGGGCGCCGACGTGCTGTTCGACATCGACTGGCAAGGCGCGCAGCAGATCGCAAACTCGCCGATGGCGCCGCATGTTCTGTCGATCTTCCTGCTGCCGCCGTCGATCAGCGAGTTGCGCCGTCGTCTGGAAGGCCGCGGCCAGGACAGCGCCGAGGTCATCGCCAAGCGGATGACGCGCAGTTGGGACGAGATCAGCCACTGGGACAGCTATGACTATGTGCTGATCAACGATGACTTGGAGAAAACCGCAGAACAGTTGCGCACCATCGTGACAGCAGAACGCTTGCGGCGCACGCAACAGCCGGGGCTATTGGATCAGGTGCGCGTGCTGCAATCAGAGTTTGAGGACGGATCATGACACTTTATGCTTTGGGCGATCGCCGCCCAACCTTGCCGGAAGACGGCGATGTCTGGATCGCACCGGACGCCAATGTCATCGGCGATGTCATCTTGCATTCCGGGGTAGGTATCTGGTTTGGTGCCACCCTGCGTGGCGACAATGAACCGATTGAAATCGGCGAAGGCACCAACGTGCAGGAAAACACCGTTATGCACACCGACATGGGCTTCCCGGTGCGGATCGGGCGCAATTGCACGATTGGCCACAAGGCGATGATCCACGGCTGTACCATTGGCGATGAGACGCTGATCGGTATGGGTGCCACGATACTGAATGGGGCCAAGATCGGGTCAAACTGCCTGATCGGGGCAGGGGCCTTGGTGAGCGAAGGCAAAGAAATCCCCGATGGCGCATTGGTGATGGGCATGCCCGGCAAGGTGGTGCGCATGCTGGACGAAGACGCGCGTCAATCGAACATCACCTCGGCTGTGCACTATCAGGAGCGGATGCGCGCCTTTCGGGACGGTCTGGCACCCGTGGTAGGGCAAGACTGATGCGCCGCGCAAAATGGCCGGCAAGCTCCAGCACGCCGGTGGCCACGCCTTTACAGCCGTCGGTCGTTTATGCGTCGCGCGACCCGGATGCGCTTGATGCACAGTATGAGGGCACGCACCCCGGCTACACCTATGCGCGCGAGGCGCATCCGAACGCACAGGTGCTGGCTGGGCTGATCGACGGGCTTGAGGGCGCAAGTGGCGGTATCGTAGTTGGCTCTGGCATGGCAGCCATTACTGTGGCGCTTTTGGGTGTGCTCAAGGCCGGAGACCACGTGATTGGAGCGGATCAGCTTTACGGGCGGTCGTTGCGGATGATGACCGAAGAACTGCCGCGCATGGGAATTGAGACCTCGCTTGTGGATGCAACGGATGCCAGCGCCGTTGAAGCGGCTTTGCGGCCAGAGACGAAGTTGATCCTGATCGAAACCCTGTCTAATCCAACCCTGCGGATGTCAGATCTGGAGGGCATTCTGGCCCTGCGCAACCGGGGTGTGATGGTGGCCGTGGACAATACATTCACCACGCCCGCTTTGGTCAAGCCACTAGAGATGGGGGCCGACATCACGATCCACTCGGTCACCAAAATGCTGGCGGGCCATTCGGACGCCACGCTTGGATATGTGGCTGCAAAGGAAGCAGACCTGAACGCGCGCTTTGCTGATCTTGCCGCGACGCTTGGCGTCACGGCCTCGCCGTTCGATTGCTGGCTGGGCGAGCGGGGACTTTACTCGTTCGATCTGCGCTTTGCGCGGGCGTCTGAAACCGCCGCCAGGCTGGCCGACGCCCTGTCTGACAGTGGCAAGACCACAAAGGTACTTTACCCCACGCGCAACGATCACCCTGATCACAACAAGGCCACCCGACTTCTGGCAGGCAAGGGCGGCAACATGGTCAGCTTTGAGATCGCCGGAGGACGCGCAGAGTCCAACCGATTGGTGCAGGCGCTTGACGGCATCGCCTTTGCCCCAACGCTGGGTGACATCCGCACTACGGTCAGCCACCCGCCAAGCTCTTCGCACCGCGCAATGGCCGAGAGTGGCAGGCAGGCCCTTGGAATTACAGAAGGATTCTTCCGAGTTTCAGTTGGCTGTGAAGACGCGGACGACTTGATCAGCGCATTCTTAAAGGCACTCGATCAGGCATAAGCTGCGATCTTGAAGTTTAGTTGCGGGCACATCTGAGAGACCTCTCGCTCGATCAGATCAGGCTTGGGTAGATCCTGTGCCATCGCACGATACTCGCCTTTGAACCCAAGATGCCGGAGCAAAAGAGCCAGTTCTATACAGTCGAAAGCATGCGCCAAAACCGGCGAATAGATAACCGAGGGGCTAAAATTCTCAATCGTGGCTTCAGTGATCTCATCAAAAGACATAAAAACAACATTGTCCTTCGGAAGGTCATGGCCCTGACGCCGCCATTCTTCTGGATCGCCAACGGCCAAAACGGACACGACCTTGTTGTGGTCAACATTGTCCCGAATTTTGACGACACTGGAGGCGGTCGACTTTGCACTCATTTCTTGTTCCTCAAATACATGTCAAAGTTGAATTCTTAACTTAGTTACAACTCTAGTCCCATTTATTGCAGTTACAACCTTATGTTGAAAATATTCCTGCCCCCATGGACTTTGGGCGAAAGAAGTGGTGGCTTGCTCGCGCGTGATCCCAGTTAAAGCAACACTCCCATGACGCCCGGAATACTTTTGAACGCTCTGCCGATCGCCGCCGTCTGGGTAAATGCGTCGGGGCGCATTGAAGCGATGAACCTGCCTGCTGAAACGCTGTTTGGAGGCGCCGCAATCGGACGTCACTATATCACCGTCATGCGGCAGCCGGCGCTTCTTGATGCCATTGAGACTGCGTTGCGCAAAGGCGTGGTCGAAAAAGCGATCTATCAGACCACCGAGGCGCGCAAGGACATCACACTTGAAGCAACCTGCAGTCCGACTGAAGACGGCAGCGGCATTCTGGTGTGCTTTGAGGACAGAACCGAGATGGAAGAGGCTGGCCAGATGCGGCGCGATTTTGTCGCCAACGTCAGCCATGAGTTGCGCACACCTCTGACGGCGCTGCTGGGCTTTATGGAGACACTACGCGGCGCGGCGCGCAACGATCCTGAGGCACGCGATCGTTTCTTGGGCATCATGGAGCGCGAAGCAAATCGCATGAACCGTCTTGTTGGCGATCTTTTGTCCCTTGGCCGCGTCGAGGCGGAAGCGCGCGTGAGGCCCACCAAAGAGATTGACCTGGCCGCGATCATCCGCTCGGTCATGGGCACCCTGCGGCCGCAGGCAGAAGAGCGCGGTATCGAGATCATCGAGGAGGGATGCGCCACGCCGATGGTTTTGCCCGGCGATGCAGACCAAGTGGCACAGGTTGTCACCAACCTTGTCGAGAACGCCATCAAGTATTCGCCCAGATCATCAATCGTTACTCTAAAGCTGTCGCGGGATCAGCATCACCCGATGCTGCGCTGTAGCGCGGTTATTTTAGAAGTCTCGGATCAGGGCGAGGGAATCGACGCGATCCACTTGCCCCGCCTCACCGAGCGATTTTATCGAATCGACGACCACAGATCGCGTGAAGTGGGGGGCACCGGGCTTGGTCTGGCGATCGTGAAGCATATTGTGAACCGCCATCGAGGGCGCCTCCGCATTGAGAGCACGAAGGGGCAAGGTTCTGTTTTTACGGTAATTTTACCTGCAGAGATCGTGCGCGCGCCGTGATGCCCTCGGGAACTCCTGTGCTGTCATAAATCTGTTACGCAACTGTCACAAAAGGATAGCGTGCCGCCTATAGGCAGGCGGCATGAGATCGCGTGGGGCGATCTTTAACTCAGGAGACTTATCCATGCTGAACGCAAAGCTGACCGCCTCGTCCCTGGCGATCCTTGCCGTGTCCGCAACCGCTGCTGCGGCACGTGATCAGGTGCAAATTGCAGGCTCATCCACAGTGTTGCCATACGCCTCCATCGTGGCCGAAGCCTTTGGCGAAAACTTTGATTTTCCCACTCCGGTCGTTGAATCGGGCGGATCGTCCGCGGGCCTCAAGCGGTTTTGCGAAGGCGTTGGCGAAAACACCATCGACGTTGCCAACGCATCGCGCAAAATCCGGGAAAACGAAATCGCCGTTTGTGCTGACAATGGCGTAAGCGACATCATCGAAGTGCGCATCGGCTATGACGGCATTGTTTTTGCCAGCCAGATTGACGGCCCGGATTTCACAGCCTTTTCCGAAGCACAGTGGTACCAGGCGCTTGCCGCCGAGGTGATTGTTGATGGTGAACTGGTCGCAAACCCCTACACCAACTGGTCAGAGGTAGATGCATCACTTCCAGATGCAGACATTCAGGCGTTTATCCCGGGCACCAAGCACGGCACGCGCGAAGTGTTTGAAGAAAAAGTGTTGCTTGTCGGGTGCGAGACCTCTGGTGCCAAAGAAGCCATGGTTGGCATGGGCAAGGACGAAGATGCGGCCGAAGATGCCTGCATGAGCGTGCGCACCGATGGTCGTTCTGTTGATATCGACGGCGACTATACCGAAACGCTGGCGCGCATCGATGCAAACACCGCCGGTGTCGGCGTCTTTGGTCTGGCATTTTACGAGAACAACACCGACAAGCTGAAGGTGGCTACGATGTCGGGTGTATCCCCTTCGACCGAGACAATCTCAACCGGCGAGTACCCTGTATCGCGTCCGCTCTATTTCTACATCAAGGGCGCGCATATCGGCGTGATCCCCGGCCTGAAAGAGTACGCGTCGTTCTTTGTTGCTGACGAGATTGCAGGCCCGGACGGACCATTGGCCGAATATGGCCTTGTGGCCGATCCCGAGTTGGCCGACACGCAGATGGCGATCGAGAACGAGCAACCGATGAACGCAAGCTACTAAGGTGTTCGATGACGACAAGACGGTCGAGGGGTGCTGCCAGTGCCCCTCGATTTTTACCTCAGGGGCGGGGATGAGATGCCGATTTTCTGGCTGATACTGCTGGTGCTGATCATCGCGGCGACTGGCTATGTGATGGGGCGCGGGCGCGCCCTGGCTTCGGCGGGTGCTGACCGGCGGGTATTGCATTCGCTGCCATCCTATTATGGCTGGAACGTCGCCTTGACAGTGATGACACCGGCATTCGGGCTTTTGGCCCTGTGGATGCTGGTGCAGCCCATCTGGATCGATGGCCGGATCGCGGACCAACTTCCGCCCGAGGCAATTCCCGAGGGCACGTCACAAAGCCTTGTGATGAGTGATGTGCGCCGTGTTTCCGATGGTCTTGGCCAGTTGGTTGAGCAAGGGTTTTTGTCCGAAGCCGAAGTCTCGGGCCTGGTTGCCGGGCAATCCGAGATCCGCAAGAAGCTGGGCGATGTGGGCGTTGCCTTGGGCGCAGAGGTGGCACCCGAGGTTCTGGTTGCGGCCAAGCAATACCGTGTACTTTCCAGCACCGGCAAAACGGGCATGTCTGTCGTTGTCCTGCTTGTCGCTTTGGGCGGGTTTGCCGTGGCCTATCTGGTGACAAACAAGGACTTCCGCGCGCGCAACATGGTTGAGCGTGGCATCTTGTTTGTGTTGATTGGTGCTGCGTCTATCGCGATCCTGACGACTGTCGGCATTGTTCTTTCGATGCTGTTCGAGACACGCAACTTCTTTGCGTCACATCCCTGGCAGGATTTTTTCCTTGGCCTCAACTGGGCTCCTGATTTTCGGGGCAACAGCGAATTGGCGATCCTGCCACTTCTGTGGGGTACTCTTTACATCTCGCTGATTGCTTTGCTTGTTGCCGTTCCCGTTGGCCTTTTTGCCGCAGTTTATCTGTCTGAATACGCCACCAGACGCGTGCGGTCTGTCGCAAAACCAGCGATTGAGATCCTCGCCGGCATTCCGACCATTGTTTATGGCCTTTTCGCTCTGATCACCGTGGGCCCTTTGTTGCGCGATTACTTTGCCATGCCGCTTGGGTTTGGCGACAGCGCCTCGTCGGTGATGACCGCAGGCGTCGTGATGGGCGTGATGCTCATCCCGTTTGTGTCGTCGCTGTCTGACGACATCATCAATGCCGTGCCACAAGCCTTGCGCGACGGCTCTTACGGCTTGGGGGCAACGCAATCCGAGACGATCCGCCAAGTGGTGCTTCCCGCCGCATTGCCCGGCATTGTCAGCGCCGTTCTGCTGGCCGCATCGCGTGCAATTGGCGAGACGATGATCGTCGTGCTGGGGGCAGGGGCGGCAGCGGCGCAGTTCAACCGCGGCATCGGCGAGTTGGTGAACCCGTTCGAGGCAATGACCACCGTCACCGTCAAAATCGTCAGCCAGCTCACCGGTGACACCGATTTCGCCTCGCCGGAAACACTTGTGGCTTTCGCCCTAGGCCTGACGTTGTTTGTTATCACACTTGGTTTGAACGTCCTCGCACTTTGGATTGTGCGCCGCTACCGGGAGCAATACGAATGACCGACCTATCCGCAGGCCCTGTGACGCCGAAGCGGTCGCTCATGACTGCTGATGCGCGCACGCAAAAGCGCAACGCGGCCGAAAAACGATTCCGCGCCTATGGCGCCACGGCAATTGCCATCGCAATGACGGCCCTGGTCTTTTTGCTTGTGTCGATCATCAGCAACGGGGCAGGGGCGTTTCAGCAGACCTATATCACGCTGGATGTCGAACTGGCGGCAAACAAGCTTGACAAGAACGGCAACCGCGACCCGGCGGATTTGGCAAAGGTGTCAACCTTTGGGTATGCGCCCCTGATCAAGGCGGCCCTTGAGGCCAAAATCGAAGAGGCTGGGATTGAGATTGAGGGCCTCAGCAAACCTGACACGCTGATCTCGAAAGAAGCGCCCGCGCAATTGCGCAACCTTGTTCTGGCCAACCCCCAGTTGATTGGCACGACGCAGCAGATGGAGTTTCTCGCCTCGGGCCGCGTGGATGGCTACTACAAGGGCCGTGTCAGCATGGAGTCGGCGGCGCGCGACAAAAACATCTCGCCCGAACAGCTGCAACTGGCTGACGCTTTCAAAGAGCTGGGCATATTGGAATCGCGGTTTAACTGGGCGTTTATCACGGCACCGGACGCGTCCGAGAACCGCCCGGAGGCCTCGGGCCTTGGTGTAGCGATCCTGGGCTCGTTTTACATGATGATTGTTGTGCTTGTGCTTGCCTTGCCCATTGGTGTGGCGGCCTCGATCTATCTTGAAGAGTTCGCGCCCAAGAACCGGTTTACCGACCTGATCGAGGTCAATATCTCGAACCTTGCCGCTGTACCATCGATTGTCTTCGGCATTTTGGGTCTGGCGATCTTCATCAATTTTGCTGGCCTGCCGCAATCGGCGCCCATTGTGGGCGGCCTTGTTCTGACACTGATGACGTTGCCGCGCATCATTATTCCGTCACGTGCGGCATTGGCGGCTGTGCCTCCTTCGATCCGCGAAGCAGCGCTTGGGGTAGGGGCCTCAAAAACACAGACGGTGACCCACCATGTTCTGCCGCTGGCGGCACCGGGCATTCTGACCGGTCTGATCATCGGATTGGGTCAGGCGCTTGGCGAAACCGCACCGCTTTTGCTGATCGGCATGGTTGCCTTTGTGCGCGAATACCCGGACCTTTCGGCAAGTGGTCTTTTCGATCCGGCCACGGCGCTGCCGGTGCAGATATTCAATTTCACCCAGCGATCAGATCCTGCCTTTGTCGAGCGCGCGTCAGGCGCGATCATCGTGCTTTTGGTTTTTCTTCTGATCATGAACTCCTTGGCCATTTATTTGCGCCGTCGTTTTGAACGTCGGTGGTGAGGCAGTAAGATGAACCTGATGACAAAATCTGAACAGGCGATAGACATGCAGCAATCGAAAATGTCAGCCAAAGGCGTTGACGTCTATTACGCCGACAACCACGCGATCAAGGATGTCTCGGTCGAGATTGCCGACAAGACGGTGACGGCGTTTATCGGGCCTTCGGGCTGCGGTAAGTCCACGTTTTTGCGCTGCCTGAACCGGATGAATGACACGATTGATATCTGCCGCGTAACTGGATCGATCACGCTGGAAGGCGAAGATATTTACGACCCAAAGGTCGACCCGGTGCAACTGCGCGCCAAGGTGGGCATGGTTTTTCAAAAGCCCAACCCCTTTCCAAAGTCGATTTATGACAATGTCGCTTACGGCCCACGCATTCACGGCCTGTCGCGCAACAAGGCAGAACTTGATGAAATCGTTGAAAAATCTCTGCGCCGCGCCGCCCTTTGGGACGAGGCCAAGGACCGGCTGGCGCAGCCCGGCACCGGCCTTTCAGGCGGCCAGCAGCAACGCCTTTGCATCGCCCGCGCTGTCGCCACAGCGCCTGAAGTTCTGTTGATGGACGAGCCTTGTTCGGCGCTTGATCCGATTGCCACGGCACAGGTCGAAGAACTGATCGACGAGCTGAAACAGAACTACTCGGTCGTGATCGTCACGCATTCGATGCAGCAGGCCGCTCGCGTCAGCCAGAAGACCGCATTCTTCCACCTTGGCGATCTTGTCGAGTTTGACGACACCAGTACAATTTTCACCACACCCAAAGACACCCGTACGGAAAGCTATATCACCGGACGGATCGGGTAGGAGCCAGATCATGCAAGAACATATTGCCTCGGCCTTTGACCGCGATCTTGAAGCGATCCAGGCCATTTTGATGAAAATGGGCGGGCTAGTTGAAACCGCCATCATCGACGGAGCCAAGTCGCTCGAAACCCGCGATCTGGAGCTGGCTGAAACCATTCGCAAGGGTGACAAGGCCATCGATGCACTTGAGGAGCAGGTGAACGAAGAGGCCACGCGGGTGATTGCCCTGCGCGCGCCGACAGCAGGTGATCTGCGCACCGTGATGACTGTGATCAAGATCAGCGCCAACCTTGAGCGGTGTGGCGATTACGCGAAAAACATGGCCAAACGCACAACCGTTCTGGCAGAAGCCGAGCCGATCGGA
>JABDJX010000139.1 GCA_013003245.1 Silicimonas sp. | reverse complement strand
GTTCCGGGAACGTTCCCGCAATACGGGTGACGTTAAGCCCAATAAAATAAGGCCGAGCATGCAAAACCAGTTTCCTCCGAAGGCAGAGGCCATAGGTTCGAATCCTATCGGGTGCGCCAAACATTTTAAAGAGTTGAGGCTATGCGATGCGACCAAACAAGGTCCGTGTCTGTTAAACGCGCGCAGGAAGCAGGATTTGGACGGTTCTTTAGGCCAGCACACGAGCGTGATAGGCGCATGGTCGGGTACTTTCTTGCGTTGCTCGACGAGCCAGTGCTGTGGGCTTTGGCGTCGGTGGCGCGCGCAGCATGGCAACGCGCTTTCAGATGACGCTTTGAAACACTTGATGGATCTTGGCGTTAGCTTTACTTTGACACCCGAAGTCGAGCTTTAGATGGGGTTTGGCAATCCTTTGACAGTGCGGCTCCGAGATTTGAATGGTGCCATTTCACTGGGATCAGACATCGAGTCCGGCATGGCTGGCGATATGTTCGCCGTAACGCGCATGGCTTTGCAGGCTGCGCGGTATGAAGCGAATTTAGCTTGCCGGGATAGCGAGGGGTCTGCTCCTCTAGACATGCCAATCGCGGCCCGCGAGGCGCTTGAATGGGCGACAATCGGCGGTGCCAGAATGCTTGGCATCGATGATCGGACAGGGTCGCTCTCGCCAGGAAAACAGGCTGACATCCTGCTTCTGGACGCACGGGCAATAAACATGCGCCCGGTTCACGATGCCGTTGCAACAATTCTATTCCACGCCGGGCCGCAAAACGTGGAGGCCGTGTGGATTGCAGAAAGGCCAAGAAATTCTCTGGGCGTCTAACGGACACAGACCCCACTTTCTTGCTGAACGTATTGGAGGCATCTGGCCTGCGTATCATGCATGACTTCATGTCCGCCTGTTAGCCTTCTGATCAACGGCCCGCTGCCCTGAGGTATCAGCCTTTGTGCGAGGCCTCGATTTTCGCGCGAATATGCGCGCCGGCTGTGATCGGGGGGTAAAGCGCTCCATCGCTCCTGCAACTTGGCAGGCATTCGATTTTGGCGTCATAATCGGGGTGCATGAAATATCCGACAGACATGCGTCGGGACATAGCATCGTTCAGGTCTTCGGGTGTGGCGACGCGGTGCATGGTCGATACCCAGCGGTCATTGGTCCAGCGCTGCATCATGTCGCCCAAGTTGACCACCAAAGCGCCCTGGGGCGGATGAACAGGGACCCAGGTATCGCCACGCTGAACCTCAAGTCCGCCCTTGGCCTCTGTCATGGCCAGTATGGTCATGGCACCATAGTCGGTGTGCGCGCCGGTGCGCAGCTGACCGGGCAGGGGTGGCTTTGAAAGCGCTGGATAGTGGTGCGCGGACATGATCGAAAAGTGCCGTTTGATCAATGGTGAGAAGTGGTCTTCTGGCATCCGTGCCGCAACAGCGAAGATGCGGAGCAAGTTTGACGAGAGCGTCTCGAAGGCACGATAAAGCTCGATGAGAGCTGTGTCGAAACCGCTTGGAACATTAGGGATCAAGTTCGGCGCGTAAGCCGTGGCCGCCTCCGGGATATGCGCGAACTTGGCAGCATGATCGTCGAGCGGACCAAGAAACAGGCTTTCGCGCAGGTCTTTTGGGGCGTGCTTGCCCAAGGTGGCTGAAAGCCCGCGCGTCGCGACGCCATGGTATCCGCGTTGTTTGGCAGGGCCGGCCGGATGCCATTTTGCCTTGTCCTGATCTGGTTGGTCAAAGAACTCAAACCCCTTTTGAAAAACGGTTTCCAGTAGGGCGTGCGGGATGCCGTGGCCTGTCAGGACGACGAAGCCGATGGTCTCTGCAGCTCTGGCGACGTCTTCCGCTACACTGGCTTTGCCGGTGGGCTCGCCGCTCAGAAACGGTGCGATGTCAATTGCGGGAACGGCGTTGGTCATGAGGTCTCCATTTGTGCAACTACAGCATCGTATGGCATGTCGCGCGAAATCAAGCCGCCAGACAGCAGCGCGGCTTTGAGGCGCACAAAAGCGGTCGGCGGCAGGTCTGTGTCTCGCGCCCAAAGCTGCGATGTCTGATAGCCCGCAATCGCGTTGGTCAGGACCGGCATTGGCACCTCTGGAAAGTGCGAGGCAAGCTCTGCCGCGATCCTTGCGGCAGGTTCATCGTTCACCGCTGCAAGCCCTGGTCTAACCCCGGCAAGCAGGGCAGCGCAGGTATCACGGTGCGCTTCAAGATAAGGACGGGTTGTGTAAAAGCTGGTGTAGCCGATATCGCCCCGACTGGCGAAGCGATGCCAGACATGGGCGTGACCGTCAGCAACGGCGGTCGAGGCATAGGGCTCCAATACCTGCGCGACATCAACCTCGCCAGCGGCCAGCCGGGCGGCAGCGGTGTGCATCGGGGCCTTAGGCGTGATCGTCAATTCCGCAGGGTCAAGGCCCGCGCGGATCAGGTCGTCCTGAAACGTCATCCAAGGTGTCGGCACCTCAGTCGCAACAGCGATGCGCTTGTCCTTCAGATCCTCGAACCGGAACGCGTTGTTGGGCTCGCCCCCGATCAGCACAAACGGATCCCGTGCCACGATCTGCCCGAAAGCCACAAGCGGGCACTTCGGGTCGCGGTCGTGGTGCAGCATCACCCGCATCGGACCGCCCCACGATATGTCTGCGCGACCTGCCAACAACCCCGCGGCCGTTTCCACCGGATCAGGCGAAAGCTGAATATACACATCCAAGCCCTGATCTGCCCAGTACCCCCGCTGATCCGCCAGATAGAAGGGCGCATAGACAATGGTGCGCAGGTTTTCGTAAAGCGCGATCATGACGGTGTTGCCGGGCCTTTCAGCTCGATGGTATTCCCGTCCGGATCCTGAAACGTCAGCGATGGACCAGTGCCTCCCGCGCCGAAACGATCTCGCGGTTCAGTCGGCTCAAGACTGTGGTTTCGCAGGTGCGCGATCAAGGCGTCTGGTTCGAATGGTGAGATTTGCAACGCGACATGATCCACGTTGCTGCCAGTGCTTTGGCCGCCTGGCATCGGCAAAAGGTCGATCATCGAAGCGCCTGCCGACAAGTGCATCAGGTTCAGCTTTTCGTTGTGGCGGACAACCTTGCATCCCAGCACATCGCGATAAAACTGCGCAGATTGCGCCATGTCCGAGACATAAAGCACAACGTGGTCGATCATCTTTACTTCAAACGCCATTGGAGCCTCTCTGAGGTTGGTTGCGGGTTGCATGAATTGCGATGTGCCTTAGGCTTATCACTGCGCAAACAGGGGAGCTTTCCATGCCGATTATCAAAGTCACGCTGATCGAAGGCTATGATGCCGAGACAATTTCGACCCTGTCGCGCCGGTTTACCGATGCTGTGCGTGCCACGATAGCTGCTCCGCCTGATGGCATCACCGTGATCGCCGAAGAGGTGCCGCCGACGAATTACATGCGTGGCGGTCAATCGCGTAAGCCGGGCCCGCCGGTCCCCGGTGCATCTGCGGTGGTGCGGGACTATCTGGCCGCGATGGAAGCGCGCGAGCTTGACCGCGCCAAGGCGCACCTGCACGACGATTTCGCGATGATCTTTCCGGGCGGTCGCGCAATGAGCACGCTGGAAGACCTGATTGACTGGAGCAAAACGCGCTACACAAGTATCGGCAAAAGCTTTGAAGGATATGATGAGGCGTTTGAGGGCGACCGCGCTATCGTCTGGTGCCGCGGCACCTTGCAGGGCACTTGGGTGGATGGCAGCGCATTTGAGGGTATCCGCTTCACCGACCGCTTTGAGGTGGTCGCAGGCCGCATCCTGCGCCAAGAGGTCTGGAATGATCTGGCTGAACATCGCCCGTCCTAGCCTCCGTATTCGCGCCCGCGCGCCTCGATTTCAGGCGCGCCGACGCACTCTCTGATCTCGCTGAACCCGGCCAGAAAATCAGGTTCTGACCCCGGTGCACCGGTCTCTTTTAGCGATTTCAACGCCTGTTTCACGCCCTTCATCGCAGCCAGGATCGTGGTGATCGGGCAAGAGACACGTGCGGCCCCCAGGTCTTGCAGTTCGGCAAAGGTGAACATGGGCGTGCGTCCACCTTCCAGCATGTTGATCGACACCGGTGCCTTGATTTCCTTGATCACGCGTTTGACCTCGTCGCCGGTTTCGATCCCGTCAACAAAGATCAAGGTGGCTCCGATTTCCGCATAGGCATTGCCGCGCCGGATCGCCTCATCGACGCCGTGCGTTTGCAGCGCGTCGGTACGGGCATTGATCACGAAGTCCTTGTCCTGGCGTGCATCGACGGCGGCGCGTAGCTTGCCCAACATCTCCTCCATCGAAATCACTTCCTTGTTTGCAAAATGCCCGCACCGTTTCGGCATGACCTGATCTTCCAGATTGATGCCCGCCGCTCCGGCCTGCTCGAATTCGCGCACCACGTGCCATGTGGTCGCCGCATCGCCGAACCCGGTGTCGCCGTCGGCCATCACGGGGATGTCTACTGCGCCCGCCATCACCCGCGTCCGGTCCAGCATTTCGCGAAACCCAAGGATACCGATGTCGGGCAGGCCCAGATGACTGGCAGCAATTCCAAAACCCGATCCCTGTACTGCGTCAAAGCCCGCCTCTTCGATCAGCTTGGCCGACAGAGCGTCATAGGCGCCGGGCATCACCAGCAATTCCGGTGCTTCGATCAGGGTTTTCAGACGTGTAGTTTTGCGCATGTTCCACCTTATGGCTTGAGTGCGAGGGGTTGCCGAGCAGCCTGTCTCGTTTAGTGTCAACTGTAAACAGTTCGCCGTCAGGAGACCCGGTGCCGCCCGACCCAACATTCCCCCATGCCGATCGCGCGCCCTATTCGGCTTGGCCGGATCGGCCGAAGATTATTTGGCCAAACGGTGCAAGGCTGGCGCTTTGGGTGGTGCCAAACGTCGAGCATTATGAGTATGCGCCGCTCCCGTCGCCAGTGCGAAACCCTTGGCCGCGCACGCCACATCCGGATGTGATCGGCTATGGCACCCGCGACTATGGCAATCGTGTTGGCCTGTGGAGGATGTTTGATCTGTTTGATCGCTTAGAGCTTCGCGCAACGGTGTCGCTGTCAGTCGCGAACTGGGTGCACTACCCGCAGATTTTCCGCGCCATGGAGGAGCGTCAATGGTCGGTGCTGTGTCACGGCATGTACAACACACGCTACCACTGGAATTATTCTGAAGAAGACGAACGCGAGGCGATCCGCGAATGTGTTGATCTATATGGCGAGTTGACGGGTCGGCAGATACGCGGCTGGTTCAGCCCGGCGGCGTCTTACACGCTGAACACGCCGGACCTGATCGCCGATGCCGGCATCACCTATTACACCGACTGGCACCACGACGATCAGCCGATGCCATTACGTACCAAAACAGGGTCGCTGATCACCATTCCCTATACGATGGACCTCAACGACTCGATCCTGCACCGACAGCAGTTCGAGGCGGCGGATTTCGCCCAGATGATCCGCGACGGGTTTGACGAGCTTTATGCTGAGGGCGGGCAGGTGATGTGCATCGCGCTGCATCCTTACATGATGGGTCAGCCGCACCGGATCAAACATCTGGCCGAAGCGCTGGAATATGTGCTGGGTCATGACGGAGTTTGGGCCGCAACTGGGGAGGAAATCGCGGATTACTACTTGGCGCACTGCCCGGATCATATCGCTTGGCACAAAGGGCTTGAGACATGACCAAGCCGCGGGCAGGGATGGACCACGATCTTTATGCGTTCTCGGCAATGGCCGAGCGGCCAGCGCTGGTTTGGCCCGATGGCGCACGCATGGCGGTCTGCGTTTTGCTGCACCTTGAATACTGGGAATTGGAGCCGCCGGAGGGCGCATGGAAAGACACCCGGTTCACCGGCGAGTACGGATTCTACTTTCCCGAGTATCGTCCTTTTACGCAACGTGAATATGGCAATCGGATCGGGCTCTACCGTGTGTTGAAGGCACTGAAAGGGCGCGGACTGAAACTGACAGTGGCCGCAAACGCCAGTGCGCTGGAGCGCTATCCACGCGCCGTCGAAGCGTTGCAAACCATTGGCGCTGAATTCGTTGCCCATGGCGAATACCAGTCGCGCATGCTCACATCTGACATGACCGAGGCGGAGGAGCGCGCCATCATCGAACGCACAACCGAGACTTTCGAACGCGTGCTGGGCACCCGTCCGCGCGGTTGGCTTGGACCAGACAGTGGGGAAAGTGCGCGCACGCCGCAATTGCTGGCCGAGGCAGGTTATGGCCATCTGCTGGACTGGCCCAACGATGACCAACCCTATCTGTTCCAGACCACACCGCCGCTCGTTTCGATCCCCAACCAGATGGAATGGGACGACGTCACCGCACTTTGGCTGCGCAAGGTGCCCAATCCGCGATACCCCGACCTTGTCGGCGAAGCCGCCGAAGCGCTCGCAAACGAGAGCGGTCGCAGTTTCATGCTCTCGTTGCACCCTTGGGTGATCGGCCAGCCGCATCGCATGCGGTATCTGCGGGCTGCTTTGGACCGGCTGAACGCGGTTGAAAACACCTGGAGCGCCACCGCCAGCGAGATCGCCGAGCACTGCCGCAGCGTTTGGAAGGAAAGCTGATGCAGCTATCCGAACTGGCGCGCGTCGTCCGCTCAAAGAACGCAGGTCCGACGCAGCTGACCATCGACGTGCTCTTTGCGGATAAGGCTGGGTTTGCGCGTGGCCTCAAGGCGCTGACAGCCGCAGTCGTTGCGCAGCGGTACGGTCGCGCCGAGACAGATATCCAGGTGCTCTCTGTCCCAGCCGCGCTGGCTCTCAAGATCGTCATGCCGCGCGCCGAGCCTGCGGGCTCACCCGGCGATCGCGATGTGTACGGCGCTCAGCAACACGCACCACTCTTGGATATTGAGGTATGAGCGCGTTCTCCCGCCTTGCAGCACAGTGGCCCGGCCCAGACGCGGAATTGCGGGTGCTTGCTGCCTCGGGTCAATTGGGGTTGGGTATTCCTAAAAAGGCTTTCCAGGCCGGGGTCGCACGTAACCCGCATGTCATCGCTGCCGACATGGGCTCGATTGATCCCGGACCGGTCTACCTTGGCTCGGGCCAGATGGCAGCATCGCCGATGATGGCCAAACGTGACCTTGGGTTGGTTTTGAAAGCGGCACGCGATCTGAACGTACCGTTGCTGATCGGCAGCGCCGGAACGGCGGGCGGCGCGCCTCACCTTGTCGAGGTCGAAAACCTGCTGCGGCAGGTTGCTGGTGAACTTGGCTTGTCTTTCAAACTTGCGACCATAACCGCAGATGTGCCGCAAGCTTTGGTGCGGTCAGCCGCCGCCGACGGGCACCTCGCATCCATCGGTCCAATAAAGGCACACATCGATGAC
>JABDJX010000126.1 GCA_013003245.1 Silicimonas sp. | reverse complement strand
CCCCAGTTGAAGGCTAGGCCCAGAAAAACCTGCGGCCACCATGTGAAGCGTTTGGCGAAGGGATAGATGCAGACGATTGCGAGGGACGCGATGCCAAGGGCAATGGCGAAGGTGTTGAAGGTGAGCAGGATACAAAAGGCCACAAGCGATTGGATGAGCATCCAGATCACAGCGCCTTTCACTGTCACTTGGCCTGCGGGGATGGGGCGTGACCGTGTACGTTCAACCGCGCCATCGAAATTGCGGTCGGTGATGTCATTCCACGTGCAGCCCGCGCCGCGCATCAGCCATGCGCCGATGGCGCAGCCAACGGCAATCCATGCGTGATGCGAGGTAAATGCCCCTTGCATGAGCGAAGCTGCACCAATGCCCCACCAGCAGGGGATCAGTAACAACCACGTGCCTATGGGGCGATCTGCGCGCGAAAGGCGCAGGTAAGGCCGCACGGCAGCAGGCGCATAGGTATCGACCCAATTATCAGGCGGCGCGTCAGCCACACGTCCGATCTCTGGCGTCCCGTCCGTCCCGGTCATATGGTGCCCTTTATGAAGCGCGCAAAAGTCAGGCTCTTTGTAGATCAGCCCTTGGGTCAGGGGCAATCGGTTGCTCTGTCGCGGGAGCAGGCACATTACCTTTTGGGAGTGATGCGGCTTGGCGTCGGTGATTTGGTGGCGCTTTTTAACGGCGTGGACGGTGAGTGGCAGGCCGAGGTGGCTGAGGCAGGCAAAAAGCGTGGGATTTTGGTGTGTGTGGAGCGGTCTGCGTCTTTGCGAATGCCGCCCGATCTTTGGCTTTTGTTTGCGCCGATCAAGAAAGTGCGCACTGATTTCATCGTTGAGAAAGCCGCCGAAATGGGGGCTGCGCGGATATTCCCGGTACAGACAGCATTCACCAATTCGGAGCGGACCCGCCGAGACCGGTTGCAGGCGCACGCTGTTGAGGCGGCAGAGCAGTGTGGTGGGACCTACGTGCCGGAAGTGGCCGACATAGCGCGCCTTGACCGGGTTTTGGCGGAATGGCCTGCGGACCGCCACCTTATGTTTTGCGATGAGGGATTGGCGGGCGAAGGAGCCGGGCTGCCTCACGTTAAGGGTCCATGGGCCATTCTGATTGGGCCGGAAGGTGGGTTTTCTGACGATGAGCGCGCGCGATTGGTCCGAATGGAGCAGGCTCATGCGGTTTCTCTTGGCCCACGGATCCTGCGGGCGGATACTGCAGCGGTGGCGGCTTTGACGGTGTGGCAACAAGCCTTGGGGGATTGGTGATGCAGAAACCTGTCGTGCGCCTGCATTTGTTTTTTGCGACCGAGAACGACCGCGCCGTGATTTTGCGGCAGGGGCCGACGCGGCAGTATCGGATGATCCTGTGGCATCGTGACACCGACACGTTCGAGGACGGACAATGGATCACGAAGCGGGTTTACCTTGAAAAGTGTGACCTGTCGCCGGATGGGGCGCATTTCATTTACTTCGTGCTCGACGGGAAATGGAACACCGAGACCGAAGGGGCTTACACCGTTGTTTCGCGCCCGCCATACTGGACCGCTCTTGCGCTTTGTCCGGAGGGCAGCACATGGGGCGGGGGCGGCGTTTTTCTTGATAACACGCACTATTTTGCATCTGGCGGCCCGGATATCATCGGGCGTGATGACGGGCTGGCGCGGGTGAAGCTTGGGGAGCCGGAGAAAGGCTGTACCACGGGTATTCGTCTGATGAGCGGTGGCCGCGCGCCGTTGGATCGGGCAGCGACGCGGCGGCTGCTGGGCGATGCACCGCCCGAAAACATCTATGAGCTGTACCGTCGGATGCCCGTGCCGCGTTCTGGGCTTCTGGACCGATATGACACGCAAGGTGGGTGTCTCTATCGCAGGCAGGGGCAGGAGTTGGAGTTGATCCGCGACTTTACGGAGATGGCGTTTGAGCCGATTCGTGCGCCCTATGACTGGCGCGATGAGAACGAGCCTGCGACCTGGCATCCCCTGGACGACGCGTGAGCTTTATCCGACCAGAAGTGCGCGCGGGATTTCTGCGTTGGCGCGAAGTGTTGATTGGGGTCGCGTTGATTCTGGCCGGGCTTCATCTGGCCGTGTTTGGCTTAGGTGTGCAGCGCTGGATGGGAGCGGGTATGGCGGCGATTGGTACCCTGCTGGTGTGGGAAGGCTTTCGCCGCGCACGTTTTCCGGCCCCGGGAGGTGGCGCTGGCATGGTGGACGTAGACGAGCGGCAGATCACTTATTTTGGACCGTTGGGAGGGGGCGCGATTTCGATCAACGAGCTTGTCAGGGTTAACGTGCGCACCAGTGAACTTGGGCCGATGGCGCCTGATCTTTACTGGGATTTTATCGATGCTGAGGGGCATAACCTGACCGTTCCGGGCGATGCGGAAGGGGTTGAGCTGATTTTTGATGCGCTCTCTGCTTTGGAAGGCGTTGATTATGAGGCGGTGACACAGGCGGCGGGCACGACCGAGGATCAGTTTTTTACTGTGTGGCAGAAGGCGTGACCAAAAGGAGCGCGCTGTCGCGCGCGCATCATTTTTAAGTGCCTCCGGCGGGAGTTTTTCTGCCAAGAAGAAGCCTCAGGTGCGTGTGCACAGAGACGCGGTGCATTGACTTTGACGTCGGCTTGGTCGCAAGTCGCGCGCAAGTTTGGATTTTTCTGAGGCGGTTATTACGATGTCTATTCCTCAATCCGGTGGTGGGCCCATCGAGCGGCCTGAACAACTGGCCGAGTATCTTTCTGATGGCTGCAAGCCCAAGGCAGACTGGCGCATTGGGACTGAGCACGAGAAGTTTGGCTATTGCAAAGATACGTTGAAGCCGTTGCCCTATGACGGTGCGCGGTCGATCAAGGCTGTGCTTGAGGGTCTGCGCGATCGGTTTGAATGGGCGCCCGTGGAAGAGGGCGGCAACATCATTGGCCTGACCAAAGAGGGGGCCAATGTGTCGTTGGAGCCCGGTGGGCAGTTGGAGCTGTCTGGAGCCCCTTTGGAGACGATTCACCAGACCTGTGATGAGGTGAATGTGCATCTGCGCGAGGTGCAGTCGGTGGCCGATGAGATTGGCGCGCGGTTTATTGGACTTGGGGCCGCGCCGCACTGGAGCCACGACGACATGCCGCTGATGCCCAAGGGGCGGTATAAGCTGATGGACGCCTATATGCAGAAGGTCGGCACTCATGGGCGGCAGATGATGCGGCGGACCTGCACAGTGCAGGTGAACCTTGATTTTGCGTCCGAGGCCGACATGGTGCAAAAGCTGCGGGTCGCTTTTGCCTTGCAGCCGGTGGCGACGGCATTGTTTGCCAATTCGCCGTTCTTTGAAGGCAAGCTTAATGGGCATAAATCGTGGCGGTCGCGCATCTGGCGTAGTCTTGATGAGGATCGCACGGGGATGTTGCCGTTTGTCTTTGAAGATGGGTTTGGATTTGAAGCGTGGGTTGATTACGCGCTCGATGTGCCGATGTATTTTGTCTATCGCGACGGCAAGTATATCGATGCTTTGGGCATGTCATTTCGTGACTTTATGAAGGGCAAACTGCCCGCACTGCCCGGTGAGGTGCCGACGCTTTCGGACTGGGGAGATCACCTGACAACGCTTTTCCCCGAGGCGCGGATCAAGAAATTTATCGAGATGCGCGGCGCGGACGGCGGGCCCTGGCGGCGACTTTGTGCACTGCCCGCGTTTTGGGTTGGCTTGATTTATGACCAAGGCGCTTTGGATGCAGCTTGGGACATCTGCAAGGATTGGGATCAGGAAACGCGTGAGGCGCTGCGTGTGGCGGCCTCGGTTGACGGGCTGCATGCTGATGTCGCGGGTGTGAACATGCGCGAACTGGCAGGGCGGGTTGTTGATATTGCCGAAGCTGGGTTGCGGGCGCGGGCGATGCAGGGTGCCGGCGGGCTTTTGCCGGATGAGACGCATTTTCTGAACGCGCTACGCGATAGTCTGGAAAGTGGCGAGGTCCCTGCCGACGAATTGATCCGCAAGTACAACACGGATTGGGATGGCGATGTCACACGCGTCTTTGCCGAGTACAGTTATTGACCATGAGTCTTCTTTTGACGGGCATTCTTATGGGCATTGGCGGCACGGCTGCGATGGATATCTGGGCGTGGATTCTGGAGCGCGTGGGTGTTGCACCGTTTCCGAACTGGGCGATGCCGGGGCGTTGGTTCGGTCACGTCTTCCGGGGTCAGGTGTTCCATGACGATATTGGGACGGTCGAGCCTGTATCAGGTGAACTTGGGCTAGGTTGGTTGCTGCACTATGGCGTGGGCGCGATTTACGGTGTGTTCTTTTTGGGTCTGGTGGGCGCGGAATGGACGTTAAGTCCGTCCTTCTTGCCGGTTTGGATATTCAGTCTGATCACCATCGCGGCAGGCTGGTTTTTATTGCAACCGGGGATGGGCCTGGGCTGGGCCGCGGCCAAGACGCCGTCTCCGTGGAAAGTGCGCGGTTTGGGACTGTTGGCGCATACCGTATTTGCGCTGGGCATGTGGAGCGTTGCGTTGGTGGGTTAGTCGACCACGACACCTTCGACGAAGGCGATCACCTTTTCGGCTGGCATCTCGCAGGGTTTCAAAAGCGGCTCACCGCTCGAAAGGCGATAAAGGTTGAAGCTTATGTAGTCGGCGCCGCCCAGTTCTTCAGCCTCTAATTTCTGCGACCGGCCGGTGGCCATTGCTGATTTGGTGATGCGGTAGCGTTTCCCGTTAAAGCTGCCACCGTATCCTCCTAGCGGCATAGCATCGAAAGCAGCGATGAAGCTTTGCGGCGCTTCACTCATTTTTCTTCTTGCCCCAGTCGACCATCGGCTCTGTTCCGGCCTGCAGACGCTTGATGTTTTCGCGGTGGCGCCAGAACACCATGATGGCCATGACGAACAGTACAAGCGCCATGTGTTCAAACCCAAGCATTATGGCGAT
Source organism: Silicimonas sp. (assembly GCA_013003245.1). Taxonomy (GTDB): domain Bacteria; phylum Pseudomonadota; class Alphaproteobacteria; order Rhodobacterales; family Rhodobacteraceae; genus JABDJX01. The sequence goes on along the minus strand of JABDJX010000126.1, from coordinate 2,464 downwards.
AGGCGGTGTCACGGCCGCTGACATAAGGGCCGACAGCGACGAGTAGCGGAAAACGAAATAGGCGAAAAGCCATGCCAACAGTGCAATCAGCCCGATAAAAGGGGCCAATCCAACCACGGTGCCAAGCAGAGTTGCAACGCCTTTACCGCCTTTGAATTTCAGAAAAACCGGATAAAGGTGGCCGAAAAATGCGGCCAAGCCAGCAAATTGCGCTGCGTCTTCGGCAAAAAGCGCGCGCGCGATGATGACGGCGATGCCACCTTTTGCGCCGTCCAGCAAAACCGTGGCCAGCGCTGCGGGCTTGGAGCCGGTGCGCAACATGTTAGTTGCGCCGATGTTTTTTGATCCGATGGTGCGCGGGTCGGGCAGGCCAAATGCGCGCGCGACCAAAATGCCAAACGGGATCGACCCCAGCAGATAGGCCGCGATGGCAACGAGAAGCAGAATAAATGGACCGCTTTCCAATGTCGGGACTAAAACCATGCGTTACTTCCTAATGCACAAATAGCATAACGCATGCGCTCATTGATTTCCTTTTGCGCAATTACGCAACTTTGTGTCCATTCACCCACGTTCCCAAAACACGGCCTTCCATGCGTGCTTCGTCAAAAGGGGTGTTTTTAGACTTGGAATGCAGTTTCGATCTGTCGAGGACGAAGGGCGCATCGGGGTCGAATAACACCAGATCGCCAGGAGCGCCGGGGGCAAGGCGACCGCAGTCGAGGCCGAGGCGCTTCGCGGGGTTCAAAGCCAAGGCACGCCAAAGCGTGGGCAGGCTCATGTGGTTGTTGTGCACAAGGCGCATGGCAGCGGGCAGAAGCGTTTCCAGAGCGATGGCACCAGAGGCAGCTTCTTCAAAGGGTAGTCGTTTTGATTCCTCGTCTTGCGGTGTGTGCATTGAAGAGACAACGTCAATCAGCCCGGCAGCAAGAGCCTCGACCGCAGCAAGGCGGTCATCTTCGGATCGCAGCGGGGGTTTGACTTTGAAGAATGTGCGATAGTCGCCGACGTCAAGTTCATTGAGCGTTAGGTGGTGGATAGAAATGCCTGCGGTGACATCAAGCCCGGCCTCTTTCGCGCGCTCCAACCGTTTCAGGCTGCGCGCTGTGGTGATCTGGTCAGCGTGATAGCGCGCTGCGGTCATTTCGACGACGGCAAGGTCGCGGTCCAGTCCCATGCGCTCGGCCATGGGAGAGACGGATGGTAGGCCTTTGAGGGCCGCAAATTTTCCTGACGTTGCCACAGCGCCTGCTGACAGGATCGGGTCTTGCGGGTGAGCCACAACCAGAGCGCCCAAAGAGGCGGCATAGGTCAGGCAACGCGAGAAGACCTTGGTGTTGGTGACGACATTGTCGCAGTCGGTGAAGGCCACAGCGCCTGCGTCCTGCAGAAACCCGATCTCGGCCATTTCCTTCCCCTCACGACCACGCGTCAGCGCCGCCATAGGCAGCACGTGAACCGGTGCGGCTTCGTTCGCCCGACGACGAACGAACTCAAGGACTTCGGGCGTGTCGATGGCGGGCAGAGTGTCGGGGCGGGTGACCATGGTTGTCACACCGCCAGCAGCAGCGGCACGGCCTGCACTGCGAAAGCTTTCCTTGTGGCGTTCGCCGGGTTCCGAGACTTTGACGCCGATGTCGACAATGCCCGGGGCAAGACACTTACCATCGCAGTCAATCTGCTGGGCCCCGTCCAAGCCTTGCGCGGCGACGATGCGCCCGTCTTTTACGCCCAGTGTGCCAACGATCTCGGTTCCCTTCTCGGGATCGATCAGTCGTGCATTGGTGAAAAGCAGATCGGTCATTTGGAGCGTGATTTGTCAGAACACGGCAAAAAGCACAAGCGCGGCCGCAATGATCAATGCACCAATCGCGATAAGCCAGGAATACCGGACCTGATTTTGCGACCGCGTATCGGCGCGCGATTGGGGGGACGTCAGCCCTTTGGAAGCTTCGCTTTCGGCCATCTGTTTCGGAGGTGCGTTCTTTGGCTCGTGAAACATGCCAATGAAACGCAGCGCGGGGCTTGGCTCAAGAACCTGTTCATTTCCGCCAAAGGCCGAGGACGGGACAAGGATGACAAGACCTTTCAGAGCATCGAGGGCAGCGGCCTTGCCAGCCATATCTTCAGGAGGAATGCCGTAGCCTTCGGCGAGATAGTTGGTAAGCCCAAGTCCGGCGAGCACCTTTGACGGGAAAACCTCTACCTTGGAGCTGACCAGCGTGACCCCATCGCCTAGCAGTTTGTAAACGTTTTGTGGCGTAATGGCTGCGTCGCCTTCCGGCTCAAGCTCGGTGGTGAAGACGCGTACAGCACCGCGTTCCGAGGCTTTGATCGTGTAAGGGTCTTTGGGCATCAGTGTCTCGGGTTGGGATCGGTTTTGGTCGAGGATATTCCGTTTCATTGCACTGCGCAAAGGCAGAAGAAACAGGTCCGCAAATCAGGCGAAGCGCCGCCCTTTGTT
>JABDJX010000124.1 GCA_013003245.1 Silicimonas sp. | reverse complement strand
GTCTCATCCAACTCTTTCGGGATGCCGCGCATGAAGCCTTCGAGGATCCAGACCGCAAGGGGTATGTTAAACAGGCAATGCGCCAGCGCCACGGCAAGGTGCGTATCAAACAGCCCGACGCTGGAATAAAGCTGGAAGAACGGCAGCGCGAAAACGGCAGCCGGGGCCATGCGGTTGGTCAGCAGCCAAAAGAAAAGTTGTTTGTCGCCCAGAAACCGATAGCGCGAAAAGGCATAGGCGGCGGGCAGCGCCACGGCGATCGAGATCACCGTGTTGAGCGAGACATAGATGATCGAGTTGATATAGCCCCAGTACCACGTCGGGTCGGTGAAGATGACGCGATAGCTTTCCAGCGTGAAGGTCTGCGGAAAGAGTGTGAAGCCTGCAAGGATCTCGTTGGTTGTCTTGAACGACATCGAGACCAGCCAGTAGATCGGCAGCATCAGGAACAGGATGTACAGGATCGGGATGAGCGAGCGTTTCCTCATTGCGGATCATCCTTTGTCATCAGCGTGTAGAAAAGCCACGAAACCAGCAACGTGATCGCGAAATAAATCAGGCTCATCGCAGCCGCGGGGCCCAGATCGAACTGACCAAGCGCGATTTTCACCAGATCAATCGAAAGCAGCGTGGTCGAGTTGCCGGGGCCACCGCCGGTCAGAACGAACGGCTCGGTATAGATGTTGAAGCTGTCCATGAACCGCAACAGGATCGCGATGGTCAGCACGGTCTTCATCTTCGGCAGCTGGATGTACCAGAACACTTTCCACGGGCTTGCGCCATCGATCTTGGCGGCCTGATAATAGGCATTCGGGATCGAGACGAGCCCTGCGTAAGACAAGAGCACCACGAGCGAGGTCCAGTGCCAGACGTCCATCACGATAATGGTGATCCACGCGGCCAGCGGATTTTGGGTCATGTCGTAGTTGACCCCAAGAACGTCATTCATGAAATAGCCCAGCATCCCGACCTTGGGCAGCGCGAAAATGTTCCACATCGCGCCCACCACGTTCCACGGGATCAGCATCGGCAGCGCCATCAGCACAAGACACACCGGCACCCAGATGCCTTTGCGCGGCATGGAAAGGGCGATGATGATGCCCAAAGGCACCTCGATGATCAGGATCAGAAAGGTGAAGAGGAACTGCCGGCCCAAGGCTGCGTGAAACCGTTCGGAGCGCAGGATTTGTTCAAACCAGTCAAGGCCTTGCCAGAAAAAGACGTTGTTGCCGAAGGTTTCCTGCACCGAGTAGTTGACCACCGTCATGATCGGCACAAGCGCGTTGAAGGCCACCAGAAACAGGACCGGCAGGACAAAGAACCAGGCTTTTTGGTTTTCGGTTCTCATGGATTTGGCGACTTTCTTTTGTTGGGCGTCGAGGGGGCGCTGCCCCCACCGACCTGCGGTCGGCCCCCCGGAGTACTTGACCCAAGAAGAACGACAATTTTATTCAAATTGTTGGAGCTCATGCCCGACCCTCCGTGGCGATCCAGCCGTCGCGGTAAAGCCGGGTTTGATCAGGGCGGAACGCAAGGTGGACGGTCTCGCCCTGCCCCGGTACAGCGCCCTCGATCACTGCCTTGACGGCTGTGTCGCCGACCATCGCCTCAACGACCGAGTGCCGACCGACATCCGACACTTTGCGCACGCGCGCCTCCAGCCCCTGATCGGCCAGCGTGACGAACTCGGGGCGAATGCCAATCTCGGTTTTGCCGCCCTCGCCCAGAATTGTGCCTTCCAGCGACACCGGTTGACCTTCAAAGCGGGCGGTGGTGCCGGTTTGCTCGGCCGGCAGCACGTTCATGCCGGGTGATCCGATGAAATGGCCGACAAAGGTATGTTGCGGGCGCTCGAAAAGCTCAACGGGCGTGCCGATCTGCACGATCTCGCCGTCCTGCATCACCACCACCTGATCGGCAAAGGTCAGTGCCTCGGTCTGGTCGTGGGTGACATAGATCATCGTCGCACGCACGCGCTGGTGCAACTCCTTCAGCTTCGAGCGCAGCTTCCATTTCAGGTGCGGGTCGATCACGGTAAGCGGTTCGTCAAACATCACCACATTCACATCGTCACGCACCAACCCCCGGCCCATCGAGATTTTCTGCTTGTTGTCAGGCGAAAGATGCGACGCGCGGGTGTCGAGCATCTCCTCAACCTCCAGCATCGCAGCAATTTCGGCGACGCGTTCGCTTATCCGCGCCTCGGCCACACCGCGATTGCGCAAAGGAAAGGCAAGGTTATTGCGCACCGTCATCGTGTCGTAGATCACCGGGAACTGGAACACCTGCGCGATGTTGCGCTGATCCGGCGGCAGGTCGGTGACATCGCGATCATCAAAAAGGATGCGCCCCTCGGACGGCGCAAGCAGGCCCGAGATGATATTGAGCAATGTGGATTTGCCGCACCCCGAAGGACCAAGCAGCGCATAGGCCCCGCCATCGTCCCAATCAAGGTCGATTTCCTTCAGCGCATAATCTTCTGCCCCCTGCGGGTTGGGCAGGTAGGAGTGGCGCAGGTTCGAGAGCGTGACTTTGGCCATCAAGGATGCCGCCAAACAAAAAAACGTGTCTCAGTCGAAGACTGAGGCCTTTTGGTTAAACCGCTCACGCCGCGCGCCTTCCGTCAGAGGTGAAGTAGAACGCCTTGCTGGGGTCCATGAAGAACTGGTGATCCGCGCCCACTTTGTAGGGATGCACACCGTGGGCCAGTGACACCCAGCCATCGTCGCCCATCTGGAAGTGCGCGCTCGATTCCGAACCGGAAAGTTCGGTGACCAGAACCGTGCCGTTCAGTGACACGTCGTTTGACGTGGCCGCGACAGGGGTCACGTGGTGCGGCCTGATCGCCACCGTGTAATCGCCATCCGGCAGATTTGCCGCATCGCCTTCAATCGTCCATGCGACACCCGTGGCAAGCTGTGCCTGCGAGCCGTTTTTGGTGATCTTTGCCGCGTTGATCGGAGGATCCGAAAAAACACGTGCGGCGGTCAGGTTTTCCGGCGTGCGATAGATATCTGCTGTTGTGCCGAACTGGGTGACGACACCGTCACTCATCAGCGCGGTTTTTCCACCCAGCAACAGCGCTTCTTCCGGCTCGGAGGTGGCATAGACCACGACAGCGCCACGTCCGGCGAAAAGCTCGGGCAGTTGTTCGCGCAACTCTTCGCGCAGTTTGTAATCAAGGTTTGCCAGCGGTTCATCAAGGAAGACAGCGCGGCTTTCCTTGGCAATCGCGCGCGCCAAAGCGCAGCGTTGTTGTTGCCCTCCGCTTAATTCCTGCGGGCGGCGTTTCAGCATCGGCGCAAGTTGCAGAATGTCGGCTGCCTCTTGCACGCGGTCGTCGATTTCCGATTTCGCCATGCCTGCGACCCGCAAGGGGGAGGCGATGTTATCAAAAACGCTCATATGCGGGTAATTCACGAAAAACTGGTGGACAAGGCTGATGTTGCGCTTTTGCGTCGACAGCTTCGAGACGTCCTGACCATCCATGAAAATCTTGCCCGATGCCAGCGGGTCAAGCCCCGCCATCAGCTTGATCAAAGACGTCTTGCCAGATCCGGTCTGGCCCAGCAGAACGTTGAAATGGCCCGTTTCCAGCACCAACGATGTCGGTTTGATATGGGTGATGCCCCGCACGACCTTGCTGGCGTCTTTTAGCTCAACTGTCATCGTCCCCGTTCCCGCGATAGTCTCAAAAGCGCGGTGATCGCGCGCTATGGTATTTCTAATTTAATGTTTATTAACAGTTGCTTGCAGTTTCGCCGCGAAACCCTGTCAACGTGTCAGAGGCCCCTGCATCGCAGAGGCCTCCGCTCATGGTTTACTGGTTCCAGCGCGCGACCAGATCGTCATAGTTGACGGTCTCGCCCTGCGGCTTTTCGTTCTCCAGCTTAGCCTTGGCGCCACCTTTGCCCAGCCATTCCGAGGCGTCTTTTTCCTCGTTCAGACGCGGACCACAGCCACCGTAGACACCAGCGGCCTCATCAGCCTGCTGCATCCGGGCCATCGTGATGTCCATCTCCTCGGCCAGACGGTCCATCGCCTCTTGAGGTGTGAAGGCACCCGAGTTCACGTCGCCGATCTGCTGCCACCAGATTTGCGCCAGCTTGGGATAGTCCGGCACGTTGATGCCTGTTGGTGACCATGCCACACGGTCAGGTGAGCGGTAGAATTCGACCAGACCACCCAGCTTCGGTGCACGCTCGGTGAACGACTCGTGGTTGACCGAGCTGTCGCGAATGAACGTCAGACCCACGTGGGACTTTTTCACATCGACGGTCTTCGAGGTTACGAACTGCGCATAAAGCCATGCAGCCTGCGCCCGGTCAGACGGTGTCGATTTGAGGAATGTCCACGAACCCACGTCCTGATAGCCGACCTTCTGGCCTTCTTCCCAGTATGGGCCGTGCGGGCTTGGCGCCATGCGCCACAGCGGGTTGCCATCGGCATCCACCGTGTTGTTGCCCTCTGACTGCGGCTTCACCATGTCCGAGATAAAGGCGGTGTACCAGAAGATCTGCTGGGCCACGTTGCCTTGGGACAGTGCGGGCAGCGACTGGTAGAAGTCGTAGCTTGCTGCACCGGGAGGCGCATAGTTACGCAGCCATTCATCCCACTTACGGATTGCGTAAACAGCAGCTGGGCCGTTCGCAGCACCGCCGCGCGATACCGAAGCGCCGACCGGGTTGCACGAACCGGGCTCCATCCGGATGCCCCATTCGTCGATCGGTACACCGTTGGGCTCACCTTTTGAGCCGGTGCCAGCCATCGACAGCCACGCGTCCGTCATCCGCCAACCGAGGTCAGGTGCGCGTTTGCCGTAATCCATGTGGCCGTAAATGCGCTCGCCGTCGATTTCCTGAACATGGATCGAGAAAAACTCGGCGATGTCTTCGTAGGCCGACCAGTTGATCGGGACACCAAGCTCGTAACCGTAGCGCTCTTTAAACTGGGCTTTCAAGTCTTCGCGGTCGAACCAGTCCTTGCGGAACCAGTAGAGGTTCGCGAACTGCTGGTCCGGCAACTGGTACAGATTGCCGTCCGGGCCCGTGGTGAACGAGATGCCCATGAAGTCATCGAGATCGAGCGTTGGCGATGTTGTTGTCGCCCACTCGCCGTTCATCTGTTCGGTCAGATTATAGGCCAGTTGCAGACGCGAATGCGTGCCGATCAGATCGCTATCATTCACGTAACCATCGTAGAGGTTCCGCTGGGTCTGCATCTGTGTCTGTACAGCTTGCACCACCTCGCCTTCGCCGAGGATCTGGTGGTTGACCTTGATGCCAGTGATTTCCTCGAACGCGTTGGTCAGAACTTCTGACTCGTAGACGTGTGTCGGAACACCCTCGGACAGAACATTGATTTCCATGCCATTGAATGGCTCGGCGGCCTGGATGAACCACTCCATTTCAGACATCTGCTCGTCTTTGCCAAGCGTGGATGGCTGAAATTCCTGGTCAATCCATTTCTGGGCTGCTGCCGCATCGGCAAAAGCAGTCCCGGACCCCGCGATGACGGCAACAGCCGCGGTCGCGGAGAGCAGATACTTGCGCATCTTGTCTCCTCCCAAAGATTTATGTGAGCCGGTGGATTCCCGACTTGGAGCAACGCTAGTCGGTGGATCACGGATCTGTCAACTAAAAGATTAGTAGGAGGTCACGCGGCGGGCAACACCACCTATGACAACCAATCGGGTGGCGGCTATGGCTACGGCTATGACGCGCTTGGGCGCATGGACACCTTCTCTATCAACGGCACGGTGCAGTCTGAATATCTCTACAACGCCCTTGGCCAGCAGGTCGTGCGCACGCTGACGCAGACGGGCGAGGTGATCCATTCGATCCACGACCTTGATGGCAATCGCATTGCCGAGTACAGTTACGACGCTGGGACTGGTACTT
>JABDJX010000104.1 GCA_013003245.1 Silicimonas sp. | reverse complement strand
ATCGCCTCAAAGGTTTCGCCCGCGCCGCCGCCGACCCAAAAGACCACGAACATACCAACCGCCAAAAGGGCAAGCAGTTTGACGATGGCCTCAACCGCAATTGCTGTAACAACACCGTGGTGCCGCTCGTTCACATCCAGATTGCGGGTGCCGAAGACGATGGTGAACAATGTCAGTCCGGCCGCCACGAAAAATGCGGTTTGCGTCAGGCTCTCGCTGTTGCCGGTGGTGCCCCGATGGGCGAAGACGTCAAAGCTCAGGGTCACCGATTGCAGTTGCAGCGCGATGTAGGGCGTCGTGCCAACTACTGCGAGAAGCGTCACCAGCACACCCAGTGCGTTCGATTTGCCATAGCGCGACGAGATGAAATCAGCGATGGAGGTGACCCGCTGCGTCCGCCCAATCCGCACCATGCGGCGCAAGAAAACCCACCAGCCGATCATCACCAGCGTCGGGCCAAGATAGATCGTAACGAACTCTAACCCCGAACGCGCGGCATAACCAACTGCGCCGTAAAACGTCCAGGCGGTGCAATAGATCGACAGCGACAAGGTATAGACCCAAGGTGAGCGCAGCCAGCCAAGCTTGCCCGCTTCGGCCCGTTTGTCGGCCCAGAAAGCGACGGCGAAAAGCAGCACGACATAGGCCGCCGAGATCGTGACCAGAACGTTATACGGCATCGTCAGACCCGGCCTCTTCGTCCAGCTTGGGCTCTGTCTCGGCCAAGCGGCGCGACAAAAGCGCCATCACGAAGATCAAAAACGCCCAGGCAATGAACAAAAACACCAGCCCCCCCGCAGTCGAGCCGCGCCCGGCCCAAAGCAATGGCATCAGGAACAGGACGACACCAAGAACAGGCAGCAGCTTTGCCGCATCGCCCAGCCGTCTGCGCCGATAGCTTTCGCGTTCCAGAAAAATCGGCTGCTGTGCCATCAGCCCACCAGTTCACTGACGGCTGACAGGATTTCACCATTGGAAAACGGCTTGGTCATGAACCGGCTTGCCCCCAACCGGTCGGCCAACTCACGATCTTTCTTCTGGCCCCGCGCGGTCAGCATCAGCACCGGCAACGCGCCGTATGTCTCGTCATCGCGCAACTCTGACAGGATATCATAGCCCGACTTGTTGGGCAGCATCACATCAAGGATCACCACGTCAGGGTTGCGGGTGTGGATGGCTTCAAGCGCGGTCTTACCGTCAGAATGTACATCAACATTCCAGCCTTCTCGCGACAGGATAAAGCGGATCGCCTCGATGATGTTGGGTTCATCTTCGATCAGTAAAACATGCTTGGACATCGTGCATCCCCTCCCTGGATGACGAAACGTGTCCGACTATCGCCCAAAGAAGCGATGCGTGTCAAAGCCTTGCGGTCATTTCCTCGTCACCTTCGCGCGCCTTGCCCACAATCGATGGCTCTCGACGGGCCGGACAGGTCTCGACCGCGCAGATCCGGCACGACATGCCCACCGCCAAGGTGTCCGTCGTCTTTTGCTTCATAGGCCGGATCAGCATCCACGAGGTGATCACCGGCGGCTTGCCGTAGCCAGCCGGATAGTCGACCTCGGCAAGGGCAAAGGTATCAAAGCTGTGCTCTTCGCGGGCCACTGTCCGCACCTGCTGGCGCAACGGTGCCATGGGGCGCTGCATAGCGTGAAAAAGCGGCCAAAGTGAACAGGCCGCGCCATAGTGCGGCACATCAAAGCCAAAGACGGGTTTGCGGAAGATCAGGGTGCCAGAGGCGTCACAGGCCACAAGCCCGAACGGCTGACCACCCGGCAGATCATCTGCCGCAAGTGATGCCAATCTGCGAAAGACAGTCGGAAGCCCTACCTGAAACTCTGCGGCCAGAGCAATTGGGTCGGCCACCAATTCGCCCACAGCCTTTTTGAACGGCTCCAATGGAAGCGACTCTATATCCGATCGGTACTGCGCAAGAAACGTCTCGGCCAAAATGCGAGCAGACGGCCCAAGCTCGGCCAGACCAGGCACCTGCACGTCAGGGCTCTTTGGGTTCTCCTCCAACACGGCGACCTGCCACGCGTTTTCCGACAGCCATGCTTCAAGCTCATCTTGCGGCAGGCTCGCGGTACCTGCCGCATTACCGCCTGCATCCAGGTACTCGACCAGGGCTTCGGTCGATGTCGCAAGGCGCTGACTGTCTTCAAAGATGTTGCGGTGAAAGCGCGCCTGCCACTCGGGTGAGATTTCACCGCCATCGGCCAAAATTGCGCTGGCCGAGCGCACGGCTGTAACCGATGACAGAACCTCGTGCATCGATGCCGACAGGAACGGGTCATAGGTCAGACGGTCACTGAGTTCCGCCACCAGTCGCTGCAGGCGACCAAGCTCGGTGTGCTGGCTTTCAATCACCTGCGCCCAGCCGGGAAAGCGCGAGGCGAATTCGTCCAGCCGGTCCACCTCGGCATTCGTCGCCGGATGCGCATCAGCCGCCACCCCAAGCGCTGTGGTCAGCGTTGTTTCCGCCCCTTCGCTCAGCATCTCCGGCGCGATGTCCAGGGCGCCTGCGATCCGCATCAGAAGAGCGCCGCCGATTCTGCGCCGCTCGTGCTCGATCAGGTTCAGGTAGCTTGGCGAAATCCCACACGACCGCGCCAGTTCGGCCTGACGCAGCCCCAGATCGCCACGTTTTGCCCGTATTCTTGCCCCGATCCGGGTCGGATTGGCCATGATTTTTCCTTATCAATTCAACGTGTTTCTGCGCATGCGTGAAAATTTATTTACAATGTATACCGTAGAATTGTGTATACGTTTACAAAAAAATGTAAAGACAACAGCCACTTGTTGAAAAGTTTTCTCAATCCGCGCGATAACATAGGCACCTTGTAAAGGACCGGAACCCCTAAGATGGCGATCGAGAACCGATCATTTCCGGTAATCCAATTGGGAGGACTACATGTCTAAATCTGAATTTTCACGTCGCCGTGTGCTTAAAGGCGGTGCCGCCGCTGGTGCAGCGCTGGCCACGCCAACGCTCTTTACGGGCGCTGTCTGGGCTGACGGCCACACCGGTTTTACCAACGCGCCGCAGGGCGACACGGTAACGCTGGGCTTCAACGTTCCACAGTCTGGTCCTTATGCGGACGAGGGTGCGGATGAGCTTCGTGCATACGAGCTGGCAGTTGAGCACCTCAACGGCGGTGGCGACGGCGGGATGATCCCGACCTTCTCGTCCAAGACGCTTGATGGCACCGGTATCAACGGCAAAAAGGTCGAGTACGTCACAGGCGATACGCAGACCAAATCTGATGCCGCGCGTGCATCGGCCAAGTCGATGATCGAAAAAGACGGCGCTGTGATGATCACTGGTGGTTCGTCTTCGGGTGTGGCGGTGGCTGTTCAGGCGCTGTGTCAGGAAGCTGGCATTATCTTTATGGCTGGTCTGACCCACTCGAACGACACAACCGGTAAAGACCGTAAAGCCAATGGTTTCCGTCACTTCTTTAACTCATACATGTCCGGTGCCGCACTGGCACCTGTGCTTGCTGCCAACTATGGTGCGGACCGCAAGGCCTATCACCTGACAGCAGACTACAACTGGGGTTACACCACAGAAGAAGCGGTGACCCAGGCAACCGAAGCTTTGGGTTGGGAAACTGTGAACGCAGTGAAAACGCCTTTGGCCTCGACCGACTTCTCGTCCTACATCGCACCAGTTCTGAACTCTGGCGCTGACGTTCTGGTTCTGAACCACTACGGCGGCAACATGGTCAACTCGCTGACCAACGCGGTTCAGTTCGGCCTGCGTGAGAAAGAAGTCAACGGCAAGAACTTTGAAATCGTTGTGCCGCTTTATTCGCGCCTGATGGCACGTGGTGCTGGTGCAAACGTTAAGGGCATCTTTGGCTCAACCAACTGGCACTGGTCGCTGCAGGACGAAGGCTCGAAAGCCTTTGTTAAGTCCTTCGGCACCAAGTACGGCTTCCCACCAAGCCAGGCTGCGCACACATGCTATGTGCAGACCCTGCTTTATGCGGATGCGGTAAACCGGGCTGGTTCGTTCAACCCATGTGCGGTTGGCGAAGCACTTGCTGACTTTGAGTTCGATGGTCTGGGCAACGGTAAGACACTTTACCGTGGCGCTGATCACCAGTGCTTCAAAGACGTGCTGGTCGTGAAGGGTAAAGAGAACCCAGACTCAGAGTTCGACCTTCTTGAAGTTGTCGAAGTCACACCTGTTGATCAGGTCATCTACGAGCCGGATCACCCACAGATGGGTGGTGCAGCTGCGACACTGGGCGAATGTAACCCAGGCGCATAAGCCTTCTTAAATAGCAGGGCGGAATACCTCCGCCCTGCCCTCCGGACCGGCGCTCGCCCGTCCGAAATCCCGCAAGCATCGAGGTGGGGACATGGACGCTATTATCCTTCAAATACTCAACGGGCTTGATAAAGGCTCGGCATACGCGTTGATCGCGCTTGGTCTGACGCTGATTTTCGGCACGCTTGGCGTGGTGAACTTCGCGCATGGCGCACTGTTTATGATTGGCGCTTTTTGTGCAGTTGCGTTGCAAAGGCTTCTAAGTTTCAGCCACGAGGTTGTCGACGATACCAAAGTGGATTTTCTGGGCAACCCGGCAAAGATAGACATTTACTATCTGCACGAGTGGTTCGGTCCTGAAGCCGGACAGGCGATCATCAACTGGTCCGTTCCGCTTGCGATCCTGTTCTCGATCCCAATCATGGTGGCCATCGGCTTTGCCATGGAACGCGGGCTGATCAAACACTTTTACAAGCGTCCCCACGCAGATCAGATCCTTGTAACCTTTGGCCTTGCCATCGTGCTGCAGGAAATCATCAAGTTTTACTACGGCGCAAACCCGATCCCGACACCCGCCCCACCGGCCTTTGCAGGCTCTTTCGACTTTGGCGCGCTGATCGGCTTTGACCCCAACACGATCATCTATCCCTATTGGCGCCTGATCTACTTTGGCTTTGCCATGGTCATCATCGCCAGTGTCTTTGCCTTTCTGCAGTTCACCACATTCGGAATGGTCGTGCGTGCTGGCATGGCAGACCGCGAAACCGTTGGCCTTTTGGGCATCAACATCGATAAGCGCTTTACCATCATGTTTGCCATCGCGGCCTGTGTCGCGGGATTGGCAGGTGTCATGTACACCCCCATCAACTCGCCAAACTATCACATGGGCATGGACTTTCTGGTCCTAAGCTTCGTGGTGGTCGTTGTCGGGGGCATGGGCTCGCTTCCGGGTGCTGTTCTGGCAGGCTTCCTGCTGGGCATTCTGGAAAGCTTTGCGTCCATGTCCGCCGTGATCGACATCCTTCCGGGCATCAATCAGATCATCATCTACCTGGTGGCCATTATCATTCTGCTTACACGTCCGCGTGGCCTGATGGGTCGCAAAGGCGTGATGGAGGAATAACCAATGCTGGGACTTAACTCAAAAGACACCACGCTTCTGGTCATCGTCGCTGCGATGACACTGCTGGCACCGTTCTTTCTGAACCCCTTTCCCGAAGGATCAGAGCTGGCGCAATTCAACGCAGGCTATCCTGACCTGATGCAGCGCTTTGTGATCTTTGGCATCTTTGCCATCGGCTTTAACATCCTTTTCGGCCTGACCGGGTACCTCTCATTCGGTCACGCTGCTTTCCTTGGCGTGGGCTCTTATGCGGCGATCTGGTCGATGAAACTGGTCACGCTCAACGTGATCCCCGCCATCCTGATGGCCATCGTCTTCGGCGGTCTCTTTGCGTTGGTCGTGGGTTGGATATCGCTGCGCCGCTCGGGCATCTACTTCTCGATCCTGACGCTCGCGTTTGCACAGATGTCATACGCGCTGGCCTATTCGGTTCTGACACCGATCACGGGTGGTGAAACCGGCCTGCAGCTGAAATCGACGGACAATCCCCTGCTCAGCAACCTTGCGCCTAATGAGATTGGCCGCGCCAACCTCTTTGGTATGGACATGCGGGCGAGTTTTGAACTTGTCGCGGGTGACTGGATTTGGACCTTCAACAGCGGCTACTACATCGCCGCCGTTGTAATGCTGATCGCGTTTTACATCTCGATCCGCATCTTCCGCTCGCCCTTTGGGATGATGCTGCGCGCGGTGAAATCGAACCAGCAGCGGATGAGCTATACCGGACTGAACACGCGTCCCTACATGATCGCCGCTTTCGTGATCTCGGGTGCCTATGCGGGTCTTGCTGGAGGATTGCTCGTCGCCATGGACACCCAAGTGGGACCAGAGCGGATGTTCTGGACAGCCTCGGGCGAGGTTGTTCTGATGACCATTCTGGGCGGTGTCGGCACTCTGATCGGCCCGGTTCTGGGCGCAGGCATGATCAAATACATGGAGAACATCATCTCCAAGATTAATGAGTCCATCCTGCACCAGTGGTTTGCCTTCATGCCCGATGGGATCGAGGATTTCATCGTTGCGATGATCTATCCGTTCATCGGCAAAGGCTGGCACCTCACACTGGGCATCGTCTTCATGCTGGTGGTGATCTTCCTTCCAGGCGGACTTGTCGAAGGCGGACAGCGCATCGGACGGCTTTTTGGCCGGAAGAAGAAATCTGACAGCGCAGCAGACGCCGCTGCCAACACACCTGCGGAATAAGGAGAACCACCATGGGTATTCTTGAAGTCAAAGGTGTCAACAAGCGCTTCGGCGGCTTGCAGGCGCTTGGCGATGTGAACCTCTCAATCGAGGAAAACACCGTGCACGCGATTATCGGTCCCAACGGGGCTGGCAAATCCACCCTGCTGAACTGCCTTGTCGGCAAGCTGATCCCCGACAGTGGATCAGTAATGTTCGACGGACAATCAGTTTTGGGGCGCAAGCCGCACGAGATCAATCAGATGGGCATCAGCCGGGTGTTTCAAACGCCCGAGATCTTTGGTGACCTGACGGTGATGGAAAACATCATGATCCCGTGCTTTGCCAAACGCGACGGTGCTTTCCGGATGCATGCCTTTGAAAGCTTTGCACACGAAAAGCAGTTGATGGAAAAAGCCGAGGCGATCCTGGAAGACGTGAACATGGCCGACAAGCGCGGCATGCACGCAGCTTCTATGTCACGCGGTGATAAACGCCGTCTTGAGATGGCGATGTGTCTGGTCCAAGAGCCGCGGCTTTTGTTGCTGGATGAGCCTACCGCTGGCATGGCGCGTGCGGACACCAACAACACCATTGATCTGCTCAAAGAGATCAAGGCCAAGCGTGACATCACCATGGCGATCATCGAGCATGACATGCACGTTGTGTTCTCGCTGTCGGAACGGATCACGGTGCTGGCCCAAGGCACACCGCTGGTGGAAGACACACCGGAAAACATCAAAGGCAACCCGAAGGTACAGGAAGCCTACCTCGGCGAGAGCCAAAATGAGGGCGCCGCGTAACTGCTGCACCCTGCCCTCAAGGAGATTTGAAAGATGCTGGACGAAACATTCGACAAGCGCAGAAACAACGCCGCCACCACGCCCGCCTACCTGAGTGTCTGGAACATCGAGAGCTATTACGGCGAAAGCTACATCGTTCAGGATGTCAGCTTTAACATTCGTGAAGGTGAAATCCTTGCCCTTCTGGGCCGCAACGGCGCTGGCAAAACCTCGACCCTGCGCACCATCGCACGCATGGACAACCCCGATCTGCGGCATGGTGAGATTTGGCTTGATCACAAGCCGCTGCACACCATGTCAAGCTATGAGGCCGCGCAAAACGGCATCGCTCTGGTGCCCGAAGATCGCCGGATCATCCAGGGCCTGTCAGTTGAAGAAAATCTGCAATTGGCCCAGATCGCCCCGCCGCTTGGCTGGTCGCTTGATCGCATCTACGAGCTTTTCCCGCGTCTTGGCGAGCGTCGCAAACAGGACGGCTCGACTTTGTCGGGCGGTGAACAGCAGATGCTTGCCATCGCGCGGGCCTTGGCGCGCGACATTAAGGTCCTGCTGCTTGATGAGCCATACGAGGGCCTTGCCCCAGTGATCGTGCAGGAAATCGCCAAAACGCTGAACATCATCCGCGATCAGGGCATCACCACCGTTATCGTGGAGCAAAACGCAGTGGCAGCCCTCAAGCTGGCCGACCGCGCCGTCATTCTCGACATCGGCAAGGTGGTCTATGACGACAGCGCACAAAAGGTGCTCGAAGACGAAGCCCTGCGCGCCAAATACCTGGCGATCTGATTTTTGTCAGTCCCGTGTGGAAATTCCGGGCTATGACGTGAAAAACGAAGAACTTGAAGGAGGGACACATGCTGGTTGAGCGTGAGGGAATGTATTGGCCAACGGCCGAAATCGCAGAGCATGCACATGCGGACAAAGCC
>JABDJX010000098.1 GCA_013003245.1 Silicimonas sp. | reverse complement strand
GATTCGATCAGCACATCCTCGGTGATGTCCTTTTTCGCGTCGATCTTCTTGGCGTCGATAAATTTCTGGATCAGGCCCAGGTTCACAACGGCAAATTCCTTGCGGTTCGGCTTGTTGAAGCCACGCTTTGGAAGACGTTGGTAAAGCGGCATCTGGCCACCCTCGTATCCGGCGATAGCCACACCCGAACGGGATTTCTGACCCTTGATACCACGGCCACCCATCTTACCAGTGCCGGACCCTGGTCCACGACCAACGCGCTTGCGTTTCTTTGTGGCACCGGGATTGTCCCGAAGTTCATTCAGTTTCATATCGCTTCTCCTTTGGCCGGACGCGCCCCGCGAAGCGATAATGGGACGGACACGGCATGACCTGATTCTTGGCCGCAATTGCGACCACCGGGGGCGTATAGACGAGGGGTGGGTGTCGATCAAGACTGAAACTCGTCACCTCTTTTTTGCCTTGATGGATTTCATAGCGGTGAAAAAATGGGCGCTCTGCCCCTCAAAGCTGCTGCTGCACCACTTTTTCGGCCAATGATCGCCGGCCAAGTACTTTCGACGGAAAAACCAACCAGGATCGTTTAAAGTTCTAAGAATCCCTTAGAGCTCGATTGAAACTTAAACATTTTTTCGCCCAAGCCTGCGCCTGCAAATTTAATTCATCAGGCCAGAGGCATGATCTTTCGCTCTCTAAGCTCCAAGACCACAGATTCTGGAGTCCCGCCGGATGCGCGATCACAGACAGAAAACAACCTTTGCGGAGGAAGCCTTGTCAGAGGCAACGGCTCTTCGGCTTTCCGGAAAAGCTCTGGCTGCAAAGGAAAGACTGAAGGCCATACTGGCTATTTGGCCAGGGCACGAGGCCGCGAACCTCGCCATGGCAGAGCTGTCAACGACTTCACAAAGCGATGCACAACATCAGCTTTCAGCGCTTCATGACACGGCCCGGAAAACAAATGACGCCAATGCATGGTCTCAGTATGTTGTCGCTCTCCGTATGGCAGGTCAGAAAAACAAGGCGCGCAAGGTCGCCCAAAAGGCAAACGTCACACCTGCCCAGCGCAAAGCCCTAAAGCAAATTGCCGAAGGGCGATCTGCGCCAATCGAGGACATCGTAAACCTCATCAATAAAGGATCAAATGCTTTGGCATGGAGCCTTGGTTCCGAACGCCTCAAATACTTTCCCGGTGACCACAAGCTTTTGAACTTATTAGGTGTTGCCTCTCTTGCAGATGAAAACGCGACAAGAGCAGAGACCGTCTTGCGCCATGCTCTCAAACTGGCGCCTTCTTATGAGGCTGCGCGCATCAATCTGGCCTTTTCATTTTTAAAGCAAAACAGAGCGTTTGATGTCATCGAGCTTTTGCAAGACATCGCAACACATAAAGACGCCTCGTTGGACATCCGGGTGAACCTTGCCAGCGCCTATCTTCAAGCAGAACAGTTGCAAAAGGCCGAAGTTCTGACGGCCACTCTTTCTGCCGAAGCGCCCGAAGACAGTGAAATTATGGGTATTCGAAGCAAAACCCTAATTGCACTTGGCAGGGTTTCCGAAGCCATTTCTATTCTGAACGAAGCATCTAAGAGAGAAGACTTCGCGCTGCACGATGTCATGGCTGCTGCCCTTCTGGCGGCAGAAGGAAGACAAGCCGCGCTCGCATATATTGGCAAACTGGCAGACATCTCTGAAGAGACCGACTTTAGAACAGCAGCCATGTTGGCCGAGTGGGGCGAGTTAAAGGCAGCGACCGCCCGCGCCAGACGGCTCGCCAAAGCATCACCCTCAAATCCTGCCCCCTTCCGGCTTGCTGGCTTGCTTTCGAAGTGGCGACGCCCAGATGAACTCATCGACATCATGGCGAAAAATTCCCAGGATCCCGGACTACCACCTTTGAAACAGGGCACCTTTGGACTGGCCTACGCGAAAGCGCTGATGGACTGCGAAGACCACGACGCCGCAATGGTCGCACTGAGCAAAGGCAATGCCATACTGAGAGCGCTGGTCAAATACTCCGTGGCAGACGACGAACGCCTGATGGAACGCGTTGCGAGCTGTTGGAGCGCACAGGCCATCGAATGCGCTGCGACAGACCTTTCAGGATTAAGCCCGATTTTTATTGTTGGCCTTCCTCGAACCGGATCAACGCTTTTAGAGACTATTTTATCGCGTCACCCCAGCGTGGAGTCCAAAGGCGAAACACCCGTCGCATTTTTCGAAGCCTCAAAGGCCAGGCTCACGCCAACGCCCCAAGCGACCGCAAGAGTTGCCGATGCTTTGTGCAGCCACTTAGAACCGCCGGCCGGCAAGCGTGTGACAACAGACAAACTTCTCGCAAATTTCCTGAATGTCGGGGTATTGGCGGCTGCATTCCCGACCGCGCGCTTTGTCAGCATGCAACGCGATTACCGCGCGACGTGCTTTTCAATATACTCTGCCGACCTGTGGGTCGCGGGCCATCCATATGCAATGAACCTTGAAGAACTGGCGCTTTATACGGTCGCCCACCACAATCTGATGCTTCATTGGCAAAGCATATTGGGACCGCGCTTTGTCGTAGCGCATTATGAAAAACTGGTAGTGTCGCCAGAAACAGAGATTCCCGATCTCTTAAGAAAACTTGATCTTACCCCTCACGACGCGTGCCTTAACCCGGAAAAGTCCGAGCGCCACATCAATACAATGAGCGTCGGTCAGGCGAGAAAACCGATATCATCTGGGTCGATAGAAAGATGGAGGCATTACGAAAGCGCATTGCGACCGTTATCTCGAATTCTCGAGGCAAATGGTCTGGTTTAGTCCGATCGGGAAAGCACGCGATCACTGCATGATCATACCACCATCAATCATGATCAACTGACCAGTCATATAATCGCTTTCGTCCGAACAAAGAAACGCAGCCGTGCCTTTCACATCGTCTGGATAAGAATAGCGTTTCATCGTGATCATCGTTTCCGCCAGATGGTCCATCGACTGGCCCTCTTTCTCGAACATCCCGATTTCCACCAAATCCTTGTCCAATTGCTCCCAAAGTTCGGTGCGCACGACACCGGGCGCATAGCCATTGACTGTGATGTTGTGCTGCCAGAGTGCCTTTGCGCCGCCGATAATCATCGCAAGGGCGGCATACTTCGAGCAGGAATAAGGGATGACGTCCAGAAATGCCGTGCGTGACACTATCGATCCAACATTAAGAATTTTGTACGGATGATCGTCCATCGGTCCCTGGGCGATCATCTGGCGGGCGGCCTCTTGCATGCCCAAGAGCATACCTTTGGCGTTTATGTTCATGATCATGTCCCAATTGTCTTCATCAATGTCCATGAACATGCGTGGGGTGTTGACGCCTGCATTCATCAACGCAATGTTGATCGACCCAAACTCCTCCACTGTCGCGGCCACCGCATCCGCATTCTCTTTGCGACTGGTCACATCCAGTTTGAGCGCAATGGCCTTCCCATTGCCCGCTTCGTTAATACGAGCAGCAACAGCATTTACGCCGTCGACATTGACATCGCCAAGACAGACATTCGCCCCCTGAGCGGCAAAATACTCGGCATTGGTGGCCCCCATACCCTGTGCGGCACCGGTAATCATTATATTTTTTCCTGCAAGACGTTTCGGGTCCATGGGTTCCTCCGTGTAATTATCCAAAGTTTTGTTGGAACCGTGCAGGTGGCGAAGTGCCGAATAAATCGGCAAAATGTCCAAAATGACTCGCGATTGTCCAAGTTGGACAAATATGGCCTCTGAATCGTCGCTGCTCTTTGAGAGACAGAAGGAGATGGATCAAAAAACGTCTTAGGGAGGATTATAATGACATTTCTTGGAAAACTGATGCGCGGAGCGGTAGCGGGAACGCTGGCGCTTGGATTGACAGTGACAACGTCGCTTGCGCAAGACAAGGGCTCTATTGTTTCGTTTAACGGCCCGGCAGGCGAAGCCTATATCGGTAAGTTCATCAAAGGCATCAAGGCGACAGCCGAGTTGAAGGGTTTTGACATCAAAGTCTTTGAAAACCAATTCAACCAAGCCGAGCAGGACCAACAGGTTCAGCAGGTTCTGGCGGCCGGGCAGTTGCCGGACGTCTTTATATGGTGGCCTTCTGACGCGGTTGCCGGACTGGGATCGCTGCGGGCCCTGGCCAAGACCGGAGTGCCGGTTTTGAAAATCAACCAACTGCCCAACGAGCAAGACAAGCAGTACATCTTTGGCTATGCAGGTCCAGATGATCGGCTGCGGGCACGCAACGCCGGCTACATGATGCGTGAAGCGGCGGCCGCCAAAAAGGCAGCGGGCGGCGAAGGTTTTAATGTTCTGGTTCTCAGCTATCCTCATTCCTATGGCGGCTATGGCCTTTCCATCAACGCCTTCAAGGAAGCTATCGCAGGTTCTGACCTCACTATCATTGGCGATGTTGACGAAGGCTTCGGCCAAGCCAACGGCTATAAAGGTGCTGCCAAGATGATTGCTGCGCTTCAAGGCCAAAGCATCGACTTTGTTTATGGCATGGATGACGCCATTTTGACCGGTGGCATCAACGCGCTTGAAGAAGCGGGCATGAAAATGGGCGAAGACGTCATCGCTGTTGGTACTGTCTGCAATGGCGACAAGCAATTGATCGAAGAAGGCAAGCAATTTGGTACAACACTTCAGTCACCTCTTCATGAGGGTCAGTTGGCCATTAAGCTGGTAGAAGAATATCTCGAGACCGGTGAACTGGAAAACTACATCAACTTCACGCCTAATCCATCAGTGACCAAGGACACTATCGAAACGACGGCCCTGCGTGGTTTTGATGGCAAGCTTTACGGAATAGAAGAGCTTTGCTCGGGCGCTTGGTAACAAACAATTTGGAGGCGGGCTCTTCCACCGCCTTCTCATGACCGGGCGAGTTCTTAAAGAACTCGCCCGCTATTCTACAAAGACGGAAGTCTCGGGAGCCACGATGCAGCCACTTCTCAAACTCTCAAACATCAAACGATCTTATGGCGCCATTCAGGCGCTGAAAGGTGCCAGTTTTGAAATCGCCTCGGGCGAAGTTATGGGACTGGTCGGTGAAAATGGCGCTGGCAAGTCGACAATGGTTAAAATCATTGGTGGTTTCGACAACGGGTTTACCGGCGACTATCAAATGAACGGAGAAAACCTTCGCTTTACGACGCCGACCCAGGCGGAAAAGTCTGGCATAGCAATTGCTCAGCAAGAGCTGAGCCTTATCCCGACGATGAGCATTGCCGAAAACATATTCCTGGCAGGAGACGGTGTTCCGGTCTTCTCGACCAAACGTGCGCTTGCTCAAATGGCGCGACCTTTCATGGAAGAGGTCGGCTTGGAGCATATTGATCCGCTTCGCGCCACCAACCGGCTGTCCGTTGGTGAACAACACCTGGTAGAGGTCGCGCGCCTTTTGGCCCATGACCCGAGTGTTTTGATCCTGGACGAACCCACGGCGGCACTTGGCGAAACAGACTCTATACGCATCCTTGATATGGTCGCCCGCCTGCGCGAACGCGGCAAGTCCATCATCTATGTCAGCCACCGAATGGACGAGATTTTCAAGATATGCGATCGGATTACTGTCTTGCGCGATGGTGAAAGCCAAGAACCAAGGCTGGCTAAAGAGCTAAACGTTGAAAAGCTGGTGGAACTGATGCTGGGTCGCGAACTTGGCAACATGTTCCCAGCCCGTAGCCCGCAACCCGAGAGAGAGCCACTGATGCAGGTGCGCGATCTTTGGCCCGATGGCGTATTAGAGCCGGTTAGCTTTAATATTTATCCCGGCGAAATCCTTGGCCTGGCCGGTCAGTTGGGGGCTGGAACCGCTGAAATATTGGCTGCCATGGCTGGCGCCGCCAAAACGCGGGGTGGCACGCTTGTTTTTGCAGGCCGCGAATTCCTGCCCAAGCGCCCTAAAGAGGCTATTGCGGCAGGCATCGGGTATTGTTCTGAAGATCGCAAACACGACGGATTATTCCTTGGCCGACCCATCTTGGAAAACCTGACTGCGCCCGCATTGAACCGTGTCTCGAACGGTGGGATTCTATCGCCAACACGCGAGGTCGCTCTGGCTTCGGAAACGGCCATTAAATTCACTGTCGACCCTGAAAGATTGCCACAAGAAGCCGGTGTGCTAAGCGGTGGCAATCAACAAAAAGTCGCTTTGGGAAAATGGCTCTCGATTGAACCCAAAATCATTCTGGTCAATGAACCAACCCGAGGTGTTGATGTCGGCGCACGCGCCGAAATATACCAGAAATTGCGAGAGCTTGCGGATCAGGGCGCGGCCATTGTTGTGGCTTCGACTGACATCTACGAGATCACTAATCTGCCGGACCGTATCGTCAGTTTTTATCGCGGCATGCAGGTGGGCGAGATCGCGTTGGAAGATATGACATCGGCCCGCATCCTTGAACAGATTACCGATCCGTTCAACGAAACCGGTCTGCACGGAAAGGATGTCGCATGAGCGTTGACGTTAATGTTGCACAGCCCGGTTTTTTCGGTCGCCTTGCCCGTGATTACTCGCCTTTGGTGATTGGCCTTGTCGCTGTTTTCATGGTCGTACTGGTTATCGGCGCTGTGACCGCGCCAAACTTTCTGACCGTATTCAATTTCAAGACCATCATTCGTGATGCGGCACTTGTGGGTATCATGGCAATTGGCCTGACCTTCGTGACGCTATCGGGCAACTTCTTTCTGCTTTCGATGAAAGAGACCGCAGCCCTTGCGATTATCGCCTTTGCGACAAGTATGTCAGCAGGTTATGGGTTCGAGATATCGTTTCTCTTTACGATGATCATCGCATTGGCCGCAGGCGCTTTGCAGGGTGTGTTGATCGGCCTTGGCGGCAATCCCATCGTGGTAACGCTGGGTGCGGCAGGATTGTTTTTTGGCATCGGCAGTTGGTGGTCCGACAACCTTGTTGTTTCTTTCCGACGTCCCCACGGGGCCGAGTGGTTGGGGACCGGATCATTCCTTGGATTGCCGAACATTACTGTCGCTTTTATCTTGATCGCGATTGCCGCAGAACTGGTTTTGCGGCGCACAAACTTTGGACGTCAGGTTTACCTGGTCGGTGCAAACCGAGCGGCGGGCAAGGCCACAGGCCATGAAAACTTTGGGATGGCAATCAAGGTCTGCTCGATCGCATCGGTTTGCGCGGCTTTCGTGGCGATTGCATTTTCCGCACAGGTCTCAAGCGCTCACGTCAATTATTTTTCGTCAGAGTTCGGGTCATCCGGCGACATGACGATCATGGTCATCGCAACAGTTATGGTCGGCGGCAACTCGATCATGGGCGGCTACGGCTCGACCTTGCGATCATCTCTCGGCGCGATTTTCATCTCAACGGTCGATAACATGATGGTGCTGCACGGGTTCAATTCGGGCCCACGAGTGCTGGCTGTTGGGTTAATGATCGTCTTCTCAATTATCGTCTTCGCACTTGTTCGGCGTGGCAGCCGAGCCGTGGAATAGGGGTTTTATCATGGTCGACCGTTTGAAAAACTGGATGTCGGAAAACCCCGATCTGGCCTTTGCGATCCTGCTGTCGATCTGCGTGTACAGCTATTTCGCCTTAACAAACGAGCTTTTCGCCACGCATCGCACCACCTTCGCCATCATGGAGCGCTTTGCTGTGCTGGGCCTTGTGGGCCTGGCTTTGACGCTGTGTATCATAGCTGGCGAAATCGACCTTTCCATCGGATCAAATGCAGCCCTCTCTGCGGTGATAACAGTGCGCTTTACCGACAGCCTTGGGGCAGTGAACGCCCTGTTGATCGCATTGGCCGTATCAACCACCATCGGCATCATCCAAGGGTATTTTATTGCGTATCTCAGGGTGCGCGCCATTGTGCTGACAGTCGGCACCCTGATGCTTTTGCGCGGCGTGGCCCTGTTTGCCGCCGAAGAAAAAACCGTCATGCTTACAGATTTCCGGGTGCCCGATTTCATATCAACAAAAATGCTGTGGTACTTTTCGCCCGCCAGCTTGCTGGTTATCGCGATGTTTATTCTTGTCGGGCTGTTCATGAGCTTTACCCGCTATGGGCGCGAAATCTACGCTATCGGGGGCGCGCGCAAAGAGGCACTGGCCTCGGGCATCGACCTTAAGCGACCCATGATCATCGTCTTTGCGATCTCGGGCTTTTGCGCCGGTCTGGGTGGTGTGATTATCGGGCTGCGTTCAGGAACGGCACAGGCTTTGGGACTGCAGTATTTGCTGTTGGCAGGGACCGTTGCGGCCTTCATTGGCGGGGTGAGCATTCTGGGCGGCAAGGGCGGCGTTGTTGGGGCCGCTATTGGAACGCTGACAGTGAATTTCTTGAATACCGGGCTTGTGTTCAACGTCACGCCCGCATTCATGGTGCAGCTATATCTGGGCATTCTTTTGATCGTTGTGATCATGTTTCAGACTGGAAGCCGCATCTTTGATGACACGCAACGACGACGACAATTACTAAGCGATGTAGATGGACGAAGGCAAAGCATCGCAGCGCGCCGTGCCGGGGCGAGCCCGGCAGCAGAGAATTGACGTGAGGCGCGCTGGCTTATGCTGGCGTGCTTTGCTAGATTCTTGTGATCAGGATGGAGAGCATGATTCATGCGGCAATCCATACACAAGCGCCCAGAAGGTCCGTTTGAAACCGCGGATCGCCGTGGGCAGTTTGGCATTTCAAGCGATGAGATGTCCCGCTTTCTGGATTTTGTGGAACAGCTGGATCAAGAGACCCGGCAGTCACTAAGTATCAAAACCGGCTATGACGAAACATTGCTGTTGGTTGCACTTCTTCGCAATCACTTATCCGGCAAACTCACCACATCGACATCGCTTGCCCAAAGTTCCGGGATGTCTTACGGCACGGCAATTCGCTCAATGGCGTCGATTGAAGAGCGTGGCTTGATGCTGCGCCGCCCTAGAACATCCAGCGGCAAAAGCTATTCGCTGCATCCGTCGGACAAGCTGATCCAGGAATGGCAGGAATTTGCCCGCCGAGTGCACGCTTTGGTTGGGACTACTCTTGGACTGAAAGAAAGCGGCGGCACCCAATCCGACTATTTTTTCGGGGCCTCCTACAATCAGGGGAGCATTATCTCACCGCCCGGTGTTCTTGCCTCGAAACTTTCACTGCGGCGCGATTTGCGCATTTTGGTTCATGCCGATCCGACTTTCATGGCCATGCATGTGCTGAAAAAACAGTTCGAGACGATATTCGGCGTGACAATTCAAAGCCGTGCCTTATCGATCGATAGACTGCGCCAAGAAATCCTATCGAACGCAAAGAAAGAGAAATCCGACTACGATCTGATAGCCTGCGATCTACCGTGGTTCGGTGAAATGGCAGAAGCCGGGCATTTCTTGCCAGTCGACGACCTTATCGAAGAGTCTGCGCAAGATACGTCAGATTTCCACAGTGAGGCCTTGGCCAGTGCACGCTACAAAGGCCGTCAGTTCGGGATTCCCGTCCAGACGACACCAGAGCTTCTTGTTTGCCGCAGCGATCTTTTGGCGGATCACGGTTTGAATGCACCGCGGACGATTATGGAAACTCTGACAGCGGCAAAAACCCTCCATTCGCGTGGTCGAAGCCTTTCGGGGATCGCCTGGAACGCAGCGCGAGGAACGCCACTGGGACATAGTTTTCTATTTATGATGGGTGCTTTTGGGCAGCCAGCACTGAACTTGCGCCGGATTGAAGGCGGGTTTGATGGTGAGAAGGTACACGGCGAGAATTTTCGCCCAATGTTCGACAGTGATGCAGCGCGCGCGACAGCCGATTACATGCTGGAGCTTTTGAGTTATTCGCCCAATGATATCCTTAGCATGTCTTGGTACGAGCGTGCGCGCGCCTACGCTGACGGAAAGGTGGCAATGGCCTATTGCGCAACGCTTCTGGCACCGATGTTTGAATTGGACGCTACGTCTCCGGCCTATGGCGTGACCGAATATTTGCCTCATCCCTGTGGCCCGAAAGCGCGCCCGATTGCGCCTGTCGGCGGTTATGCGTTGGCGATCCCGTCAAATGTGGAGCCAAATCGAATTCGTCCGATCTGGACGGCTTTGACGTCGCTTACTTCCGCAAACGCGATAAAACTCTATATCGAGAATGGAAGCCTGGTAAGTCCGCGATTCAGCGTCAGCATGGACCCTGAAGTAAAGAAAATTTCGCCGCTTATATCCATCGTCGACGAGATGGCACGCTTTGGCGTATTGCAGATGTGGCCGCGCCCGCCAGTTCCCGAGATCACAGACATAATCGCCATCGCGGGCGAAGAAATGCACGACATGCTGCTCGGTACAAAAACGCCTGATGCGGCTTTGGTAGCAGCGCAAAACCGGGCGGACGCTTTGATGCGAGCTCACGGACACTATTAGAATGATGGTGCGCGGTGGGGAACCGCGATGCTTCAGCGCCGTGTTGTACGAAGACCAGTTCCTGGTCCTGTACGTCGTGGGGAGACTGCTCATGCACGCCAGCTATCACGCTGGCTTCACACAGTGAATCCCTCAGCGCATTTGTGCAACAAGGCCCACTCCGACGAGACTTAGCTACTCATCTCAGCACCTGAGTGGGAAGAACCAAAGGCCCGTTTGAGCTCGGAAAAGTCACAGTGCAGCATCGTTGGACACGGCACCGAGGCTTGTCGTCACTCACGGCACCAACCAGACCTTCGCCCCACCTTCAAGTTGCTGCGGTAGCAGCCTGCATTGCCGACATTCGCTGCAAGCGCATGCTTCAGTGATTGACGAA
The DNA here is from genome assembly GCA_013003245.1 of Silicimonas sp. Lineage (GTDB taxonomy): Bacteria > Pseudomonadota > Alphaproteobacteria > Rhodobacterales > Rhodobacteraceae > JABDJX01. The sequence goes on along the minus strand of JABDJX010000098.1, from coordinate 7,373 downwards.
TTTACGGTCTGCGGGATGAAGCAGCTATTCGCGATCTCAAGCGTATCAGGTTGAAAATCGCGCCCTAAGAGCCTCGATATCCAAGGTCTTTTCGGTCAAGTCGTCGGATTCCCACTCGCTCCGTTCGGTTTCGAAAAAGTCGCCACCGTAGACGTGCAGTGCTGCCGTCAGGCGGGGAATGGGGTTCACGACCGAGTGGATAATATCTGCGCCCATAGGGCAGACATCTCCGGTTCGAAGCGAACGCGCGCCTGCTGCCTCGATACGACCATCGGGATCATCTTTCACCCTTCGCCAAAAGATGTTGTCTTCGCGCCCGCCGTAAATGCCGATGACCGCCCACATCTCATGGTTATGAGGCGGAAGGACCATTGTGGGTTTCCACGCGAGGTTAATTATGGTCAGGTCGTCGGCTTGGTACAGAGTTTCGATACCGGGCTCGGTAGGCTCACCTAGCGTCTCGAGGACGGCGGTCGGATCGGACATAGCACGCTTAACAATTTCAGAAACAGCTTTGTGTGTCGGATCATCCCTCACTGCGTCCTTGCAATCGGACACGAAACTTTCGAGATCGAACATTCATCTTCTCCCAACGGTTGCTAGCTTATCCTAGCACAATTAGGCACATCCGTCTCTAGATCCCGTCTGATTGCGGTAAGACTGACATAGCTTCGGCCAATGTCTTCAAAGGGCTCGAAGTGGCGCAGCATCAAATATTTCGCCCATCCGGGGCATCGTCACGCACGGCCCAAACCTGTCGTTCATCGCAACCTTCGGTACTGCGTTGCGGCTCTTGAGAAGCGGACGTTGGCCCGTCAACACGGCTACCAGGTTGACGGCTCTGTGGGACGAAAAGGTCGCGTAGTGATGCTTCAGGCCACTTACGGCGCTTGGAATAAAGGATCATTCTGGCCCCAAGCAGGCTTAATACAATTATAGTGGTCGATCCCTGCTAAAGTTTAGAAGTGCAGCAATCGGCGGCTGACCGGCAGTGCTTGCCTCCTCAATAGAAGATTACCTGTCGTTTCTAAGTGGCTACATTCTTCTGCATGTGGCAGGCGTCCTTTGCCTTACTGTACTGGCGTCGCTGTTTCTGCTTTAAAGGAACCGTTGAGCGCAGCAGTCAAACCAGTCTAGACGCTGTGAAAAGGGAACTGAGTTAGTTTGGGCAATGTCCTGACAATTATATCGCAGCGTCTTGCGCTGGGGCTTTTGACGTTGCTGATCGTGTCGATAGTGATTTTTGCCGCGGTCAACATGCTTCCGGGAGATTTTGCAGAATCGATCCTCGGGCAGGGCGCGACACCAGAAGCAGTGGCCGCGATCCGCCGCGATCTGGGGTTGGACCAGCCTGTAGTTGCCCGTTATTTCAACTGGCTGAGCGGGGTTTTGCAGGGCGATCTCGGCACCAGCTTTGCCCAAGCCAATTTTGCAAGCTTCACGGGCACTACATCAGGGGCCACTACCGTGGCTGCTCAAATAGCGCCGCGGTTTGCAAACACGATGTTTCTTGCGGCGGTCACAGCAACCATCGCAGTGCCTTTTGCCATCGTGCTTGGCGTGCTGGCCGCGCTTTACCGCAATTCGTTGTTTGACCGTGCCGCGAACATTTTCACCTTGTCATCGATTTCCAGTCCCGAGTTCTTTCTGGCTTATATTCTCATCCTGTTTCTGGCGGTGCTGAACCCGATCTTTCCATCGTTGTCGAATATCTACGATGGCATGGCGTTCAGCGAGCGGCTGAATAAGTCGATATTGCCCGCGCTGGTGCTGACCCTTGTTGTGACCGCGCACATGATGCGAATGACCCGTGCTGCGATTATCAACCTTTTGGCCAGCCCTTACATCGAGATGGCCCGGCTCAAGGGCCTGTCGCCGATGCGTGTCATCGTGCTGCACGCACTGCCCAATGCGCTGGCCCCGATCATCAATGTGATTGCAATCAATCTTGCTTACCTGATCACCGGTGTTGTCGTGGTCGAGGTGGTCTTCGTCTATCCCGGCATCGGCCAGTTGTTCGTCGACAGCGTGAAAATCCGCGATATCCCCGTGGTACAGGCGTGTTGCCTGATTTTCGCCTCTGCGTACATTTTGCTGAACCTGACTGCCGATATCATGTCGATCCTGTCGAACCCGCGCATGAGGCATCCGAAATGATCTGGTTTACCAGTGCCTTGGTCGCCATGGCCACCGCCGCTTGGGTTTTCCGATATGCGGGGCAAAAAGCGACCAGCAGCACGCCCTATTTCCGCGATATGACCTTTGGCGTTGCCTATGGGTATATTCTGGGAACGGTGGCCGTCGCGTGGCTGGCTTGGGCCTATTTGCAGGCCTACAGTTCTGATCAGGTGCTGGCGAACAAGTTCTTTTTCCTGCGTTTGGCCGTCCATGGGTTTCTCCTCTTTGCAGTTGCCGCATATCTCTTTCGCCTGCTGGGGCGAGGCCTTGGTCCTGCGTGGAGTCGCAGGCTGTTTCGCGCCATGCCGCTTACAGCCGCGTTTGGGGTGCTGACGATCATCCTTTATGCAATCGTCGCTATTTTTGCGCCCCTTTTGGCCCCCTATGGGCAAGAACAGATCATACCCGGCGTGGCGGCGAATATCGTCGCGGGCGGAGACCCAGCACTTGGCGGCAATCCCGATTTCCCGCTGGGGACCGACCAGATAGGCCGCGATATCTTGAGCCGCCTTATTTACGGTGCCCGCAATACCGTGGGTATTGCTTTTGCGACCACTGTCTTGGCGTTTTCGCTGGGGGGCTCGTTTGGATTTCTGGCAGCAACCTTTGGCGGTTGGATTGATCAGGTGCTCAGCCGTGCCGTAGATGTGCTGATGGCGATCCCCTCGCTGATCTTTGCGCTTTTGCTGATGACCATCGCAAGTGCATGGGCAACAAGCACGGGAATTCCTCTGACCGTTTTTATGGTTGTGATCATTGCGGTGATCGACAGCACACGGGTGTTCCGTCTGGCACGCGCAGTGGGTCAGAATATCGTCGTGATGGACTATATCGAAGCCGCCAAGCTGCGCGGTGAGGGCATGGGATATCTGGTGTTCAAGGAAATCCTGCCCAATGCCACGGCTCCGCTTTTGGCTGAATTCGGTTTGCGTTTCTGCTTTGTTTTTTTAACCATTGCCGCCCTGTCATTTCTGGGCGTTGGCATCCAGCCACCCTTGGCGGATTGGGGCACGATGGTCCGTGATCTGGGAAGTTTCGTGAATTACGCGGCCTTCGCACCGCAAGCAGCGATCACCCCGCTTTTGGCGGCAGGCGCGATAGCGATGCTCACCGTCGCGGTTAACTTTGTCGTGGATTGGATGTTGCAGCGATCATCGGGGCTGAAAGAATGAGCAAACCCCTATTGAAAATCCGCGGCATCAAACTGGAAGGCCGCAGCGACGAAGTTTGGAACCCAATCATCAATGGTGTCGATCTTACCCTGAACAAGGGCGAGGTTTTGGGCCTGATTGGTGAATCCGGGGCGGGGAAATCAACGCTGGGTCTGGCTGCGATGGGCTACACGCGCGACGGCGTGCGGATCAGTGGCGGGTCGGTAGAGTTTGACGGCATTGATCTGCTCAAGGCCTCTGCTGCGACCAAACGCGATTTGCTGGGCAAGCGGATCGCCTATGTGGCGCAATCGGCGGCGGCAAGCTTTAACCCAGCACATAAGCTGATGGATCAGCATGTCGAAGGCCCCGTACAGCACGGGGTGATGTCCAGGGCGGAAAGCGCGGAAGACGCGGTCGCCCTTTATGACAAGCTGCGCCTGCCGGACCCTGATCAGATCGGTTTTCGGTATCCGCATCAGGTCTCGGGCGGGCAGTTGCAGCGCGCAATGACTGCGATGGCGATGTCGTGCCGTCCTGATATGATCATCTTTGATGAACCCACGACGGCGCTTGATGTGACCACTCAGATCGAAGTGCTGGCCGCGATCCGCGATATCGTGGAACAGTTCAATACCGCCGCAATCTATATCACTCACGATCTTGCGGTGGTCGCGCAGATGGCGGACCGTATCAAGGTGCTGCTGCGCGGGGACGAGGTAGAAACAGCCGAGACGCGCCAGATGCTGGCATCGCCCACGCAAGAATACACAAAGTCGCTTTGGGCAGTGCGCAGTTTTCAACGTCCTGCCAAGCCTGCTGCCGGGCCCGGCGCCGTACCGGTCATCAGCGTGCAAAAGGTCGATGCGGCCTATGGCAAGGTGCCGGTATTGCACGACGTCAGCTTTGATATGCACGAGGGCCGCACTGTAGCGGTCGTGGGCGAAAGCGGGTCGGGCAAATCCACAGCGGCACGTTGCATCACTGGATTGTTGCCGCCAACATCGGGACAGATCCTGCTGGATGGCGAAGTTTTGCCACCCGATTACCGCAAGCGCAGCAAGGACCAGTTGCGTCAGGTGCAGATGATTTATCAAATGGCCGATACTGCGCTGAACCCGCGCATGTCGGTAGGGCAGACTATCGCCCGTCCTGTGCAGTTTTATCTTGGCCTGACCGGCAAGGCAAAGCGCAAGCGGGTCGCGCAACTTTTGGAACAAATCGAATTGGATCCACACGAATATGCGCATCGTTTGCCATCCGAGCTTTCAGGAGGACAAAAGCAGCGGATCGGCATTGCCCGCGCTTTGGCCGCGGAGCCGAAGTTTATCATCTGCGATGAGGTCACCTCGGCGCTTGACCAACTGGTGGCCGAAGGCATCCTGCGCCTGCTGGCAAAGTTACAGGACGAATTGAAGCTGACCTATATGTTCATAACCCATGATCTGGCGACGGTTCGCGCAATCGCGGACGAGGTAGTGGTGATGAAGGACGGTCGGGTCGTTGAACAGGGTTCGAAGGACGCGATGTTCAAGCCACCTCACGACCCTTATACCGAATTGCTGTTGTCCTCGGTCCCCGAGATGGACCCAGACTGGCTGACCAATCTTCTGGCCGAGCGTGGTGTTGAAAACATCGGCGACGCGGCATTTGATAAGATGTAATGCGAATCGTCGCCTTACGGCGAGTGAATAGGCCCTTCAGGGGCCTGAAAAAATGAAATGGGAGAGATATAAATGAGTGGATTGAGTAGACGCGGGCTTTTGAAAACCGGTGTTGCTGCAGGTGTACTAAGCCTGTCCGGAATGCCGCTGCGCGCCCAAACCTCAGGCGGCAAGTTTACCGCAGGTCTGTCTGGTGCAAATACGTCTGACAGCTGGGATGGCCGCACACATTCGGATGTCTTCATGATTTCTGCCGCCTTGGGCGGTGTCTTTGATGCTCTGACCGAGGTCGCCGCGGATGGATCGCTGCAAGGCGAACTGGCCGAAAGCTGGGAAGCCAGCCCCGATGCCAAAGTCTGGACCTTTAACCTCCGGCAAGGTGTGACATTCCACAACGGCAAGGCCTTTGGTGCCGATGACGTCATTGAATCGCTGCAACTTCACGTGGCCGAAGGAGCAAAGTCTGCGGCGCAACCGTTGGTGGCCGCGATAACCGAAATGACAAAGATCACCGAGCATCAGGTGCAATTCACGCTTGCGGCAGGCAATGCCGACTTCCCCTATCTGATGTCGGACTACCACCTGCTGATCTATCCCGCAGGCCAGATTGAAGAGGCAATTTCCAAGGGGATCGGCACCGGTCTTTATCAGGTTCAGGCATTCGAACCCGGTGTGCGGTTTGTCGGCAAGCGCGTTGCCGATCATTATAAAGGCGACAGCGCAGGCTTCTTTGAAGAGGTCGAACTGATCGCGATTAACGACAACACCGCCCGAATGAACGCGCTGATGACCGGTCAGGTCGATGCCATCAACCGGATCGATTTCAAAGCCGAAGCGCTGATGAGGGCGAACCCGAATGTCACTATTCAGGAAGTGACCGGCAACCAGCATTACTCTTTCCCAATGCTGACAAAATCCGCACCCTTTGACGACGTCAACGTACGCCAAGCCCTGAAATACGGCATCAACCGTCAGGAAATGGTCGACAAAATTCTACTGGGTCACGGTCGTGTTGCCAACGATACGCCCATCGGCCCGGCTAACCAGTATTTCCACAGCGAGATGGAACAACTGGCCTATGATCCAGATAAGGCCAAGTTCCATCTCAAGGAAGCTGGTCTGGACAGCCTGAACATCGATCTGTCGGCGTCGAACGCCGCCTTTGAGGGGGCTGTGGATGCTGCGCAGTTGTATCAGGCTGCTGCTGCGCCCGCAGGGATTAATATCAACGTGGTACAGGAACCCGCTGACGGCTATTGGTCGAATGTCTGGCTGAAAAAGCCGTTCTGTGCGTCCTATTGGACGGGCCGGTCGACAGAAGACTGGATGTTCTCTTCGGCTTACGAAGCGGGTGTGCCGTGGAACGACAGCCAATGGGATGATCCGCGGTTCCAAGAGTTGCTGTTTTCGGCTCGCGCAGAGTTGGACAGCGATAAGCGCCGCGCGCAATACCATGAAATGCAGGAAATCTTGCGCGACAGGGGCGGCGTGATCATTCCGATGTTTGCCAACTTCGTGCAGGCGGTTAGCAGCCGAGTTGTGAGCCCTGACGTGGTGGGCAACACTGCTCAAATGGACAACAACCGTATGTTGGAGCGCTGGTCCCTGAGCTAGGGCTGCCGAGCAGCATTGTTCACGGCGCCTCGCTGGCTGGCGGCTGGTGGGGCGCAATTTTTTCGATTATCGGTAGGTGCGTAGAGGCCATCGAGAGACTTGAAACAGGCATCCAGCGAAGCCGCAGCGTCACACAGACGTTCAGTAGGTCGCCGGGAGTCGTTTAGTGCCAAAAACCAGAAAACGCGTGGATGGCTCTGGAGTCGTTGCTTGTCTGCGTTGAACTCGAAGCAAACAATTGCGGCTTACCCGCACGTTTGGTACGCCGGATGTCCGCTTCCTTGCTGGGTGAAGAAAAGCAATTCACTTGCCGCGAAGATCTGGTTTCCGCCCAAATCTACTGCACCAGACATCGCTGCACTATAACTTGGTGGGAATTTTGGTGGGAACACAAAACGCAAATACGCGCTATGCGGTCGTAAAAAAGAAATTTTTCGAAAAAAATTGGCGCGCTGGGGAGGATTCGAACCCCCGACCCCCTGATTCGTAGTCAGGTACTCTATCCAACTGAGCTACCAGCGCAGGCTGGTCGGATGTAGCCAGTGAGCGCAGGCTTTGCAAGGGAAAAAGGGAGTATGATTTTCGTTCTCAATAGAGCCGAGGCATGGCTGTGAATCCGGTTGATGAATGACCAGGTCACCCGCATGATGTTGCGATAAGCCAGCGATATTTGCCGATTTCAAGAGGGTAGCCGCCAATGATCTTTCGTTTTCTTGCGCGCTTAATCAGCCCGCATTCAGAACCGGAGAAAACGAGTGCACTTTTG
>JABDJX010000079.1 GCA_013003245.1 Silicimonas sp. | reverse complement strand
GCGTCTCGGCCCTTTGCCTGAGCCGCTCACGCAAGCGCGGGAAAAGCTCCAGCACCCACTCCTTGGTCTGCGCCCCCTCACCGCGCACCATCAGCCCGATTTCGATATTCTCGGCCACCGACAGATCCGCAAAAAGCCTGCGCCCCTGCGGCACATACCCTATGCCGGCCTTGGGAACCTCATGCGGCGGCAAGCTTGAGATATCCGCCCCTTCCAGCCGGATCACCCCGCTTTCCAGCGGCAATAGCCCCGTGATCGTCTTCAGCGTCGTCGTTTTCCCCGCACCGTTGCGCCCGAAAAGGCACATGATCTCTCCCGGCTTCACGCTTAACGACACATCGCGCAACACCAGCGCCTTGCCATAGCCCGAGGATATATCGCTCAACTCCAGCATCAACCGCCCCCCAGATAGGCCGATTGCACATCCGCGTTGGCGCGCACCTCATCCGGCGTGCCCTCGGCAAGGATTTCGCCAAAGTTCAGAACGGTAATGTCGTCGGCAAGCTCCATGACCACATTCATGTTGTGCTCGATCAGCAGAACCGTCGCCTCGCGCGCAACATCGCGCACAAGCTCCTTGAACCCGGCAATCTCGCCATCCGACAACCCTTGGGTCGGCTCATCCATGATCAGCAGCTTCGGCGCCTGCACCACGCCCATGGCAAGTTCCAGCAACCGCTGGTGCCCGTACGAAAGCTCGCCCGCTGGCGTCTGTGGCGCATCCGGCAAGCCAACCCGCGCAATCGCCTCGGCCACCCGCGCCTCCACATTGGCTTCGTGCCACCGCCGCCGCGCCGCAAGGGCCACGTTTTCGGCCACCGACAGATCGGCAAAGACAGAGGTAATCTGAAAGGTATAGGCCATGCCCGCCTGAATGCGCTTGTGCGCAGGCAAATGGGTGATGTCGCGCCCCTCAAAGGCGACGGTGCCTTCACTGGGTTCAATCCGCCCGCAAAGCAGACTGACCAGCGTGGTCTTGCCCGCCCCGTTCGGCCCGATCAGCCCGCGGATGCGTCCCACTTCCAGATGAAAATCCACGTCATGCACCGCCGTCAGGCCCGCAAACCGCTTGGTCAGCCCTTTTGTCGACAGCAGGCTCATGGCAGCCACCCAAAGACACGTCGCCGCAACTCTCCCACGATCCCCTGCGGTGCAAAAAGCGTTAGCAAAACCAGAGCCACGCCTGCAATCAGCATATAAGCCGTCGTGATTTCAGAACTGAAATCGATCAGATAGAACATGAAAAGCGTGCCGATAAACGGGCCAATCACCGTGCCCGCACCGCCCAGAAGCACCCAAAGCAGCGGAAAGATCGAGTACTGCACCGTCGCAAACGACGCGCCGACATAGCCGAAAAGCATGCCATAGGTCGCCCCTGCCAGACCCGAGAGCGCGCCCGAGATCACCACCGCCTGCCACTTGAAGCGAAACGTGTCATACCCCAGCATCCGCGCCCGCTCTTCATTTTCGCGGATCGCCACCAGCGTCTTGCCAAAGGGCCGTCCGACCAGCCAGTAAGTGGCAAGAAATCCGACCGAGAATATCGCCCAAGCTGTCCAATAGCGCGCGGACGGCGCCGTCAGATCAATGCCCGCCAAAACCCGCACCGCGGGTTGCAGGACAAACCCTTCATCTCCACCGGTCCATTCACCGAAGTAGAGGATGGTCAGGTACACCGCTTGGGCAAACATCAGCGTCACGATCATAAAGCCAACGCCCTTGGCGCGCAGGAAAAGCACGCCGAGCAGGGCTGCCAGAACCGCGCCCGCCAAAACCCCCAGCGGCAGCGCCAAAACCATCGGCGTCCCCCAGTGCAGGCTGACCAATCCGGTGCCGTACATGCCAGCCGCAAAGAACATTGCATGGCCCAGCGACAGCAATCCTGTATAGCCGAAGAGCACATTGTAGCCCATGGCATAGACCGCCAGCACCATGACACGCGCGAAATTGCCCTGATGATATGCAGGCAGAACCAAGCACAGCGCCCAAAGCACGGCCACAAGCCCGAGATGCACGCCAAGCGACTTCACGCGGCCCGTGCTCCGAACAGTCCTTGCGGGCGGAACACCAGTACCAGCGCCACCAGAAGCGTCGCCAGTATCTTGGCCAGCGTGGGCGAGAAGAACACCGATATGATCCCATCCGACATCCCGATCAGAAGTGCGGCCAAAACCGCACCGGGCAAGGAGCCAAGCCCGCCGATGATCACCACGATGAAGCTGAGCAGGAGCGGATCGCCTCCCATCAGGTAATGCGCCTGAGAGATCGGCACGATCAGAACCGCCGCAAGTGCAGCGAGGCCAGCCCCAAGCCCGAAGACCAGCGCGTAAACCTTTTCCACCGGAATACCAAAGGCCTGCGCCATCTCGCCATCCATTTGCGTGGCACGCATCACCAGCCCCACTCTGGTGCGCGACAAGAAAAGCCACACACCAAGCAGGATAACGACAGCGGCGACAATCACGAAAAGCTTGTAAGACGTCGTCGACAATCCCCAGGGCCAGTACATCTGCAAACCACCATCGCCCCATTCCCACCAGGGGATCGCAAGGCGGTGATTGAACGGTGGCTCGACCGCGCGCGCATCCGGCCCATAGGTCATCAGCGTCACCTGCTGGATGATATAGAGAAGCCCGATGGTCGCCACGATCGTGCGCTCAGGATCATAGTCGATCCGCTTCAAAATCGTCATATCCGCCGCCGCGGCAATCCCGCCAACAAGAACAGGGGCCAGGACCAGTGCGGCTAGAAACCCGAACGCCGGATGCCCGCCCAAAACAGAGGCAATCCACCACGCCAGAACCGCTCCCAGCATGAAAAACTCGCCGTGTGCGACGTTGACCACCCGCATCACGCCAAAAACCAACCCAAGCCCGACAGCCGTTAACGCCAGAACCGATGCGCCAACCGCGCCCTCCAGGATCGCAAGCAACAGATGCGGCCCAAATTCCATCTCAGACGTCGTCTTTCATTGGTCTATAAATATGGCAGGGAGCGCGAGGGGCAGCGCCCCTCGCCCACTGCGGCGCGCAACAGCGCGGCGCAACACAGATCAAAGCGCTTGCGTAGTGTAATCCACCTCATCGGGATAAAGCGTATCCTCAATCGATGTCGTGTGCGCCAAAACCAGACGCCCACCTTCGACCTTCGATATATACTGATGCCCGAAGACCTGGTGCGTCTTGCCGTTGAAAATCTTGGCCCCCTGCGGATGATCAAACCCCTCAGGCATATCCGTCATCGCCTCAACCGCCTCGATCAGTTTGGCCCGGTCGCCCGCGCCTGCGTAGCCTGCACTTTCCATCCCCGCCTTGACCGTGTGCAGCGTCTCCCAACAGCCGAACATATGCGCATAGGTCGAGATATCCTTGCTGTCGGTCAATGATGCCCCTGTGTCATCGACACCAACAGCGGCGCGATAGGCCTTGTCATACTCCGTCTGGTTCTCCTGCGCATAGCGCGGATTGCCCTCCCAGAAATAGGTGCCTTCCAGAAACTCCAGACCGGGCGAGCTGATATCCACCGCCTCCAGACTGTCGATAAAGCCGAATATCTCGGGCCGCGACGGGCCAAAGAACTCGCCCAATTCCTTCACGAAGGTCAAAACAGCCGGCCCCACCATCACGTGATAAAGCACTTCCGTTTCACGCGGGATCTTGGGGAAATATTTGGTAAAGCTCGTCTCGGTCGGCGGAATGGCGATGTGCTCAAGCACCTCGCCGCCCTGCGCCTCAATCGCGGCGGTGAAGTAATCGCGGTGATCATGACCAAAGGCGAAATCCGGGAAGATCATTGTCACCTTCTTGCCCAAGTTGTTGGCCACGTAAGGTGCCATCGCCTGCACCTGGCTTTTCACATCCGTAATTCCGGGTTGCAGCGTGTAGCGATTGAGCATGCCCGAGGCCACGTGGTGGCCTTCCGAGACAACAAAATAGGGAAGTTTCAACTCACCCGCGCTCGGTGAAGACCCAATGACCACGTGGGAGAAAAGCGTGCCAAAAGCGATATCGCAATTGTGCTGCGTGGCGAATTTTTCAACCACTTCTGCGCCGCGCTTGGGATCGGTGCCATCATCCTCGGCCACGATCTCGACCATGCGGCCATTAATGCCACCCTCGTCGTTGATCTTTTTGACCGCCGCTTGCGTCGTGCGATCATACCAGCGCCCGTAGGCGGCCCCGATACCGGTGCGATGCACCTGAAAGCCGACGCGAATAGGTTCTGCCGTCTGCGCATGCGTATACCGCGCCCAAAGCGGAAGCGTCGCGGCGGCCCCCAGTGTTTTCAAAGCGCTGCGGCGTGTTGTCGTTGACTTGGTCATCTTATTCCCCTGTCTTTACACTCTTTTGCAGGCATCTTGCGCGGCGGAACCCGGGCTGTCCATGAGTTTTTCGCGCCCCTCTTACGCCCCACGCGGCGAAGCCAAAAGCCAAAGCCCGAAGAGTGTGTAAAAGATCATGAAGATCGCCAGCGGAAGCTGGCTGAGTGTAGCTTGCCTGCGGTTCCCATAAAGCCGCAGCGCCAATGCATGAGCGACCAAGATCGCCACAACGTGACCCAGCACAACCGCACCGGCCTGGCTCAACCAGATGATCCGCACGGTCGCCAGCGTGTTGAAGAACCCTGTTGTCACTGGTATTTCCGGACCTCCTAAAAGGATTGAAATAAGGCTTTTAACATACTGCCAATCAACCAAAAAACTTGTCAGGTAATGGGCGGTATGATAGGCAATGGCGATCGGCAGCACGCTTGGTGCGAAAAGCCTCAAGCTGAGCCAAAACGCACCGCCAGCCAGCCGCACGCCCAGCCAGATCGATACAGCATAGACCACAATCAGCAGCGCGTTGGCCAGCAGCAGGCCCAAAACCGTTGGAGTGATCACCGCCGAACGTCCGGGGAACTCCAGCGGGTTTACACCGATTTTCTGCAGCCACCAGAAGGTCTCGTTCAACCCGTCAAAACTGCCCGATCCCAATAGTGCCAGAATAAACAGCGCAAGTACCGCTCCCGGCATCGCGCCACACACGCAGCGCCAGCCGAAAAAACCAAGCCTTCCACCGCTGAGCAAGGCGGTCTGGCGGTATGTGCGCATCAAGACGGTGAAGACCTCCACGCGGACCAGCCAGCGCGGCCCGAAGACGGCACACCCCAGCAGCGTGAGCGCCACATAGCTCAGCGCAAAGAGCGCCAGACGCCGTGGATCAGCAGGCGCCGGGTCAGCCAGCAGGAAGGCTGCGAAAGCTGCGAAAAGCGCCAAGGCGGGCCATTGGCTGCGCGTGGGCAATCGGAAGGGCGCACGCCATCCGGCGTCTGCGCCAAGTCTCGCAGCACCTGCAAACGGATTGATCCAGCGCCAGATATCAAAAAGCGCGCCCTGCACGCAAACAAGGGCGATCCAAAAGACAGTCCATGTCAGCAGCGTCAGCGGATTGCGCAAAGGATCGGATGCCCCGATGAATCCGAAGCCGATACAGAGCAAAAATATAATCAACGCAGAAAGTTGCGTAACGTAGCTCAACCAGAGAGGGACCCGCATGCCGAACCGCACAGTCCTGAAAATCGTCTCCACCCGGGCTGTCGGCGCAAAGGCCAGCGCCAGCACGGTCAGGGCCACGGTCGCCGCACCGCCCAGAATGTACCCGCCGGTTGGCAAAAGCAGCACAAACCCTTGCTCGGACACGTGCGCAACCGCACGGGCGGGGAATAGCAGAGCGGCAAGAATAAGCAGCGGTCTCATGCCGCTCACATTAACGCCAACCCCCGCATTGGAAAGTGCGATTGGGCAGCACCTGACCCTAGCCGTGCAGCGCCATCACCTTGCCGCTGTCAAGCAACCCGCTCCAGCGCAGCGGCGATATCGGATAGCTGTCGTCATTGGCCATCCGCTCGAACGAGAAATCCGGCTCAAGCTTTTGCAGCCGCTGTCCCATGCGGTGCGCATCTTCGGGCCGGTCTGACGCTGCATAAAGCGCCGTCAGATAGCGCAGCGGCGGGCGGAACTCGGGCGAAAACGCATGTGCGGCTTCGGCCAGTTGGATCGCCTCATCCCGCCGTCCGGTCAGGGCTGCTGTCAGGCAGCGACCGAAATCCCACCAGTGTCCAAAGGGCGAACCCGAGCTGATCTTTTGTGCGCGCACCGCCAAAGCATGCGCCTCGCCAATGTCACCTGCATAAAGCTTGGCCGTGGCAAGGCTGTTCCACGCCAGCGGATTGGCCGGGTTCAGCGACACGCTGCGGCGCGACAATTCCAGGCAGGCGGTGATGTCATTGTCCAGAACCAGCCGGGTGTTGGCGACCGCCGCCAGCACCATCGAGTTCATCGGCTCGCGCTCCATAGCATCGATGCAAAGCCGCCGTGCCACTTCGGGCAAATCCTCTGTAATGTTCTCGTGCCGCTCGACGTGCTGGATCAACCGCAATTGCGCACGCCACGCCGACGACAGCGCCCCAGCGCCAAGCTTTTGCGCCCGCGAGAGCATCTCGTCGGCTTCCGACAACGCCTCGGGGCGCAGACAGAAAATGCGCCGGATCGCCAGACGCGTCAGCAGGTTGGCGTCGCGGATCTCTTTTGACTCGGTGATCGTCACCGTCATCGCCTCGGCCAGCGCATCGATCAACTGGTTGCCCAGCGAAACGATCTCAAGGTCTTCAACCGGTGGGGCGCCGTGCAACTGGGTCGATGTCATGCCCGACCAGACCAGTGTGCCGCTTTTGCCGTGGCCGACCCGGGCGCGAATACCAACGGTCGCACTGTCGGTGCGATAGGCCTGCACTTCGACACGGAAAGAGTTGTCTGTGTCATCAAGTGAGTGACTTGTGCGCACCTCGGCAGACAAGGTTTCCCGCATCGAGCGGGCCACGCTGTCGACGAAGATATCTTCGATCAGCCCAAGATCGCTGCTTTGATCTCCGCGCGTGTGAAACTGGATCACCGGACGGCGCAGCGTGGCCTCGATGGCCACGGCGGCCTCGGCAATGGTGGTTGCGGGCGCGCGGTGACGGGCCAGCCAGTCTGCGACGGAATGGTCGCCATCGATCAGTGCAACACCTTCCATGAATTCGGCGTCAGGCGCGCTTGGCTCAATGGTGATCTTGGACATCGCCAAATTCACGGCCCGCCGGTCTGCCGTCAACAAATCACGGGCGTCGCCCAGGCATCTGCGGATTTCACTGAGCGCCTGGCGCAGGCTGACAGAGGCTTTTTCAGCATCACTGCGCGGCCAAAGCCGCTTTTGCAGCCAAAGCCGCCCTCGCCCGCCGGTATCGCTGGTGGCCAAAAGCGCGATAAGTGTCTGAGCTTTCGCGCTTTTTGGTGCAAGGTTCTTGCCTTCCGCGTCTACGAAGCGGAAGCGTCCGTATAATGTTAGTCGCGGCAAATCTGACACTGGATTGACCCCTTTTTATCACGCATTGCGCCCCTCACGCTTCGCAGAGTTAGCCACGGAAAGGATCGAAATTCAAGGAACAGACCTGAAATTGAGCGATCTGCCGAGAAAGCGTGATTGCATCGTGAAAATCGCCACATTGGCAATTGTGCCGCTTGAAAAGTGAAACCGGCCTGAGGCGTAATCGCCCAGAGGGTGGAACGAAAAGAAGGGTTAACGGTATGCCGGCATTCGGACAAGGACAGGGTCAGGGACAAGGTCAAGGACAGGGGCAAGGCCAGGGTCAGGGGCAAGGCCAGGGCCAGGGGCAAGGTCAGGGCCAAGGACAGGGTCAGGGACAAGGCATCGAACATGCCGGCGGTCCGGGCTCGGGTCAGCTCAGTTCTGCTTTGATCACCACGCACGATGGCATTGTGGGGTATTGGGATGGCACGCCGTTACGCGCGCCCGCATTGATCGGCACATCTGACGTTGATCTGAGTTATCTGTCAAACGGCGTACGCTCGAAGCTTCTTGATTCACTGGTTTTGCCGCACTTCACCGTCACCGGTGAAGACGGCGAGGCGACTTTTCACGCAGGCGTCGCCCCGCTTGTGCATCTGACGCGCCCGGGCCGTGCCGTGTTCCGGCAGCAATTGCCGCTGGTGCGCGCCTATGGCGATCTGCGCGGCGACCGGATCAACGAGATCCTGTTGCAGACCGAGGACCTTGTCTCTTTCTATGGCGCGCAAGGGTATCTGAGTGCCAACCGCAATCGCAAAACCATGGCCGTGCTTTACACTGCCTTGCGCGCAGCGGTGCACATCGAGATGCCGATCAAGCACTTCTGCCGCTCGGCCCGGCCGATTGATTTCGCGCCGATGGTGCAGCCGATGATCCAGACGCCGGATCACTCCAGCTTTCCGTCCGGCCATGCCATCGAGGTTTTCGCTGCCTCGACCGTGTTCGCCCGTCTGGTCACCGGCCTGGGTCCGAAAGCGGCGATGACGCAAACTGACGATAAGGGCCGCATGGCGACGCTGGCCTTCAAGCTGGCATTGCGCATTGCCTCGAACCGGTCGGTTGCGGGCGTGCATTTTCCCATCGACTCGGCGGCAGGTGCTGTCATCGGCTGCGCCTTGGGCGAAGCGCTTTACCGAACCGCTGCGGGCAACACCGAGTTTCCGGGTGTTACCAACGTGGGCTTTAACGTCGTGCCTGAATCCGAAGAGCCGTTTGATCTGACGCTGCCTTGGCTGAAATCCGTGCTGCCGGATGACGCGCCAGACCATCTGACGCCTGCCAAAGGCACGGTGTTCGGCAATCTGTGGGACGAGGCCGACAAAGAGTGGAATGAGATATGAGCCTGACGTGGAGTGAATGGACGGACGACCCCTGCGCCGGCCCGTGCATTCCGCCCTATATTGACTGGCTGAAAACCGTTACCTTCGAGGATACGGACGAAAAAGACGGCCTTTCCATCGCGCCGCTGCCGCTTTCTCCGATGGCCGCCGAAATCGCCGGGGTTGAGAGCCGCCCGGCCCCCTTGCCACCATTTGCGCGCAAGCCGGACGACGAAAACATTTTGGCCACGCCTGCAATCGAGCTGGATTGGACGCCGTCAGAGGACTGCGCCATCGTGGCCGTCATCGACAGCGCCATTGCCTTGTCGCACGCGCGTTTCCGACACCTTGACGGGGGCACGCGGTTTCTTGCGGCCTGGCTTATGAACGGAAAGTGGCGCCCGTCTGCGGTGCCCTTTGGGCGCGAGCTTTTTCAAAAGGAAATCAAGCGGCTGATGTTTGGCGCCAAGATCGGCGGCAACGTTGACGAAAGCGCCTTTGATCGCGCGGCGGGCCTGACGCAATTCGGCGACATGCGCGGCGACCGCAGGTTGGAAAACAACGGCACGCACGGCACGTTGGTGGCCGATCTGGCCGCCGGGTTTGATGTGCGCCAGTCAAGCGATGACGAGCATCGCCGCCGCCTGCCCCTGATCGCCGTGGGTCTCCCACCGCGCAGTTCTATGGGCTCTTCGGGAAGCTTCCTTGAATTTTTTGCCATGCATGCGCTGGAATATATCGTTGACCGGGCCGACGCGGTCTGGACGGCGGTCGAGGGTGATAAGGCGGGCGGCTATCCCATCGTGATCAACCTGTCTTACGGGCTGCAGGCCGGGCCAAAAGACGGCGAGATGCTGATCGAGAAGCTGATGCGCGCGCTTCTGGCTCGTGCAGAGCAGATGAACCGCCAGATCCGCATTATCCTGCCTGCGGGCAATGATCTTTTGTCCGAGGGGGCGGCCCTTTTTGATTTGACCGATGGCGATGTTAATGGTGTCGAGTGGCGGATCAAGCCCGAGGATCACACGCCGAACTATGCCGAAGTGTGGTCCGACGTCATCAAAGGAGACGGCGGGTCTGCACCGGAACATCCGCTTTCGCTGATGCTGGCCCCACCGTCCGGTCCCGTCAGCCCGGCCACACCGGGGCGTGCGGGACAGATGACGACACTGAAAGACGCACAGGGGCGCCCCGTTGCTCGGATTTACTGTCGAGCCCATGACAATCGCGCCAAGCCGGGCGATACGCCAGACTGGCACCGTGTGGGCTATGTTCTTTGCACCGCACCGACACTGCCTGATGAGCCTCGGCTGCAACGGGCGCCTGCTGGCGCCTGGCGGTTGGGGGTTTCGGCTGCGGAGGCAACCAAGGGCTACGCTTATGTCCAATCAGACCAAAGCCTGACCTTTGGCAGCAATACCGGGCTGGTCTCGACCTTTGCACACCCGGATTTCGAGCCTTTTGATGCGACGGGCCGCTATATCGATATCGCGGACTATCCCTATGACGGCTCAAAACCAAAGAACACCGACGTCACACCACCGATGCGCCGCCACGACACGATGAACACAATCGCGCACCTCAAAGAGGCGCGTGTGATTGGCAGCTATCGCAAAACCGACGGCAAGCCGTCGCTCTATTCCAGCGCCTCTTCCGAAGCAGTTGGGAATGGCCGTGCCGCACCAAGCGCCCTACTCCCGGGCGAAGACGGTGCGGCACGGTTCGGACTTATGGGAGCTGGCTCGAAAAGCGGCTCGGCCACCGCGATGGCCGGCACCAGCTTTTCCACCGGGCTTGCCACGCGTGCGGTAGCACTCGCGATGCTGGATTGGCTTGATGATAAAACGAAACCGGTTCCCGGAGACGAGCCCTGGTTCGCCGCGCAAGCCGCAAAGACCGCAGGCCAATTTCCCGGCCAGACGGTCAAGAAGAAGGCTGGAGCCGGGCGCTTGTTTGCCCCCGACACCGGTCGTGTTGAACGGTAAGCGATGTTTGGGATGGGTCGATCCTGACGCCGTATTTCATAACGAAACACTTTTAAACACGAATGGACCGGTGCACTGTGAGGCACCGGTCCTATTTCTTTGGGCGACCGTGAGATTTGCCTTTAGCCGTAAAGCACGTCTGCCCTTCGCTCGAACGCGCGGACAACGCGCTGCATCGCGTCGTTAAAGAAAAACGTGGCCGTGGTTTGCAGGATGCGGCTACGAAACTCAAAATCAACGTGGAAATCGATGGTCGACCCACCACCTTCCGCGTCTTTGAACCTCCACGTCGATTCCATGTGCTTGAACGGGCCATCAAGATACTCGGTATCGATCCGCCTTTCTTCCGGCCAAAGCGTCACTCGGCTACCAAACTTTTCGCGGAAAACTTTGAACGTAATTACCAGATCTGCCAGCATGATCTCGCGGTCGCCCTCTTCGATCACATCGCGAATGCGCGCCGCTGCTGTCCACGGCAAAAATTCCGGGTAGTTGGCCACGTCTGCCACAAGAGCGTACATCTCTTCTGCGGAATAGGGCACATGGCGTGTCTCGGAGTGGGTTGGCATCGGCTTCGGGTACTTGTTTCTTGGCCTCTTACGTGTAGAAGGCGGGCGATTGGGTCAAGGGGGAGCGCGCACGTGACGCAGCCATACGTGATCGACGAGATGATTTCGGCCAAAACCATCGCCGCACGGATCGAAGAACTTGCGGGCGAAATCAGGACCCGATTTGCAGACAGTGACAAGCTGGTGGTCGTGGGGCTTTTGCGCGGCTCGTTCGTCTTTATCGCAGATCTGGTCCGCGAGCTGGACATGAACGTCGAGGTCGATTTCCTTGAAGCCTCGTCTTATGGCAACGAGATGGAATCAAGTCGCGAGGTGCGAATCCTCAAAGACATTCGTGGCGAGATTCAGGGCCGCGATGTGCTTGTTGTTGAGGATATTGTCGACACTGGCCACACTCTTGCCCATGTTCTTAAGATTTTGAACGCACGGGCGCCACGAAAATTGGAAACAATCGCTTTGCTCGACAAACCGTCGCGCCGCGAAGCCGACATCCGTGCGACATGGACCGGTTTTGAGATTCCTGACGAGTTTGTAGTGGGTTACGGGATCGACTACGCGCAGAGAAACCGAAATTTGCCCTATATTGGGTGTGTGCGCTTCACGAACGATACGTAAACGACTGAGACAGTTCAGCCACAAGCGCGCGCTGCAAAAACCAAAACTTAACCTCTCGCGTAGACCCTCGCCGACGAAAGATTATGTTCTTCGACGGGTGGGGCGTTATTTTGGATCTGCCTTTGCGCTCGCCTGCTAACGCCTTTTTTGCAACTTTCGTGGCTCTGCCGGTTTGGGCGGAACCGTCAACCGTTGCCCCTGTCGCAGATTTTAGCGTGACATCCAGCTATGAGCTCGGCGGCTCGGTCGAGCGTGCTGCCCGCACACCCGCAACCCTGCCATTGGCGCCGCAGCCGCGCGCGGCGCTATCCCTTCCATTGACACCAGCAAACTCCACCCGGCGCGAGACCAGTTTTTACGGCATCGTGATTTTCGCGGATGAAGGTTGGGACGACGGCCGCGATGCGTTTCGCTTGGGCACGGCCTATACCCAAGGGTCGGCCACCGCGGGTGTCAGCGTGACATACCTTGACGAAGGGGCCGAGATTTCCCGCTCAGAACTTTATGTCGACTATGCACTTGGTCAGAATTTCACCATCGGCGTGGCCGGGATTCTGGACAATGATTATCAGGTCGAGAACGACGCTGTCCCGCAATTGGGGGTAAATGCGGTTTTCTCGACCGAGGGCGGCACTTTTCTCGAAGGTGGCGTTGCCAACGCCGAATCGTCTGTGCCGGTTTTCGGGCTTTCAATCGGGCTGCGTTTTTAACCTAAGTGGTCAAAAAACGTGCTTGGGAACGTTCAAATTTTCTGTGCAAAAATTTGGGATCACCCCTGCGTTTTTTTGCACAGACCAGTTGAAACAATTGGTCTACGCTCGCCTCATATATGCAATCCAAGAGGTGCTTCGTCATGCTCAAGCCTACCCTTATTCTTGCAACTTCCGCACTGGTTTTTGCCAGCGGTATCGCCATTGCTGGCGGTCACGGCGGCAACCCTGCTGTGAAGGCGCGCAAAGCGCACATGCAGCTTTATTCGCATAACCTCGGTATCCTTGGTGGTATGGCGAAGGGCGAAATCGAATACGATGCAGATGCTGCGAGTGCTGCGGCCAACAACCTTGCATCGCTCAGCACGCTCAGTCAGCGCAGCTATTGGGCGCCCGGGACATCAAACGCCGAGTTGGGCGAAGAGACGCGCGCGTTGCCAGCGATCTGGGAGGCAGGTTCCAAAGCAGGTGAAATCGGTGGACAGCTTGCTGAGGCCGCTGAAGCCCTAGCGGCTGTTGCAGGAGACGGGCAAGAATCGCTTGGGCCCGCATTGGGTGGGGTTGGACAGGCTTGCGGTGCCTGCCACAAAGCTTACCGTCAGGAAAACAATTGATCCTGTAAAATGAGGGCGCGCGCCATGTCTGGTGTGCGCCCGTGAATGAACAAGCATGAAGCGTTTCTTGACCGGATTGATCCTGCTAGGCCTTGCCGTTGCTGCAATTGGCCTTTGGGTGACGCGTCCGCAAACAGTAGCGGCTGAACGGTTGGCGTCCTTGACCCCAGACGTGCAAAATGGCGAAACCGTATTCTGGGCCGCCGGGTGTGCTTCCTGCCACAAGGCCGAGGGCAGCACTGACAGCCTGACCTTGCCCGGCGGTCTGCACTTCAAGACGCCGTTTGGTACCTTTGTGGCCCCGAATATCTCGCCGGACCCCGAGACCGGGATCGGAAGCTGGACCGCGACCCAATTCGCCTCTGCGGTACTGAACGGCACCTCTCCCGAAGGTCAGCATTATTACCCGGCGTTTCCTTATGCGACCTATGCCCGGATGACAGATCAGGACCTGACTGACCTTTGGGCGTTCATGCAAACGCTTCCAGCCGTCGCACGCGAAAACGAACCGCATGATCTGGGATTTCCCTTCAACATCCGTCTAAGCCTTGGCGGCTGGAAGCTTTTGTTTCTGAACCGCGACTTCGTCGCCGCTGCGGACACAGCCCAGCTTGAACGCGGCCGCTACCTTGTCGAAGCTCTGGGCCATTGTGCCGAATGCCACACGCCGCGCAACGCTTTGGGCGGGTTGGACGAGGCGCGCTGGATGGATGGCGCGCCAAACCCGGATGGCAAGGGCAAAACACCCGGCATCACCCCTGCGCATCTGGACTGGGCTGCGGCAGACATCGCCTACTATCTTGAGACCGGGTTTACGCCGGACTTTGACAGTGCGGGCGGCGAGATGGCGGCGGTTGTGCAAAACATCGGTAAACTGACACCAGAGGACCGCGCAGCGATTGCCGCCTACATCAAAGCGCTGCCCTAGGCAGTGCCAAGAAATTTCAAAATTTCTTGGCAAAAGTCTTTCAAAGACTTTTGGCCCTAACCCTGACCAAGTTTCTTCATGCGAGCCGCGCGCAGACGCGCAAAATCGTCACCTGCGTGATAGGATGAACGGGTCAAAGGCGTGGCCGAAACCATCAGGAAGCCCTTTCCATAGGCCGCCTTCTCGTAGCTTGCGAACTCATCCGGTGTCACAAAACGATCCACATGGTGGTGCTTGGGCGTCGGTTGCAGATACTGTCCAATCGTCAGAAAATCGATATCTGCGGCGCGCATGTCATCCATAACTGCGTGCACCGCCTGACGATCTTCGCCAAGGCCCACCATGATGCCCGATTTGGTGAACATGGTCGGATCAAGCTCTTTCACCCGCTGGAGCAGTCGCAGTGAATGGAAATACCGCGCGCCAGGGCGCACTTCGGGGTAAAGGCCCGGCACAGTCTCTAAGTTGTGGTTAAAGACGTCAGGGCGCGCTTCGACAACGACCTCCAGAACGCCCGGATCGCATTTCAGAAAATCCGGCGTGAGGATTTCTATCGTCGTATCGGGCGCCTGCTTGCGAATGGCGCGAATGGTCTGGGCGAAATGCGCCGCTCCACCGTCATCGACATCGTCACGGTCCACAGACGTGATCACCACATGGTTCAGTCCAAGCTTTTTCACCGCATCGGCCACCCGCCCAGGCTCGAACACGTCGAGATCCTCGGGCGGCTTGCCGGTTGCGATGTTGCAGAAGGTGCAGGCCCGCGTGCAGACCTCGCCCATGATCATCATCGTGGCATGGCCCTGACTCCAGCATTCGCCGACGTTCGGGCAGCCCGCCTCTTCGCACACGGTCACCAGCTTGTGCTCGCGCATGATATCGCGTGTTTCCTTATAGCCAGCAGACGTCGGCGCTTTCACCCGGATCCAGTCCGGCTTTTTCGGCTGCGCGCTGTCCGGGCGGCGCGCCTTTTCAGGGTGCCGCTCGGCGGGAATTTTCAGATCTCTGGGGCTCATATTCGCTCCATTGGGCTTTGACGTTGATTTAAACCGTCAACGGGAAAAAGTCCAATGAAGACAGGGGCGCACATGGCGGCTATGCACAATGTGCAATCAAATCCCTTCTGCCCCCAGAGCAACGACTGCGTGTCAGGTCTCGACGGTCTCGGGCTCATCCACCGGGGCTTCGTGCACGACTTCGATGCGCAATTTGACCGCGAAAGCCGCCAAAGCGCCCAAGATCGCCAGCACGGGCGCTGCAATCGCCACAGCACCGCCGGCAAGCGCGCCGTAGGTCAGCGGGATTTCAAGCGCGATGTCGCCGTCAGGCTCAACCACGCGGATACGTTTCACCTTGTTGTCCGCCGCCAATTGCTTGACGCGGGCCACAAGTTCCTCGCCTTTGACCTCGATCTCGTCGATCCAGCTGCGGGTCTTGTCTGTGCTTTTGTCAGTGTTCTGTTCATCGGTCATGGAACCACCCTCATTTTCGTGATGGGGGATATATAGGAACGATCCGGCGCGTTTTAATTGATGTTGCTCAATTTTCGGCTGCGACGCTTGGGCACTCGTCATTTTTCCGCGCACGCGTATGTATGGGCCATGGCATGTGACAAAACCATTCTGATTGTTGGCGGCAGCGGCGTCTTTGGCAGCCGTTTGGCCGCGGGGCTTGTGCAGGATGGGTTCACCGACGTTGTCATCGCGGGCCGGGATCTGCGCCGGGCCAAGGCGAAGGCTGAACCGCTTGGCGCGCGGGCTTTTGCATTGGATATTCACGCGTCTGATCTGGCGGCCAGGCTTGCTGATCTGGCCCCATGGCTGGTGATCGATGCGGCGGGGCCGTTTCAGGCGTATGGCGCCTATCCCCTGGCCGAGGCGGCGATTGTGGCCGGGGCGCATTATTTTGATCTTTCCGACGATGGCCCTTTCACCGCAGGCATCGCCGCGGCGCTGGATGCAAAGGCAAAAAAGGCCGGCGTCGTCGTCCGCTCGGGCGTTTCGACCGTTCCCGCACTTTCGTCGCCAGTTGTGCGAGAGCTGTCAAAGGGCCTGAGCGACATCGCCCTGATCGAGACGATCATTCTGCCGGGCAACCGTGCGCCGCGCGGGCTGTCGGTGATGAAGGCAATTTTAGCGCAAATCGGCAAGCAGATGGTCAACGGCGATTTTGGCTGGGTCAGTGTGCGCCGCGTGGAGGTGGACGGGTTAAACCGACTGGCCAGCCCCATCGGCGCGCCCGATCTGCACCTGATGCCAGAGGCGTTTGGGGCCAAAGAGGTGCGATTCCTTGCAAGTCTTGAGCTGCCCGTCATGCACCGCGGGCTGGAGCTTTTGGCGCGCCTTGTCAGAGCGGGCGTGATCAAGAACGCGGTGCGCTTTGCCCGCCCCCTCAGGCTTGGGGCGGCAGCGCTTTATTACTTTGGCACCGACAAGGGCGGGATGCGCTTGCGCGTTGTGGGACATGACGCAAGCGGTGCGCTGAAAAACTGCCAGTGGTCTCTGATTGCCATCGGAGGTGATGGGCCGCACATCCCGGCTCTGCCCGGACGCGTGCTGGCTGCCATGCTGCGCGACGACCGTTTGCAGCCCGGTGCGCGTGCAGAGATGCATGATCTTGTGTTGAACGAGGTTGAGGCACATGCGCCGCCCTTAAGACTGAGCTTTTCACGCAGTGAGGAAAGTTTTGTTCCCCAGTTTCAGAAATGCCTTGGGCCCCAATTCGACGCCCTGCCCGATCAGATCAAGGAACTGCATCACGTGGTTGGGCGTAAAGTGTGGACCGGCGAAGCCTCGGTCACGCGTGGAAAGGGCCCTGCTGCCCGATTTATTGCCGGGCTATTCCGGTTTCCCAAAGCAAGCCGGAGCGTTCCGGTGCGCGTCACTATGGACCGCACAGATACGTCAGAGGTTTGGTTACGCCGTTTTGGCACACAGGATTTCCACTCGGAACTGACACCTGATGCAAGGATCCCGGGACGGATGTGGGAGCGCTTTGGCCTCTTCACCTTTGCCATCGACTTTGAGGCGGACGAAACCGGTCTCGCTTATCCGGTGGCGCAGGGGCGTGTTCTGGGGCTTCCCATCCCACGCCCGCTTTTGCCGAAGAGTGACACGCTTGAAGCCGTCGACACTCAGGGACACGCAACGTTCAGTGTCCGCCTCTCAATGCCACTTGTCGGGTTGATCGTGCATTACGAGGGCTGGCTGACACCAGACGCTTAGCCGATCATCGGCGACCAGTTGCTTTCGTTGTCGTCGTAATGGCTTTTGAGCCGCATCAGCGCGATGCGCAGCACGATCTTGCCCGAACGTGCCGACCACCCCATGCGCCGCTCGACCGCTTCCATTCCTTCGAGAAAACAACAGCAGCGCAGCACCACGTCGCCCAGACCCGGCCCAAGATCGCCAAGCGCTCTGGCCACACGACCGCGGGCTTTTTCCGACCCGCCGCCATCTTCGCTCGTGTACTCGACCGTGCTTGCACCGGCCACAAATGCGTCCCAGTTCTGGGCGGCATGCGACCCCATCTGCGCCAGCTCAAAGTCCTCGCGCAGACGCTCGCCCGCGGCCACAAGTTCGGCTGACAAAAACACGCTGCCGTCCTTGTCCTTGCGCCGCGACAAGGCCAGCATCGGGCTTTCTGCTGCGCCATAGCGAATGCCCCGGCGGGCGTTGGTGTCGTCCCCGGCGTTGCGCCTTGCCCAGTCGCGATGCTTTTCAGATGTGGGATCAGCGCCTTCGCCCATGCCAACGCGCGCGGCCTCTTCTTCGGCCATAAATGTCTTAAGCGCGATGCGGCCCGAGGCGTTGATCTTGTAGCGTACGATTCGACCGCTTGATGACAGCGTGATCCACTCCTTGATCGCCATAGCTTCGGCCAGCCTGCGGTCCAGAACGGCAGTCTTGAGCGTCTGGCCGTCCGGTCCATCCCGCACGACCACCGCCATATCCATATCCTGTGCGATGGCCATACAGGCCCCTTGTTCGTTCAAACGGCGCAGGATGTGTGGCGCTGTTTGCTTTAATTCGGCATCATCAGGTAGGCCATTTACGTTGGCGTCGGTTATTCTGGTCATCAGCATGTCATTGCCCCTCGTTAAATAATCAAATGGTTCCGCGTCCAGCACGCGGCCCAAACGTTTAAGCGCCAGGTCGATCAAAAGATCATCCCGACGCGTCTCGTACCGGCGTACCTGCCTTAATACGGTCGATGCGTGGCACCCGGCCGCGCGTGCAATCGACCGGATCGAGCAACCTGCTTCAACATGTGCCACATAACGCGCAGCCCCAATCGGCACCCAGTCCGGCACCAGACTTATCGCCCTTTCCTTACGCGTCGTCGCCATGCCCACTTATCTACCCCTGATTGTAAATCTATCGTACACAAATTTATAAGAATTGTTACCAGATCGTTAACAATACGCCGTGAAACTTATATTTTCAGAGGTTTCTGAATTTAAAACAATCGATCCGTACGCTCTGCGCCAGTTTGCGCAACACACGCTTAGGTTGTTTAGATTGGACGCAGCTCAAATCGGAGACGCTCAATGACAACGCCTACAACCTTTCTTCAATCCCTGAACCGCCCCCAACTTCTGGTCCGTGCGGCACAGGTCTGGCTGCCGGACTTCAACCGCGACCGTTCCATGCGCCGGATATTTCCCGGGATGGTGCCGCCAACGCCGGGGCGCGGGTTTGAGGCCCTGATTGAGCAAGAGCAGGCGATCGATCAGATCAGGCGCGAAGGGGCTGCATCTTATTCGGCGGCGCGCCACATCGAGGTGCTTGTCGCGCTGATCGTCGAGGCGCGTCTTGCGTCTGCATTGCGGATAGCGGCTTGAAGAGATTACGCGAAGGCGTCCGGTTCGGCTGCCTTTTTCTCGGCCACGTAACCTGCCAGGGCCTCGGCCTTGGCGGGGTCGAGCGCGGGCTGCTGATAGTCGGCCAGGAGCTTTTCGACACGGGTCGCCGCCAATGCGACCGTGTCGCGCGCGCCCTCTTCTGACCACTGCTCAAACGGTTTGTAGTCCAGGAGATCCGAGCGCCAGAAGGCAGTCTGAAAATTGGCCTGCGTATGCGCACACCCCAGAAAATGCCCGCCCGGCCCCACCTCGGTCACCGCATCAAGCGCAAGAGCGTCTGTTGAAACATCAATGCCTTGCGCCAGCCGGTGCATCGCGCCAAGCTGGTCGGCGTCCATAACGAATTTTTCGATGCTGGTGACAAGACCACCTTCCAGCCAGCCCGCTGCGTGGAGCATGAAGTTCACACCCGACAAAAGCCCCATGTTCAGGCTGTTCGCCGTCTCGTAGGCGGCCTGCGCATCGGGCAGTTTTGAGCCGCAAAACGAGCCTGCCGAGCGGTAGGGCAACCCAAGGCGGCGCACCAACTGGCCCATGCCATAGGTCACTTGCGAGGCTTCGGGCGTGCCAAACGTGGGCGCGCCCGAGTTCATGTCGATCGAGGCGACAAATGTGCCTGCAATCACCGGCGCGCCTTTGCGGACCAGTTGGGAATACGCCACGCCTGCCATCACCTCTGCCAGAACCTGCGTCAGCGTGCCCGCCACGCTGACCGGAGCCATGGCGCCGCCCACGATAAAAGGCGAGATTATCGCGGCCTGGTTGGCACGGGCATACACCTCCAAAGCGCCCATCATCGTGGCATCGAAGGTCAAAGGAGAATTGATGTTGATCAGCGACGTCATCACGGTGTTTTCGGCAACAAATTCTTTTCCAAAAAGAATTTCGCACATCTCGACTGAATGCTGCGCGCGGATGGGCTCTGTCACCGATCCCATGAACGGCTTGTCGCTCAGCGTCATATGCGCGTGCAACATATCCAGATGGCGCTTGTTCACCGCTACATCAGTTGGCTCGCATACGGTCCCGCCAGAGTGGTGCAGGAATTTCGACATATAGGTCAGTTTCACCAGCTTGTTGAAATCTTCCATCGTGGCATAGCGACGACCACCCGCCAGATCGCGCACGAAAGGCGGGCCATAGACCGGGGCGAGCACAAGGGTGCGGCCGCCGATCTCGACTGAACGCTCCGGGTTGCGGGCATGCTGGATGTAGGACGATGGCGCTGTTTTGCACAATTCGCGGGCCAGTCCGGCTGGCATCCGCACCCGGTCGCCATCGACATCCGCGCCCGCCTCTTTCCAAAGTTCCAGTGCTTCGGGATTGTCTGAAAAGACAACGCCGACGTCGGACAGAATACGCTCTGCCCCGGCCTCGATCACCTCAAGAGCTTCCTGGTTGAGAATCTCAAGGTTGGGAATTTGGCGCTCGATATATTTGGCCGCCTCGATCCGAACGGCTGTGCGCTCTGCGCGGCGTGCAGCACCTCCACCGCGTGCTCGTCTTCTGTCGCCCATGTTCGTTCTCCGCGAAGCTCTTTTTCGCATCATAGAACCGGTCAGGCAGAAAAAACTGTCATTTGCGGCCATTCGATCCCGAAACCGACACGCAGGCTGCGTTCGGGCAATTGCCCTTGGTCGCATCCCCGCGTAAAGGAGCGCGCATGGATACTTCACACGACCGCCTTCTGATCATCGACTTTGGCAGCCAGGTCACGCAACTGATTGCGCGCCGATTGCGCGAGCTGAACGTCTATTGCGAAATCCACCCGTTTCAGAACGTCACCGACGGGTTTTTGCTGGAGTTCGCGCCCAGGGCGGTGATCCTCTCGGGCGGCCCTGCCAGCGTGGTGCACGAAGGCTCACCGCGCCCGCCAGCGTTGGTGTTTGAACTGGGCGTGCCGGTTCTGGGCATCTGTTATGGCCAGCAGGTGATGATGCAGATGCTGGGCGGACGCGTCGAGGGCGGCAAGATCTCGGGCGGCGGCGGTACAGCAGAGTTCGGGCGCGCTTTTGTGGCCCCTGCCGAGCAGAACCTGCCGTTGCTGGACGGTTGGTTTGCCGCCGAGAAAGAGCAGGTCTGGATGAGCCACGGCGATCACGTGGCTGAACTTGCGCCCGGATTTGAGGTCTTTGGCACCTCACCCAATGCGCCCTATGCCATCACTGCGGATACAACGCGCCATTTCTATGCCGTGCAGTTTCACCCCGAAGTGCACCACACGCCAAACGGGGCGCGGCTTTACGAGAATTTCGTGCGTCTGGCCGGGTTTACCGGCGATTGGACGATGGGCGCTTATCGCGAACAGGCGATTGCGCAAATACGCGAGCAGGTGGGCGACAAACGGGTCATTTGCGGTCTTTCGGGCGGCGTAGACAGCTCGGTTGCCGCTGTGCTGATCCACGAGGCGATCGGGGATCAACTTACTTGCGTTTTCGTGGACCACGGGCTGTTGCGCGAAAACGAAGCAGATGAAGTCGTCGCCATGTTCCGCGACAACTATAACATCCCCCTGACCCACGCCGATGAAACTGAGCGCTTTCTGGGCGAGTTGGACGGCCAGTCCGACCCTGAGACAAAGCGCAAGATCATCGGGCGGCTTTTTATCGACGTCTTTCAGAAATACGCCGATCAGGTCGAGGGGGCTGAATTTCTGGCACAAGGCACGCTTTATCCGGATGTGATCGAAAGCGTCAGTTTTTCTGGCGGCCCCTCGGTGACGATCAAATCGCACCACAATGTGGGTGGTCTGCCCGAGAAGATGGGTCTGAAGCTGGTCGAGCCGCTGCGCGAGTTGTTCAAGGACGAAGTGCGCGCCTTGGGCCGCGAGCTTGGTCTGCCTGCCAGCTTTATCGGTCGTCACCCCTTCCCCGGTCCGGGCCTTGCGATCCGCTGTCCGGGAGAGATCACCCGGCCCAAGCTGGACATTCTGCGCAAGGCCGACGCGGTTTATATCGACCAGATCCGCAGACACGGGCTTTATGATGATATCTGGCAAGCGTTCGTGGCGATCCTGCCGGTGCGCACGGTGGGTGTGATGGGCGACGGGCGGACATATGACTACGCTTGCGCGCTGCGCGCTGTCACCAGCGTGGACGGGATGACGGCGGATTATTATCCGTTCACCCATGAATTCTTAGGCGAAACAGCCACCCGGATTATCAACGAGGTGCCCGGCATTAACCGGGTGACCTATGACATCACCTCGAAACCACCGGGCACGATTGAGTGGGAATAGCCGCGATTAGCTTTGAAACAGCCCGCCTGCAGGCGGTTGCAGTCACAGTGCCTACCGCTGAGTTTGTCCGCGACCTAGACGCGATATTAACACAAGACGTTCTGGCCCATGTGCCGCCGCCCTTGAGGCACGTTTCATCTGCAAGCGACTGGATCGCAACGCGTCTGCAGGAAAGCGATGTTTTGCAGATCAACGAGATATCAAGCGGCAAATCCATCGGTCTGATTCTTTTGGCGCGGTTTGGCGATGATGTGCATCTTGGGTATCTGCTTGGAAAAGACGTTTGGGGCAAAGGCTATGCCAGCGAGATGCTGCAAGGACTGTTGCCTGAGTTGCGCAAAAGCGGTGCCTGCAGAGTGATTGGTGGTGTCAGCAAAGACAACCCTGCCTCTGCCCGCGTGTTGGTCAAATCAGGCTTCAAGCCAGGCAAAGACTCGGACGACGGCATGACCCATTATGTCTGGCCTGCGCCCGATAAGTGATTTTTTGGCACGGGGTGCGGCAGACTTTTGCGACACCTCTTTCCATTCCTGTCACGCTTGTGCCAAACAGACGCTGAAGACGCTAAGTGGCACTCGTGCTGAAAATATTTGGGGACGCTTTTTATGGGTTTTTTCCGCTGGATTTTTGCGATTGCGGTGCTGTCAGTTTGGACAGCTTTGATTGGTACGGCTTTATATGTGGCCCTTTTCACACCTGCCGATGAGGCCCCGACCGGCGACGTGATTGTCGTGCTTGGCGGCGACGCAGACCCCGCAGGCGGATTGAACGCCCAAACGTCTCTGCGCGTCAGCACAGCAGTGGCGCTCTTTGAGGCTGAGGCCGCGGTTCAGGTTGTGATGTCCGGTGGAGACGGCGTGGCAGATGCGATGCGCGATATGGCCGTGGCAGGGGGCATCCCGCCCGAGGCGATTCTGGTGGAGGGCGCCTCGCGCTCGACGCTGCAAAACGCGCTTTTCACCGCTGATATCGAAGAGCTGGACAAAGATGCCGCGATTTTGCTGGTCACCCACAAGTATCACCTGCCGCGTGCCAACGCCTCGTTCCGCTGGGCGGGCTTTAGCGATATCACCAATGTGGCGGCCAACCCCGACGCTGGTATCGAGTTCAACCAGGGCCTGCTCTGGGAAGCAGTGAAGTGGCCCTACAACATCCTGCGTGCTGCTGCCGCAAGTGCCGCGCTTGCCGGTGACGTGCCGCGCGAAAGCTTTATCAAATACCTCGAATGACACCCGAGCCGCGGCCTTTATTGGCCGCCGGATGGATGCTGGGCGCGCTGATCGCGTTTTCGACAATGGCCGTTGCCGGGCGTGCGGTGGTACCAGAGCTCGATAGCTTTGAACTGATGATGTACCGCTCGTTTATCGGGCTGGGCATCATGGTCGCCCTTGGTGTGGTCTTTGGCAAATTCGGCGAAGTGCGTTTTGACAACCTGCGCCTGCACGGGCTGCGCAACCTAGGGCACTTTACCGGTCAGAATCTATGGTTCACCGCCCTGCCGCTGATCCCGTTGGCGCAGCTTTTCGCGCTTGAATTCACCTCCCCGATCTGGGTCGTGATCTTCGCGGTGGTTTTTGCCGGTGAAAAGATCACCCGAACGCGCGGTCTGGCGGTTGCCCTTGGGTTCATCGGCGCGCTGATCGTGGCACGCCCCGGCCTTGAGGGCGATACGTTTGGGTTGATGTTGGCGGCGGCCTCGGCCATCGGGTTTGCCATCTCGATCGTGTCGACCCGTGTGCTGACCCGGACCGAAACGATTTTTGGCATCCTCTTCTGGCTCACGGCGATGCAGGCGGTCTTTGGCCTGATCGGCACCGGATGGGATGGCGACATCGCCTGGCCAAGCCTTGTCGTCTGGCCCTGGGTGGTTCTTGTAGGCATTGCGGGCCTTTTTGCCCACATGTGCCTGACGAACGCTCTGGCAGTTGCCCCGGCCACAATTGTCACCCCGATGGAGTTCATGCGCCTGCCTGCCATCGCGATTGTGGGCACGCTTTTCTATAATGAGGCGATCAATGCCTGGGTTCTTGTCGGTGCAATGGTGATCTTTGCGGGCAACTATCTGAATATTTGGGCTCAGACACGCAAAAGTTGAATTGACGGGTTTGTGACGCTACGGCACGGTTCGCTTATGACGCACGGTCATTGATTGACGCTTGAGGGTCGCGGGCGGCATATCGACGGCTAATTCTACAGGCACGGTTCGGGAGGGGACCCCCACATGAAAAAACTACTTTTAGCGACCACGGCACTGGCGATCTCGGCATCGTCTGCTTTTGCGGGTGGTCTTGAGCGCACACCACAATCCATGGCAATCCTCTTTGAGGAAGGCCGGTATATGGAGCTTAGCTTTAGCGTTGCTTCACCAGACGTCTCAGGCACGCTGGGCGCACCTTCAGGAGATATCAGCCCCACGTTCTTCAACCTTGGCGTTGCTTACAAAGCAGACCTGAACGAGACACTGTCTTACGCGATCATCTTCGATCAGCCTTATGGCGCAGATGTGGCCTATCCTGGCACTTTCGGTGTGGACCCCTATCCCTTCGCCGGCTCAACCGCCGAAGTGAACAGCAACGCCATCTCGGGTGTTTTGCAGTACAACATGGGCAATGGTGCCAGCATCTATGGTGGTCTGCGCGCGCAGACGCTGCAGGCTGAGGCCAATCTTCCGGTACTTGGCGGCTATACCATCGACAGCAACACAGACTTTGCCCTTGGGTATCTGGTTGGTGCCGCCTACGAAAAACCAGAGATCGCCCTGCGCGTGGCTCTGACCTACCACTCGGAAACCTCTCACGATCTGGAGTTGACGGAAAACGTCGTTGCGCCTGCACCAACAACGCTGACGACCACGCAGGAAGTCAAACTGCCCCAAGCCCTGAACCTGGAATTCCAGTCCGGCATAGCAGAAGACACGCTGCTGTTTGGCTCGGTGAGATGGGCAGAGTGGACCGTGACGGAAATCAACCCGCCAATCTATGACGCGGCACCTCCAACACGTCCGCTCGTGTTCTTTGATGACGACCGGATCACCTACACGCTTGGACTTGGACGCCGTCTGAACGACACATGGTCCGTTCTGGGATCGGTCAGCTACGAGGAAAACCTTGGAAGCGAAACCGGCAACCTTGGCCCGGTCGATGGCTTCACCTCGGTGTCGCTTGGCGCGATCTATCGCAAGGACGACATGAAAGTCACCGGCGGCGTACGCTACGCCAAAATTGGTGATGCGACCTCGTTCTCGGGCGCAGAGTTCACCGACAACGACGCAATCGCCGCAGGCGTGCGGGTTGGCTGGTCGTTCTAAACCGCCCTGCCAAAAAATCTGAAGCCCCGCCCAATCGGCGGGGTTTTCTTTTGCCGCAAGTTCCGGGTCGCAGCCGCATTCAAGACCGGATAGCCCGGTGCCATGACC
>JABDJX010000077.1 GCA_013003245.1 Silicimonas sp. | reverse complement strand
ATGCGGTGCTGTTCATTGACGAGATTCACACCGTGATAGGTGCAGGTGCCACAAGTGGTGGCGCGATGGATGCCTCAAACTTACTGAAACCTGCTTTGCAGGGGGGCAAATTGCGCTGCATGGGGTCGACCACCTACAAGGAGTTCCGCCAGCATTTTGAAAAAGACCGCGCACTAAGCCGTCGTTTTCAGAAGATCGACGTCGTTGAGCCATCTGTTGAAGACAGCGTGAAAATCCTGTTGGGACTCAAGCCGTATTTCGAAGAACACCACGCGGTCACTTACACTGATGACGCCGTGCGAACGGCGGTTGAGCTGTCGGCGCGCTATATCAACGACCGCAAGCTGCCAGACAAGGCCATCGACGTGATCGACGAGGCGGGTGCCGCCCAGCATCTGGTGGAAGAGAAGAAGCGCCAAAAAACTATCGATGTGACGCAGATTGAAAATGTCGTCGCCAAAATCGCGCGCATCCCGCCGAAAAACGTCAGCAAGGACGATGCCGAGGTTCTCAAAGACCTAGAAAAATCGCTCAAGCGCGTCGTCTTCGGCCAGGACAAAGCCATCGAGGCATTGTCATCGGCGATCAAACTCAGCCGCGCTGGTTTGCGGGAGCCTGAAAAGCCCATCGGCAACTACCTTTTCGCTGGTCCAACCGGTGTGGGTAAAACCGAGGTGGCCAAGCAATTGGCTGACACCTTGGGCGTCGAGTTGATGCGGTTCGACATGTCAGAGTACATGGAAAAGCATGCAGTTTCGCGTCTGATCGGTGCCCCTCCGGGCTATGTAGGGTTTGATC
This sequence comes from Silicimonas sp., assembly GCA_013003245.1. Taxonomy (GTDB): domain Bacteria; phylum Pseudomonadota; class Alphaproteobacteria; order Rhodobacterales; family Rhodobacteraceae; genus JABDJX01. Next base: position 4,322 of record JABDJX010000077.1, on the reverse strand, counting down.
AGGGCGGTTTGCTCACCGATGGTGTTGATCAACATCCGCACTCGGTATTGCTCCTTGATGAGATCGAAAAAGCGCACCCCGATGTGTTCAACATCCTGCTTCAGGTTATGGACCACGGATCGCTGACCGATCACAATGGCCGCAAGGTTGATTTCCGGAACGTGATCCTGATCATGACTTCGAACGCGGGCGCCGCCGATATGGCAAAAGCCGCGATTGGCTTTGGCCGTGACAAGCGCGAGGGCGAAGATACAGCCGCCATTGAGCGGACGTTCACGCCTGAATTCCGCAACCGTCTGGATGCCGTCATCAGCTTTGGTTCGTTGCCGAAAGAGGTGATCTTGCAGGTTGTTGAAAAGTTCGTTCTTCAGCTTGAGGCACAGCTTCTGGATCGTGGTGTACACATCGAACTGACGCGTCCTGCGGCTGAAAAGCTGGCCGATATGGGCTATGACGACAAGATGGGCGCACGCCCCTTGGCCCGTGTCATTCAGGAAGAGATCAAAAAGCCGTTGGCCGAAGAACTGCTCTTTGGCAAGCTTGCCAAAGGCGGCATCGTCAAGGTGGGCGTAAAGGAAGGCAAACTTGATCTGCGGATTGAGCAAAAGACCAAGCGCCTGTCTTCAAAGAAAAAACCGCCTCTTCTAACGGCTGACTGATTTCGTCGCATTATCGATGCGCCGACAAGCGCGCGGAGCCTCCGGCCCCGCGCGTTTTTTGTGTTTAGGGTGTGCGCCTTTTGGCGATCTCCTCGCCTGCAGCGACCGCCGACGACCACGCCCACTGAAAATTGTACCCGCCAAGCCAACCGGTGACATCAACTGCCTCGCCAATTGCAAAGAGGCCGGGTACATCCTTGGCCTCCATCGTTCTGGAGGACAGGCCGCGGGTATCGATGCCGCCTGCGGTCACCTCTGCCTTGGCATAGCCTTCGGTGCCGGTGGGATGAAAATCAAGGTTGGTCAGCGTGTCGGCGACCATGGTCAGCGTCGCATCCGGCACATTGGCAAGCTCAATTCCGATGCCCAGCGTCCTATCAAGTGCATCGGCCAGCCGCTTGGGCAAGTGTTCCGACAAAGCAGCCTTCAGACGCGCACGTGGCATGTCTCGCTTGGCCTGTTTTAATGCTGCATGCGCGTTGGGCAGAATGTTGAGCGAAATCGACCGCCCGGGCGACCAATATGACGATATCTGCAGTATCGAGGGGCCTGACAGACCACGATGTGTGAATAGGGCCGCTTCCTCGAAAACGGCGTCATCAACGCGTGCGATGGCGGGTACGGAAACTCCGGCAATTTCCTTGAACGCCTGATCGACCTCTCCCAAAGTGAAGGGTACGAGGGCGGGCCGCGGCGTGACAACCCCCAAACCGAACTGACGCGCAATGTCATAGGCGACACCGGTTGCGCCCATCTTGGGAATCGATGGGCCACCGGTTGCGATCACCAGGCTTTGCGCATGCTCGCCAGCGGCATAAAACAACCCATTCCGATGTACGATCTCGCCGATTTCCGTAGACAGCCGCACCTCAACCTGACCCTTGGCGCATTCGTCCAGAAGCATCGCCACAACCTGCCGTGCAGATCCGTCGCAAAAAAGCTGCCCCAGCGTTTTCTGGTGCCACGCGATCTTGTGGCTTTCAAGCAGGGCCAGAAAATCCCACTGGGTATACCGGCTGAGTGCCGATTTCGCGAAGTGCAGATTTTCAGAAATAAAACAATGAGGCTCAACGCCGGTGTTGGTAAAATTACAGCGCCCGCCCCCAGAGATCAGGATCTTTTTCCCAGCCTTCGGCGCGTGATCCACCACCAAAACGCGTGCGCCTGATTGTCCTGCGGTGGCCGCAGCCAAAAGCCCGGCGCCGCCCGCCCCCAATATGATGGCATCCCATGTCATGATGGTCTTTTAGAAAGAAAACGGCGCGCCCGAAAGGACGCGCCGACTGGTTGAAAGTTCGTCGATTTAGTTTGTCGGCGTGATGGTAATATCCACGCGACGGTTTTGCTGGCGACCTGCAGCGGTCTGGTTGGTTGCAATGGGCTGGCTCTCGCCGGCGCCAACTACCCGCATCCGGCCTGCGGCGACACCGCCGGTGCGCAATACAGACGCGACCGATTGCGCGCGGCGCTGCGACAGATCGCGGTTATAGGACGCCGTGCCGACATTATCGGTGTGGCCAGTCACGGTCACAACAGAGTTCGGGTATTTGTTCAGGCTTTCAGCGAGCACGAACAGATCAGAGCGCAGATTGGTATTCAGCGCAGCACTGTCGGTTGCGAAAAGAATGCCCTCGGGCATGCGCACGATCAGCTCAGAGCCGGTGTTGATCACATCGATCTGGCCGTTGTTAAAGTCGTTGTTCAGCTCGGCTGCCTGTTGATCAAGGCTATAGCCGATTGCGCCACCGACTGCTGCGCCAATCGCGGCGCCAACGGCTGCGTTGCGGACGCGATCGTTACCGCTTTCACGGGTTCCTCCCAGAACGGCGCCAATCGCAGCGCCGACGGCGGCTCCCTGACCGGTGCGCTGGCGGTCTCCGCCTTCCTGATACCGTGGATTGGTGCAGGCGGTCAGAACCAAAAGACTTGCTGCCCCCAGCAGTGCCGTTTTCTTAATGCTAAGCATTTGAGTGCCTCTTTTCGTCATTTCACATCTCCTAAAGCCGCTATAACCGATTTGGTTGCAAGAAAAAGCGGCGACAAGGGCAGACATGGGCCATTCACCGCCTGTTAGGCAACTTCCAAGCCCTGATATGCCATATCAAATCCGTAACAAATTGATTTAAATCACCATTCTTCTTGGTAAAAATATCTCGGGGGAATTGGCCAAAGGCCAAGGGGGCAGCGCCCCGCTTCAGGCAGTTTCAGCCGCTTCCCACGCCAGCATGGTGCGTTTGACAGGTAAACCCCAGTGATACCCACCCAATCCCCCGCTTTTGCGCAAGGCACGGTGACACGGGATCAACCAGGATATCGGATTGCGGCCAACCGCCGAGCCAACAGCGCGCACCGCCTTGGGATGGCCGATCGCCTGCGCGATATCGGAGTAGGTTGTGACGTGGCCAGTGGGGATCGTCAAAAGCGCCTCCCAAACCTTGATTTGGAATGGGGCGCCGATCACGAAGAGCTTGGGAGCGGTTTCCTGTCCATCTGCCGGAAACGCCCGATCCGCCAGAGGTTTAAGCGCCGTTGGATCTTCTGTAAACGTTGCCCGTGGCCAGCGCGCGATCATGTCTTCCATCGTTGCGTCCGCCCCGGTTTCAGCGGCAAACCCGATGCCGCAAATGCCGCGATCCGTGCCCATAATCAAGGCAGGGCCAAAGGGGCTTTCAAACCAGCCCCAGAGTATTTCAAGACCAGCCCCGCCTTTCGCATAGTCGCCCGGGCTCATCGCCTCCCAGCGCACGAAAAGATCATGCAGACGGCCAGACCCGGACAAGCCCACTGCGTCTGCGGTCTCCAAGGTGGTATGCCGGTCTGCCAGTAAAGATTTCGCGTGGTCCAGCGTCAGCCATTGCTGATACCGCTTTGGCGAAACGCCGGCCCACCGCGAAAAAATGCGCTGGAAATGCGCTGGGCTCATCTGCATTTCCCCTGCAATGGCTTCCAATGTCAGGGGCTCGTTCTGAGTGTCGATCAACTCAATCGCGCGCCGCATCAGTTGATAGTGGTATCCGGTTTCAAAGTGGCTCATCGGTTCATCCTTCGCTGTGACCAGATTTAGGCGAGAGCGCACTGGCATGCGACCCGATTCCTGCGACTTCGGCTTGCACGCAGAACTGCGTTCCGCCAGAACCCTTTCATGGCAAAGGCAAAACAACTTCCCTATTCAGCGATCAACGAGATTTTCAGCCGATTTCAGGCGATTGAGCCTGAGCCTGAGGGCGAGTTGGATCATGTCAACGCCTTCACACTCGTCGTGGCGGTCGCACTTTCTGCGCAGGCAACGGACGCAGGCGTCAACAAGGCCACCAAGGCGCTTTTCAAGGTCGCGGACACGCCCGAGAAAATGCTGGCGCTTGGTGAAGAGGGTGTGATCGAGCACATCAAAACTATCGGTCTTTACCGCAACAAAGCCAAAAATGTGATCAAGCTAAGCCAGAGGCTCGTGGATGAATTTAACAGCGTCGTGCCCTCGTCGCGCGCCGCGTTGCAATCATTGCCGGGGGTGGGGCGCAAGACGGCAAACGTCGTGTTGAACATGTGGTTCAAGCATCCGGCACAGGCGGTTGATACGCATATTTTCCGTGTCGGCAACCGCACCGGGCTTGCACCGGGCAAGGATGTGGATGCCGTGGAGCGTGCGATTGAAGACAACGTGCC
>JABDJX010000073.1 GCA_013003245.1 Silicimonas sp. | reverse complement strand
ACGCTCGACAACGCGGAAACGATAGTCACAACTTTGAGCAGTCTCATCACCTTCACCGTTTTTCCGGTGAACAAAATGGTCGATTTTCAGTTCCAATGCAACGGCAACAAAGTCCGCTAAGCCGCCCTCGAAGACGTCTTGCACTCCAAAGGATTCGCCCGCCCTGGCGTGATCAATTCCTGATACACTCGGAACTCCTGCAACAATTGCCAGCATCAGCCCCCCAATTGTTACAGTCTTCACGTCCATCTGACACAGAAACCCCGGCTCAGATCACCGCTTATCAAGCGGCCGTGATCGCCCTGACAATTGCCGCGTTTTTCCGCCATCTCTTCTTTCAAGATAGACACCCGCCCGAAGGATATGATTGGTATGACCGATATGACAGACACCCCACCTGCCCAAAATGCCCTGCTGAAACGGTTGCCGCTGATCGCCATTGCGACGGTGGCTATCATCGGGGCGTTTACGTTGCGCGATTACCTGAGCTTTCAGGCGTTGTCGGAAAACCGCGAGGCGCTGATCGCTTTTCGCGACGCCAATTACCTGCTGACGGTATTGTCCTTTATCGCGGCTTACGTGGTGATCGTGGCCTTCTCACTGCCCGGTGCGACCATCGCGACGCTAACCGGCGGCTTCCTTTTCGCCACCTTCCCCGGTGCATTGTTCAACGTGACGGGTGCCACAATCGGGGCGACGGCGATCTTCCTTGCGGCCCGCTGGGGGTTTGGCGAAACACTTGGCAAGAAGCTTGAGACGTCGGACGGTGTGGTCAAAAAAATCAAGGATGGGATCGACGAGAACCAGTGGTCGATGCTTTTTCTGATCCGCTTGGTGCCTGCAGTGCCGTTCTTTATCGCCAACCTCGTCCCCGCTTTTCTTGAAGTACCGCTTTATCGCTTCGTGGTCTCGACCTTTGTCGGCATCATTCCGGGCGCTGTTGTCTATACCTCGGTTGGCGCGGGCCTTGGCGAAGTCTTCGCCCGCGGAGAGACACCGAACCTTGGTATCATTTTTGAGCCGCACATCCTGCTGCCAATCCTCGGTCTCTGTGCTCTTGCGGCGCTTCCAATCGCACTCAAAGCCGTGCGCGGCAAGAAGGGCATCTGATCATGAACCGGATTAAAGCAGACGTGCTGATCATCGGCGCAGGCTCGGGTGGCCTGTCGGTTGCCGCAGGGGCCAGCCAGATGGGCGCAAAGACGGTCCTTCTCGAGGGTCACAAGATGGGCGGCGATTGCCTGAACTATGGCTGCGTTCCCTCAAAGGCGCTTCTGGCCGCTGGCAAGCAGGCCCATGCGATGACAACAGGTGAAAAGTATGGCGTAGCCGAAATGATGCCTCAGGTCGACTATGCCGCCGCAAAGGATCATGTGCACAATGTGATCGCAACGATTGAACCCAATGACAGTGTCGAGCGGTTCGAGGGTTTTGGCGTCAACGTCATTCAGGAATACGGCCGTTTCATTTCACCCACCGAGGTACAGGCGGGAGACACCGTGATCGAAGCGCGTCGCATTGTGATTGCGACAGGCTCAGGTCCCTTCGTGCCGCCGATCCCGGGTGTTGAAGACGTCACATATTATACCAACGAGAACATCTTTGATCTGCGCGAAAAGCCCGATCACCTGCTGATCATCGGCGGAGGCCCCATCGGGATGGAAATGGCACAGGCGCACATCCGTCTTGGCTCTAAGGTCACCGTGATCGAAGGCCTAAAAGCGATGGGCAAGGACGACCCGGAAGCCGCCGCAATCGTGCTGGAAAAGATGCGCGCCGAAGGTGTCGAGATTGTTGAAGACGCTTTGGCTGAGCAGATCAGCGAGAAAGGCGGTCAGATCACCGTCAAGACCTCGAACGGCAGCTTCACGGGATCGCACCTACTGATGGCCGTCGGGCGCAAGGTGAACATCGACAAGCTTGACCTCGACAAAGGCAACGTCGCACATGACCGCGCAGTTAAGGTCGATGCGGGTATGCGTTCGACCACGAATAAAAGAGTCTATGCAATAGGCGATGCCGCAGGTGGGCTGCAATTCACCCATGTGGCGGGCTATCATGCCGGCGTGATCATACGCTCGATGCTGTTTGGTCTGCCATCAAAGGCCAAGACCGATCACATCCCTTGGGTCACTTACACCGACCCGGAGCTGGCACAGGTTGGCCTGACCGAGGCCGAAGCCATCAAACGCCATGGCAAGATGGCCGTCACCGTTGCCCGCTTTGACTATGACGAAAACGACCGCGCGATTGCTCAAGGCAAAACCACTGGCTTCATCAAGGTCATGGTCGTTAAAGGCCGCCCCGTCGGCGCCACCATCGTCGGCGATCAGGCAGGCGAGTTGATCGGCGTCTGGGCGCTTGCCATCGCCAACAAGCTGAAGATGAGTGCTGTGGCAGCGATGGTCGCCCCCTACCCGACGCTGGGCGAGATCAACAAGCGCGCGGCGGGGGCCTATTTCTCGCCCAAGCTTTTTGATAATCCTACCGTCAAACGGGTGGTTGGTTTCGTTCAGAAATACCTGCCCTAAATCGCGCGAAGGCACGCAGATGTTCGTGAATTCACTCTCTGGCCGCTTCTTGATCCTCACGATCCTTTTCGTGATGCTGGCAGAGATTTTCATTTTCGTGCCGTCCATAGCGCGCTTTCGCGAGGATTACATGCTCAACCGGCTTGAGCGCGCGCAAATCGCGTCGCTTGCGCTTCTGGCCGACGACATGATCGACAGTGATCTGGAGCAGGAGCTGCTGAAAAACGCCGGTGTGCTGAACGTCGTGCTGCGCCGCGACGAAGTCCGCCAACTTGTGCTTGCCTCTGACATGCCGCAGCCTGTGTCAGAGACATTTGATCTGCGCGATCCCCCGGCGGGCACCTTGATCATGGATGCCACCAAGCGCCTTTTGAATCCTCGGCCCGAAGTGGTGCGCGTGATCGGCAACCCGGTGCAGGACGCAGGCCTGCTGATCGAAGTCACGATGTCGACCGAGCCTTTGCGCAACGCGATGATCGACTATGGTTTCCGTATCCTGATCCTGTCTGCAGTGATCTCAATCTTCACCGCAACACTGTTGTTCTTTGCCGTGCGTGCGCTGCTGGTCAAACCGATCAAGGGCGTCGTCTCGGCGATGAAAAGCTATGCTGCAGCCCCCGAAGACGCGCGCCGCATCATTCAGCCATCAGCAACCGTGCGCGAGTTGTCGGAAGCCGAACACGCCCTGAAGTCGATGCAAACCGATCTGACATCAATGCTGCGCCAACACGAGCGTCTTGCCTCGCTTGGCAGCGCCGTTGCCAAGGTCAGCCACGATCTGCGCAACATCCTCACCACCACACAGCTTTTCGCCGACCGGATCGAGACAAGCCAGGACCCCGCCGTCGCCCGGATGGCACCCAAATTGATGAACTCCATCGCCCGCGCAGTGAACCTGTGCGAAAACACCCTGACCTTCGGCAAGGCCGAAGAAGCGCCGCCTGCCCTTGGCATTTTCAGCTTGGCCGGCGTGGTAAATGATGTGATCGAGGGCGAGCGACTGGCGGTTGAAGACGATCAGGTCACCTTCTCTGAAGACGTCCCCCCGGGCATGATGGTGCGGGCTGATCCCGAGCAGCTTTACCGTGTATTGTCGAACCTTGCCCGCAACGCGCGGCAGGCGATTATCGCCTCAAAGCAACCCGCCAATATCGACATTTCGGCGGGCGAAGATGACGCCAACTGGTGGGTCCGTGTGAGCGATACCGGCCCCGGCCTTCCACCCCGCGCAAAGGAACATCTGTTCACCCCCTTCCAGGGCGGTGTCAGCAAAGGCGGCGCGGGCCTTGGTCTGGCCATTTCCGCCGAGTTGATCCGGGGACATGGCGGGGCGCTAATGCTGGAGGAAACGGGGCCCGAAGGCACCCGCTTTTCGATCACTTTGCCAAAATCCGTACTCGATGCCGAGACGGCCGCAGAATGATCCTCACGCCGCCTGCAATCGGTCTTTCGTCAGGTCCATGTAATGACGCTTGCGCCGGTTGAAGTCTTCCTCGCTGTAGACTTGCTCTGACAACCAGACAAACCCCTCTTCAAGCTCTTCCACGCTCATCTTCGCAGGGATGTAGTTGACGTCAAAAAGCGTGCACCGATCCCAATACCGCTCGGTCAAAAGCCGCCCGTCCCGCTTCAAACGCTCGTAGAGCGGCGTGCCCGGGAACGGCGTTTGAACCGTCAATTGCACCTCAAGCAGGTTCGAGGTGCGGATGAAATCCCGCAACTCCTCAAAAACATCAGTCTTGTGGGAATCCAGCCCCAGAACAAAGGTGCCGTTCACGCTTATACCCGCCGCCTGAATGCGCGAGATTGCCGACAGATAGTTGTCAAAACGCTTGGCTTTCCAGTTGTGCGGATCAAGGTTCATTAACCCGCCAACGGTCGGGCTCTCCAAACCAATCAGGATCTGCTTGCACCCCGCCTTGGCCATGAGGTCCAAAAGCTCGGGATCGTCGGCAACCGATATATCCGTTTCGGTAAACCAGCGCAGATTGAGTGGCGCCATTTCGCGCAGCAACTGCTTGCCCCACTTCTTGTTCACAAACGTATTGTCATCGGCAAACTCAACGAAGGGGCTTTCGAACACTTCGGTCGCCGCTTTCAACTCCTCGATCACCAGATCTACCGGTTTTTGCTGAAAGCTTGATGTAATCCGCAGACTGGCCGCACAGAACTCGCAATTGATCGGACACCCGCGCGAGGTTTGCACGGTCACGCGATTGTACGGACGCCCCTTCAGCAGATCAAACCGCGGTTTGACGTAATTGTCCGGCTTGAACACATCCTTGCGCAGGCCTTGGTAGCGCGCCTTCATGCAGCCCGCCTTGAAGTCCTCGACAAGCTGTGGCCATGCCCCTTCGGCCCCATCGACAACAATAGCATCCGCATGCTCCGCAGCCTCGTCGGGCATCAGCGAGACATGAAGCCCACCCAAAACCACGGGAACTCCCATCTCGCGATACCGATCCGCCAGTTGATAGGTCGCTTCAATCCGCGCGGTAAACGACGACAGGCCAACCAGATCAAAGCGCTCAAGCGGCGCGTCTTCATCAGGCAGCGCATCATATTCAATGTACTCCACCTCAACATCCGGTGGTGTCAGCGCCGCCACGGTCAGCAGGCCAAGGCTGGGCAGCGAAGCAATCACCTTGCCCCGATTGACAAATCCCGGAAGTGTCACGCCAAGCGTGGCAAGCTTTTCGGTCCGCACACGGACACCGCTCATTGCGATCAAACCAATCCGCATCACACAACCTCCAGCATGGCTTTTTCCACGATCTGCAGCATGCCGCCAATCGTCGAGATCTTGTCGGTGTCCAGATCGTAAATGGTGAAGTCGAATTTCTCTTCCATCTCCGAAAGCAACTCCAGACGACCCAAGCTATCAAGGCCCGTGGCGTCAGCCAGATTTTCATCCAGCCCGACGCGAAAAGCATCTTCTTCGGTCACACGGGTGATGATGGCGCGAATTTCAGTCTCTAGATTTTTACGGTTCATTTGATCTCTCCTTTGAAACGGCGAATGGCGCTGAGCGCGGCAATCGCGAAGGCAATGGTCAGGGCAGTTGTCGGGATGGGTGTGAGAAACTTCAGCGGCTCCCAAAGGGCAGCAGCGATCAGGATCGTCGGCATGGCGATGTTACCCACCGCCATGGCGTTCAGCGCGAGGCTGTCCAACTTTGGGCCAACCGGTGCTTCGGAAATTTGGCGCGCCACAAGCATGTGCAGAAAGCCAAGCGCAAACATCGCCACATGCGCCAGACGCAGGAACCGTCTGGGCAGCGCGTCATAATCTCCAATCCATTCCGGCGTCGGGAATGGCCCATTGAACGACCACAACCCCATGACAGCACCGCTCAGCGCACCGCCAAGGATTGAACACCATGCAATCGCAATTGCGCGAGACCTAAGGTCTGTCGGTCTGTGGGCATCAAACGTGGCGTCTGTCATTGGTACATTCCATCATTAATTAATCACTGCTCAATTAAACGTAGTAGATTTATGAACACCGTTCAAGAAAAACTCTGTGATTTCCAGTGGAATTCGTGTAAGTCTCTGATTTATGGCCAGAAGATCAGATCATACCCGACCGGAATTGACCCAGTTGGCGCTTGAATCAGCCCGCGAGATCGTCGCGAGTGAGGGAATCAACGCCCTTTCTGGCCGCAAGGTCACCGCACGCATGGGCTATACCATCGGCACGCTTTATCAGGTCTTTGACGACATGGATGATCTTGTCGAACAAATGAACGCCCAGACACTGGAAATGCTCTATGACCACTGCCAGCAAGGCGCGCGTCAAGACGACGTCGCCCAGCAACTGAAGGCCTTGGGCATCCTGTTTGGCGAGTTTGTCAAAGCTCATCCCTTTGAGTGGGACGCGATCATGTCCTACCGCTATAAGGACGATCACACCACGTCAGAAGCCTACCACAGCGAGATCCTGCGCCTCTTCGGCCTGATGGAAACCGCAACTCGTCAGTTCTATGACAAGGGTGAAGAAGACGAACACGCCGCCGACATGGCCATGCTCTGGGCCAGCCTGACCGGCATCCTCGGCGTCGCCTTTTCCGAACGCCAGGTGGGCGGCTCGCTAGAGCAGATGCTGGAACATCTGATCGCGATGTATCTCAAGGCGCGCAGTTAGGTGGGCAGTCCATTTGCGTCGGTATAGGGAACCAATTCAAACGGGGTTAAGCGCTTCTTTCCGGGGCTTAGCTTGCCCATTCAGCTTCCCGCGTATCAAACCTCGCATTGGCGTTTCGAAGTATCGATACCCAAGATCGGACAGGGCAAGCACAACAAAAATCGCACCCCCTGCTAGCAAAAAGGGATGATCTTCACGGAAACCATGGAAATTCGGAATATAGGCCTTGGCAGAAAAGTAGACCACCGGGTGCCAAAGGTAGATTGAATAGCTTCGATCCCCTAGCCAACGAAAAAAACGTGCGCCCAAAAAGGGCAATCGCTGCGCGAGCAGCACCGCAGCCGGGAAGGCGGTTAGCCCCAAAAAGGTGCCAAAGTTGATGAAGTTTGGAACCCATAAAATTGGGATAATAATGCAAGGAACCAAGACACTTGACGGGATGTTCAGGTTGCGCAAACGCCATGCAAAGTAGCCCGCAAAAAAGCCACTCAGGCCACGCCCTAAATTCGAGGTCAACATATTGTCTTCCAAGGTTAACCAAACCCCAACGAAGATTGCGAACATGGCCGTCAGGAAGAGTGCTCCGGCTCCGGCGCGCGCAGCGACGAAGAAGAGGACGTAGCACAAGACCTCGACACTTACCGACCACGAAACAACGTTAAAACTGTACCTGTCATTCAAACCGCTTCCCTGAAGCATCAACAGATTCAATACGAAATGGTATAGATCGAGATTGTCGTGCAGCCCTTGAGTGACGACACCCAAGGCGATGGGTGGAATAACAAGGAACATGGTCAAGATGTGCAGCGGATACAGTCTTGCAAATCGCGCTACAAAAAATGATTTACCCGTAACGCCAGTTTTTAAGGCATTTTCTGCAAGGTAAACGTGAGCGAAGACATAGCCCGATACGACAAAGAAGAGATCGACCATGGTCCATCCGGCGTTGTAGAGCCAACTTAATACCGGCAGCCCATCCAAAGGGCCCGTGAACTTTGCTCCAAACATCAAAAACAAATGAAACACGCAGGCGACCGAAAGTGCAGCGATTCCGCGCAGTGCGTCGATCTCATGGATGTACTGCGGTCTTGAACCCGTCATTCTTGGATTTCAAACCGACGATTGTGGCGCCTGTTGGGCACCAATTTGGCAGCCCAAAACGGGGGTGGCGAACATCGTGCTTTCGGACCAGCTTTCCAGATGGGCGACCTTGGCAATAGCTGCACCTGAGTTGGTCCGCATTCACACTTTATCCCTGAACGGCCCTAAATCCGCGCTTCAGCAGTTTTTGCGTGCGCGGTGACAAGTGCGCTGCAACCGTGTCGATCCCAAGTCCCCGATCACGCAGAAAATACGCCAAAGCATAGGCCCGCGAAGGCTGTGTCAGATACCCCGACCATCCGGCATCATCCGCTGCCTGAAGCTGAAACACTCCAAACCCCGCAATGATGCATCCCAGGTCGGTCGCCAACTCGTGCGCCTCATAGCCACCTGGCACCTGATCCTGCAGACCCGACAGCCGGGCGTGCATCACCTCATGGGCCATCGTGTTGATGAACCGCAGCGGATGGTGCATCTGCTCGGGATCATAACTGATGATCCGTCCGTCCTCGGTCTCCTGATAGGTCCCTGCGACTTCCGAAAGCGCCTGATAGTCCAGCCGATACTCTGCCGATGGCCGATCCAACGGCACCAGTTCAATCGGGTGCTCAAACTCCAACAACCGGCAGACGTCCTTCAACACAAGCCGCGCTGTCGCCTCATCCTTGCCGCCCGGAGCAGTGAAAAAGGTCGTGGTCGGCAAGATTGGTTTGGCAGGTGGCCTGAACCGAGCATCGAACCAGTCAAAGCAATCGGCAATCCAGGATTGCATGTCGTCTGAAACAAACGGGGCGCGGGAAAAGATCATGCTGGCCAGCCTGCCTTTAAAAAATGGCACAAGTTGGGAACCTATCATGCCGTTTCTTCTTGGCGGAAATACTCCGGGAGCCACTCGCTTGGAGGCGACAACGGGGTCGGCGCACTTACACGAACTGAATTCCGCGAAATGGCGGGTCTGCAGGACAGTCCAGATCGGCAGCCTGATAAAGTATCCAGATCGATAGGCTGTGCTTGGGCGAAAAAGCCTTTGGCAAACGCGCTCGTTTTCCTGACCCGGGCGGCATCGTGTCTTCGATCCATTGTATTAAAGAGATGTGGCGCTCTGCGCGACACCGCTTATGAACATCGCGCCAGATGGCCGGAACGTGACGGTTCGCTTGAAGATGGTTTTTGAGCGCCTCAACGCCCCGGCTGACGGCAAGGGCATCGTTCTCCCAACCCAATATCTCAACACTGGTATATTCTCTATTCAGAGGCTCAAACACGGGCTCACCACTTAACAACTACAGTTTTAAGTTAACGCGGGATTGCGACCTGAGTTTGACCCGTCGGCGACAAAGGGAATTAAGGCTTGCCATAGGTCCGATTCCCCCCTAAACGGCGGTCTTCACCTGAACTCCATCGGATGCAGGGTCACCCCTCGGGCGCCCTCCGGTGACTGTTGAAAAAGGAACTATGAGCCATGAATGCTCAGGAATTGCGTGATAAAACGCCGGATCAGCTTCGCGAAGAACTGACCAATCTGAAAAAAGAGGCCTTCAACCTCCGATTCCAACAGGCGTCCAGCCAATTGGAAAACACTGCACGTATGCGTCAGGTGCGCCGTGATGCTGCCCGTGTAAAGACAATTTTGAACGAAAAAGCGGCCGCTGCCGCTGCGGAGGCTTAAGAATATGCCCAAACGTATCCTCACAGGCACCGTTACCAGCGATCAGAACGAGCAAACTGTCACTGTTCTGGTTGAACGTCGTTTTACGCACCCGGTCATGAAAAAGACCATTCGTAAGACAAAGAAATACCGCGCCCATGACGCGGCAAACTCTTTCAAGGTTGGCGACATCGTCCGTATACAGGAATGTCTGCCGATTTCGAAAACCAAACGCTGGGAGGTGCTTGCCGACTAGGCATGCATTTTCCGGTTTGAGCGAAACCCCGGGGTCAATGTCCTGAACAGGCGGCCTCGGAAGTCGGGAGAAACCAAATGATCCAGATGCAGACCAATCTGGATGT
>JABDJX010000050.1 GCA_013003245.1 Silicimonas sp. | reverse complement strand
GCCCGATGCCGCCCAGAATGCCGAAGATGAACTGGATGAAGACCGGAGCTTTGAACAGCCCGATGTCCATGCAGAATTTCAGGTTATAGAGGTGACCCACATCATAGCATTCGTGCTCGAACTTGATGTCGTGCGGCGCAAGGGTTTCTGCGGCCTCGCGGATATCGGCAAAGGTGTTGCGAAAGATGTTCGCCTCAGACCCTTCGACATAGTCCTTCTCCCAGTCGTATTTCCACGTGTCATAGCGTTTGGCCAGCGGATGAAACGCAAAGTTCATCGATCCCATGTTCAGCGAACACATCTCGGGGCTGAATTTCGTCGCTGCCTTGATCCGTTCCTTGATCAGCATGGTCGGCGCACCGCCCGTGGTGATGTTCACCACCGCATTTGTCGATTGCTTTACCCGGCCCAGAATGGGCGCATAGTTATCAGGGTCAACAGACGGGCGAAAGTCTTCCGGGTGACGCGTGTGCAGATGCAGGATCGACGCGCCTGCCTCTGCCGCCGCAATCGCCTGCTCTGCAATCTCGTTGGTGGAAAGCGGCAAGCCATCCGACATGGTCGGTGTGTGGATCGAGCCGGTCACAGCACAGGTGATGATCGTCTTTTGTTTGGCCATCTCAGGTTTCCTTTTTCGAAGGTGCCACAACGCGGTAGCCCAGCGGGAAGAGTTGCAGATCGAATTTCTCGCGCACCAGTCCCCAAACGCCTTTTGGGGCCTTGAGCATGACCACAATGGCCACAACACCCAGAACCATCAGATAGATCGTTCCAAGCTCGGCCAGTGTTTCGCGCAAAGCAAAGAAGATCAGCGTGCCGATGATCGGACCTTCGATGGTGCCAATCCCGCCGATGACGACGATGAAGATGACAAAGGCGGTCCAGTCGTTCACCGAAAACGCGGCATCCGGCGAGATGCGCAGCTTTTGCAGGAAGATCAGCGCACCGATCATCGAGGTCAGCGCGCCGGTCACGACATAGACGGCAAACTTGGTACGCCAGATGTCGATGCCCAGAGAGGCCGCCGCAAGCTCGTTGTCGCGGATCGCCGTTAGGGCCAGGCCACGGCGCGAGCGCAGGAAGAGATAGACGGCGGCAATCACCACGACGGCAGCGCCAAGCGCCATCCAATAGGCCAGCGCCTCGCGCCCCGAGCGCGAACTGGCCAGCGAGCGCACGATATCGACCGGTAAAGATGAGCCGGACCCGCCGCCCAAGGCTGAGACTTGCGCGAATGACAGGCGGAACACCTCGGCCATGACCCAGGTGCCAATGGCGAAATAGGCCCCGCGCAGCCTGAATATCAGCGCCGCGACCGGCACCGAGATCATCGCGCCAAGCACGGCCGCGCCCGCAATGGCAACGACCGGGTGCAGTCCGCCGAAAATCGTCAGTGCAAAGAGCATATAGCCGCCAAAACCGACGAAGGCTTGCTGGCCCACGGACACAAGGCCCGCATAGCCCGCCATCAGATTCCACAGGCTGGCCAGAGCAAGGTATAGGAAAAGCTCGCCCATCAGCCGCATGTCGGCGCGCCCCGCCCAGTATGGAGCGGCGATCAGAACGAGCAGAATGAGCGCGCCTAACATTGCCGCGATGCGGGCTGCGCGCGAGGTGCGCGAGACGGTGAAATCAGCGACACTCATCCGCTGATCCTTGGGAAAAGTCCGTTGGGCCGCACCGCCAGCACCACCAGAAACGCAACGTGCCCTGCGAGAAGCTGCCAGCCGGGATCGATCTTAGCGCCAATGGTTTGCGCCACACCAAGGATGACACCACCCGCCAGCGTGCCCCACAGGTTGCCAAGCCCGCCGATGATCACCGCTTCAAAACCAAAGATCAGCCGCGCGCTGCCCGCCGTGGGATCAAAGCTGGTGCGAATGCCCAACAGAATGCCCGCAATTGCCGTGACCGCCAGCGCCAGCGCCATTGCCAGCCCGAAGATGTGGCGCTTGTTCAGACCCATAAGCTGGGCGATGTCCTGATTGTCAGACACGGCGCGAAAGGCGCGGCCAAGGGCGGTACGGTAGAAAATCCACTGCAATCCGGCGATCACGGCTACCGCAATGGCAAAGGTCAAAAGCGGCAGTACACCCAAGGACAGGCCGCCCAAAGCGACGCTCGCCGTCTCCAGTGCACCGGCGTTCATCTTTTGCGGATCAGCCGTGTAAAGCTCAAGAAACGCATTTTGCAGGATCACCGACAGGCCAAAGGTGACCAGCAACGGCGGCAGCAGATCATCGCCCAACGTCTGGTTCAGGATGCCCCGTTGCAGGGCATAACCGATCCCGGCCATCAGCGGCACCACCAACCCAAGGGCAAGCAGCGGATGCACACCGGTGCCCGCAACAACCGTCAGGCCAAGGTAGGCGGCAAGCACAATCAGATCCCCATGCGCGATGTTCACCAACCGCATCACGCCAAAGATCAGCGACAGACCAGCGGCGAAAAGCGCGTAAAGCCCACCCAGCAACGTTCCCTGAACAATGGCATTGATCCAATCCATCAGGCGACCCCGAAATAGGCGTGGCTGATGGCATCGCGCGAGACCGTGGCCGAGGCGCCTTCCAGCGTCACGCGGCCCTCCTGCAGGCAATAGACCCGGTCGGAAACCGATAGAGCCTTGGAGATGTCCTGCTCGACGATCACCGCTGACATCCCCTCGCCCACGATGCCCGGCAAGGCGTCGTAGATCGACTTGATGATGACCGGGGCGAGGCCCAGCGAAATCTCGTCAAACAGGATCAGATCAGGGTTCGACATCAGCGCGCGGCCAATCGCGACCATCTGCTGTTGCCCGCCCGAGAGGGCCGTCGATGGCATCGCGCGGCGCTCTTCCAGCACCGGGAACAGATCAAAGACCGCTTGCAGCGACCACGGCCCCTTGCGGTTCAACCGTCCACCGATCAACAGGTTCTCTTCGACCGAAAGCGACGGGAAAAGCTGTCGTCCCTCGGGCACCAGAGCGATGCCAAGCGCTGCCACCTGATCTGCACGCAACGCGCCTATCGGACCGCCGCGATACGCAATCTGGGTTGCGGCATTCGACATCAATCCGGAAACGGACCGCAAAAGCGTGGTCTTGCCCGCACCGTTGGATCCGATGATCGACAGCACCTCGCCTTCGTCCAGCGACATCTCGACACCGTAAAGCGCCTGAAAATCTCCGTAGTGGGCGTCAAGGCCGCGCAAGGACAGGATCGGCTCAGGCATCGACTTCGATCCCCAGATAAATCTCCTGCACTTCCGGGCTGGCCATGATTGTCTTTGGATCACCCTCCGCAATCTTCTTGCCGAAATCGATGACGATCAGCCGATCCACGACCGCCAAAAGCGCGTGGACGACATGCTCGATCCAGACAATGGAAACGCCATTTGCGCGAATGTCCTTAATGGTTTGAATAAGCGAGACGCATTCGCCATCGGTCAGCCCGCCCGCGATCTCGTCCAGCAACAGCAGTCGGGGCTTTGCGCAAAGCGCGCGTGTCAACTCCAGACGCTTGCGGTCAAGAAGTGTAAGACTGCCCGATACCGTGTTGGCTTTGTTGATTAAATCTGTCTGAGACAGCACCTCAAGACAGTGCCTTTCGGCCTCGTGCCCCGATAGACCAGCGGCTTGCGTTGCCGCGATCATCGCGTTCTCAAAGACGGTCATGCCCGAAAAAGGTTGCGGCACCTGAAAGCTGCGCGCGATCCCCGCCCGGCACCGGCGCGCAGCGGAGTGGCGGGTGACATCCTCGCCCTGAAAATGGATCGTCCCGCCTCCCGGTGCCAGCGTGCCGGTGATCAGGTTAAACATCGTCGTCTTGCCCGCGCCATTGGGGCCTATGATGCCAAGCGCCTCGCCCTCTGCCAGCTCATAGCTCAGATCGTCGGCAACGGTGACCGCGCCGAAGGATTTGGAAAGCCCATTGAGGTGCAGGATGGGGGACATGCGCGCTTTCTTGAAGAATGCCGCGCCGATCAGGCGGCGCGGCAAGGTGCTTTAGATCAGTTTCAGATCACCAGTCAGCGGGATATCTGGCTGAGAGGCATTGGCGACGATCTTGAGATCAAAGCTGTCGCCCTCTTTCTGCCACTGACCACCGACAAGCGGTGTCTTCGAGACGTTCGGCACAGGCCCGCTTGACCAGTCAACCTTGCCGACGATGGTCTCAAGGTTGGTCGCCGCAATCGCCGCCGTGATGGCCTCTGGGTCTTCAAGATCCTCGGCGCGCTTGATCACGTCGGCGGCCACTTCGAAGAGGGCATGGCGGAAGCCGATGGGCTGGGTCCAGGGACGCCCCGTGGCGGCGGTATAGCCATTGGCCAGATCGCCCGCGGAGGTGCCGGTCAGCGACGAGTTGAACGGGTGGTTCGGAGACCACCACACCTCGGATGTCAGACCATCGGCCCGGTCGCCGTAGCTGTCGATCACCGTCGGGAAAAGCAGCGCCTTGCCAACGGTCACCACCTTTGGCGCGAACCCTTGCTGTGCAGACTGCGCCCAGAAGGTGCCAAAGTCAGGCGGGATCATCACGCCAGTAACAATCTCGCAGTTCGCATCGCGGAACGCAGCGATCTGGTTGGAGAAGTCATCCGACAAAGGCTGGTACCGGCCCGGATCAACAAGGGTGTAGCCCGCATCGGCCAACGGCTTTGGCAGGCCAAGTTCAGCATCCCCCCAGGCGTTGCCGTCTGCATCGTTGGGGAAAAGCCCGCCAACCGACTTTGCCACACCGCTTTGGCCCCAAAGATCAAGGAAGACGCCAATCACGTCTTCCAGCCCCCAGAAGAAGTGGTAGGTGCTTTGAAAGCCTTCTGCCGGATTGCCGTTGCGGCCAAAGAAATAGGGCTGCCACGGCGCGTCTGTCGTGATGCAGGGCACCTCGTTGATCTCGGCCTGATCGGCCACCGGATTGGTCGTGTCCGGCGTTGCGGCGGCGACGATGATGTCGACCTCTTCGCCCAGGATCAGATCGGCGGCGACTTCGGCGGCGCGGTTCGGGTTGGACTGGCTGTCGCGCATCATGATCTCGACGCCCCAGCTTGAGCCGTTGTTTTCAATGCCCCCCGCATAGGCCTGCCGGATGCCCTCGACCACGTAGTCATCGGCCTCGGCAAAACCAGCCAGCGGCCCTGTCGCAGGGCTGACATAGCCGATTTTCAGCGTCTTGTTTTGCGCATAGGCGCGCGTTCCGTGCAAAATGGCGGGTGTCGCCAGTGCCGCAGCACTGGCCGTCAGAAACCCGCGGCGTGTCTGTGAATTGCGTTTCATGTCTTCCTCCCTTGCGGCCTCTGTTGCGAGCCGTCGTTCGTTTTAGTCCTTCAATATCGTCTCAAGCTTTTGCAGGTGGCTGCCAACTTTGGCGCGGACCTTTTTGGCCTCTTGCTCGCTCCATGTCCGGAACCCCTGCCCCGATTTCATGCCCAACCGGCCCTCCTTGACCAATTGCTGCAGATAGGGCGATGGTCCCTGTCTGTCTTCCAGATCAAAGAGCACGTTTTCATGAATGTCGAGCGTTAGATCCGTGCCGACCAGATCGGCGTTCTCCAGCGGCCCCAGCACTGCCAGCCTGCGACCAAAGCTGGCCTTGATCACCGTATCCACGGCCTCGGCGTCGCAAATCCCGTTTTCGACAAGACTGATCGCCTCGCGCCAAAGCGCGTGCTGCAGCCGGTTGCCAATGAACCCGGGGACGTCTTTTTCCACCATCACCGGCGTCTTGCCCGCGTCTGCCAACAGATCAAACATGGACTGCGCATGGGCCGGGTCGGTCCATTCCGTCTTTACCACTTCGACCAAAGGGATCATGTGCGGCGGGTTC
The DNA here is from genome assembly GCA_013003245.1 of Silicimonas sp. Classification (GTDB taxonomy): domain Bacteria; phylum Pseudomonadota; class Alphaproteobacteria; order Rhodobacterales; family Rhodobacteraceae; genus JABDJX01. The sequence continues at coordinate 1,987 of JABDJX010000050.1, read as the reverse complement.
CACCAGTGCGTGCCCATCGCGCGGTGCTGGCCCTTAAGATGCGCCATGATCTTGGTGATCTGGATCACGGATGTGTTGGACGCAAGGATGGTATCGGTTGGCGCGTGCGCTTCGATATCGGCGAAAATCGCGTGCTTGATATCAAGCTTCTCCGGTCCGGCCTCGAAAACAAAATCTGCCTCTGACACCGCTTCCGACAGCGTCGGACACAGGAACACGTGGCCTAATACAGCCTCTGCCTCATCTGCCGCCATCAGGGGCTTCAGGCTTTCAGCGATGCGCGCAGGTACGCTGGCCAATGCCTCGGCAGACGGATCGGTGACGGCAACGTCATGCCCGGCGCGCGCCATGGTCAGCGCGATGCCGTGGCCCATCAGGCCGCCCCCTATGACCGCGATCTTGCTCATCCGGCGGTGTAACCTCCGTCAGCGTAAAGGATGTGGCCGGTGTAAAAGTCAGACGCTTTGGAGGCGAGGAACAGCAGTGGTCCAGCAAGGTCTTCGGGTTCCCCCAAGCGCCCTTTTGGAACGCGAGTTAGGAAACCACTGCGCACCGCCTTTGCCTCGTCCGTGTCCTCAAACATCCATGCAGTTAGCGGCGAGCGGAAGACCGTTGGCGCAATGGCATTTACCGTAATACCTGTTGGCCCAAGCTCGCATCCAAGCGCTTTGGTGATCCCATCAACAGCCGATTTGGATGCGCAGTAGGCCGTGTAGCCCGCCGGATGGCCCAAAAGGCCGCGTGCAGAAGACATGAGGACGATTTTACCTCCGTCGCCTTGTTTGACCATTTGTTCGGACACCGCTCTCGCGAGAAGCCAGCTTTGCGTGACGTTGACGTCCATGACTTGCGAAAAAGTTTCAGGAGCCATGTCGCCAATCTTGGCTACTTTGTTCATTCCTGACGCGACCACCAAAATATCGACGCTGCCAAAGGTCTCGACCGTAACGTCCACCATGGCCTCACAGGCTTCCTGATCTGTGGGCCGTTCGTAAATTGTCGTAACTTCTGTACCATTTTCGCGCAGGGGTTTGGCAACCGCGTCAAGCGCTTCAATATTGCCGCCGGCCAACACCAGCTTGCAACCGGCTCCCGCGAGCACTTGCGCCGCAACAGCGCCAAAGGCACCTGAGGCCCCGGTGATCAGCGCGACCTTGCCGGAGACATCAAAAAATTTCAGCGGATCAGAAAGGCTCATGTCGGCCGACCTCCTTCAGGGTATGGGATCACCACCAGCATCTTGCAGACGTGGTTCGAGCGGTTCTCGATCCGCCGCTCCTGCCCGGGAGGTACAGTGCAACTGTCCATCGCGCGCAGCACTTCAGTGCTGCCGTCCCACTCGATGGTCATTTCGCCTTCCAGCACGACATAGACCTTTTCAAACGGTGTGCTATCGGGCCCTGCACCGCCTCCCGGCAGAAACTGCGAGAAACCGATCCACTGATTTTCCGGCCCGCCATCCTCGAAGCCTTGCAGACGCAAACCACTGACATCCCAATGGTTTGGCGCCTCATACGGTACTGCATCGGCAAAGCGCTTGATCAGCATCAGAAGTCTTCCCCGGCCTCAATGCGGTACTGCTGGCCCTTGTCCATCATCGCGACCAGACGGATGATGCAGCCATCGCCGCGATCCCAGTTCCATGGGAAAAACGCGAAGGTACAGCGCTTGCCGGTCACTGAATCCAGATCACCACCGACGTTTTCAATGCCCAGAATACCTTGGTTGAACAGCAGGTTATGCACAGGTTCCCACTCCGGGAATGCCTCGTCCCAGGCAATGCCGCCGGACCATTCCTTATACTCTTCAGCCAGATGCGGGTGCAGCGGACCGTTGCGTGCGGACCGATGGCGGTAGCAAGCGGGTGGTCGTTGGCTTGGGTGTCGTGGCCGACAACCTTGACGCCCTTTTCGATCATCCACTTAGCGGCAGAGGGCACCAGACCGGGGCAATGGGTGAAGTAATCGCCGTCCTCATACTGCTTGTG
>JABDJX010000046.1 GCA_013003245.1 Silicimonas sp. | reverse complement strand
TTATCAACCCCGTGAGCGAGGCTTTGAGCGTGAGTTGAAAAAGCGGTTGGATTTCTTTGTGAAACTTCGGGCGAAACGCGGCGAGAGTTGACAATGGCTCGTCCAAAGGCGACAGCACGCGCCATGTTGGGACATTTCTTATCAGTCGGCTTGGGCGGTGCCTTGGGCGCGATGGCGCGCTATGGCGTTGGGCTTGCGATTGTGCGCACCGTAGGTCACGGCTTTCCGGTGGCCATAATCACGGTGAATGTCTTGGGGTCGTTCCTGATGGGTGTGTTCGTGGTTTTGGCAGCTCAGCGTGGGCTGACGTGGATGTCGCCCTTGGTGATGACTGGCTTTCTTGGTGGGTTCACAACGTTTTCGGCGTTCTCGTTGGAGGCGGTGACGCTTTATGAGCGCGGTGAGATAGCACAAGCCGCGCTATATGTTGGGTTGTCGGTTTTTCTTTCGATTGCTGGTTTGATGGCGGGCCTTTGGGTCGCACGGGGATTTTTGACATGAGTGCGGTTCAGACGCTTACGGTAGGCGAAGACGACGCGGATCAGCGGCTTGATCGTTGGTTTAGGCGTCAGTTTCCGCACGTGCAGCAGGGGCGCATCGAGAAGATGTGCCGAAAGGGTGAAATTCGCGTGGATGGAGGGCGAGTGAAGGCTGCCACGCGGCTTGAGGCTGGGCAAAGCGTTCGCATTCCTCCATTGCCTGATACGGCGGCGCCAAGGATTGTGCGCTCGAAAGTGTCTGATGCAGATGCGGAGATGATTCAGTCCTGCGTGATTTGGCGGGATGAGCATTTGATTGCGTTGAACAAGCCGCCGGGGTTGGCGACGCAAGGAGGTAGCAAGCAAACGCGTCATGTGGATGGCCTGGGTGATGCGCTGCGGTTCGGGATGGATGAAAAGCCGAGGCTTGTTCACCGGTTGGACAAGGATACATCCGGGGTTTTGCTTTTGGCTCGTACGCGGAAGGCTTCAGCGGCTCTTTCGGAGTCGTTTCGTTCGCACGACACTCGCAAGATCTACTGGGCTGCTGTGGCTGGAACACCGCATCCTTTGATGGGGACCGTGCGGTATGGTTTGGTGAAAGCCGGTGGTCGTGGAGACGGCGGTGAAGGCGAAAAGATGCATTGCATACATCCACGTGATGTAGATGCGACGCCGGGGGCGAAGCGCGCGACTACAGATTATGCGGTTTTGTCTTCGCTTGCCAAACGTGTAAGCTGGGTGGCCCTCGTGCCGATCACGGGACGGACGCATCAGTTGCGGGCGCATATGGCGGAGCTAGGGCATCCGATAATTGGTGATGGCAAGTATGGCGGCTCGGCGCAGGAAAACCTCGGCGACGGCTGGGGCGCGCAGTTGGGCGGCGAGATTAGCAAGAAGCTGCATCTTCATGCGCGCTCGCTGCATCTGGATCATCCAATTACCGGCAATCGTTTATCTTTGACAGCGCCTTTGCCGGAGCATTTTGCGCGAACGTGGGAGATGCTGGACTGGCATCCCGAGGATGTTGCCGTCGATCCGTTTGACGAGGACGAGTTGTGAGCGATTGGGCGCCAAAGCGTTTTTGGACAAGCGTCCAGGTTGAGGCCGCTGAGGGCGGCTTCACGGTAACCTTGGATGGTCGAAACGTGCGCACACCGGGCAAGGCGTTGCTCACAGTTCCGACCATGGAAATGGCCCAGCACATCGCGTCCGAATGGGAGGCGCAAACCGAGCGTGTGGACCCGCGAACGATGCCTTGGACGCGGTCGGCAAATTCCGCGATTGATAAGCTCTCGGTGCAGCGCCGCGAAGTCGAAGATCATTTGATCGGATACGCTGGCACGGACCTTTTATGCTACCGTGCAGACGGGCCACTTGGATTGGTCGATCAGCAAGCTGCGGGCTGGGATCCGATTCTCGGATTTGTGGAAAATGCCTTTCATGTTCGCCTAAAGACCACTTCAGGCGTGATGCCAGTGGCGCAAACGGACGAGTCTCTTTCTGCATTACGCAACGTCATGACGCCGATGAGTGATTTTGCAATCACCGGCTTTCACGACATTGTCACGCTTTCAGGTTCTTATATTTTGGCCGTCGCAGTGGCCCTTGACGAGGTAGATACCCAAGCTGCGTGGGCTTTATCGCGCATCGATGAAGAGTGGCAAAATGAGCAGTGGGGCCGCGACGAGGAGGCAGATGCGCAGGCCGAAACCAAGCGCGCAGCCTTTGTTCATGCGGCACGTTTCTTCAAAAGCGCCTGATAACTATGCAACACCTATCATTAAGGCCATGTTTTTAAACAGATTTGCCCAGAGAATTCGCTGGCTCAGAAAAGCGGCAGTTGCCCTTGACGTTCGGGGGTGAATCCCTCCAAACTGACCAGCACTTGGCCGCAACTCACGCGGTCATATTCTTTATAAAGGCCTAAACGGCCTCGTTGACCGCAAAGTTGCGGGTACTTTGGGAGAGGTATTAATGAAAAAAACTGTAATCCTAGGCGCATTGGCAACTGCTGCTTTGACAGCTGGCGTTGCTAACGCTGCGACACTGGACGAAGTAAAGACACGTGGCACGCTGAACTGTGGCGTGACAACTGGTGTTCCAGGCTTCGCTGAACCAGACGCAAATGGCGTTTGGCAGGGCTTCGACGTGGCTGTATGCCGCGCAGTTGCTGCAGCGGTTCTTGGCGATCCAAGCGCTGTTGAGTTCGTACCGACAACAGGCAAGACACGCTTTACTGCGCTTGCTTCGGGCGAGATCGACATGCTGGCTCGTAACACCACATGGACGTTCAGCCGTGACGTTGACCTGAAGTTCGAATTCACAGGCGTTAACTACTATGACGGTCAGGGCTTTATGGCTCCTGCAGATCTGGGTGTGACATCTGCGAAAGAGCTCGACGGTGCGACAGTTTGCATTCAGACCGGCACAACAACCGAGCTGAACTTGGCTGACTTCTTCCGTTCGAACGGCATCTCTTACGAGCCGGTTCCAATCGAAACAGGTGCTGAAGCTGTACAGCAGTACAACGCTGGTGCTTGCGACGTTTACACAACTGACGCATCCGCACTGGCTGCTCAGCGTGCGAACTTCGAAGATCCATCCGCGCATGTCATCATGCCTGAGATCATCTCGAAAGAGCCACTTGGTCCGCTTGTACGCCACGGCGACAACGAATGGGCTGATATCGTTCGCTGGACGCTGAACGCTCTCATCACAGCTGAAGAGCTTGGTGTGACATCAGCAAACCTCGATGAGCTTGCTGCTGGTTCCGACAACCCAGAGATCAACCGTCTGCTGGGCACCGAAGGTGACCTTGGCGGTATGCTGGGTCTCGACGGCGACTGGGCTGAGCGCGCAATCGGCGTCGCTGGCAACTACGGCGAAGTCTTTGAAAAGAACATCGGTGAGTCCACACCGATCGGTCTGGCCCGCGGCCTGAACGCTCAGTGGACTGAAGGCGGCCTTCTGTACTCGCCACCATTCCGGTAAGAACGACTGAAAGGGCGCGGAACACTCCGCGCCCTTTTGCTTTCTGGTCAGCTGGGAAGGCCAGATTTGAACCGCGCATGCACCGACAAGAGTGCGAATATAAGCGCCACTGCGACGGGGAACGTCACTCATGACGACACTTGCCGACCAACCGGTCACGGCATCGGCCGGGTCATTCAAGCTCTCAATGCTCTTGAACGACACTCGATACCGATCCTTAACATTCCAATTCATTGCCCTTGTGGCCATCATTGCCTTCATGGCGTTCGTTGGCGGCAACCTGGTGCGGAACCTGACGGAAGCAGGACTTAATATCTCCTATGCCTTCCTCGGCGAGCCATCGGGATACGACATCAACCAGCGACCGATCGAGTATGACTCGCAGGCAAGCCACGGTCGTGCCGCTGTTGTAGGCCTTCTAAACACGCTTATTGTGGCGTTCCTGGCCTGTGTAACAGCTACAATATTCGGTGTGATCGCCGGTGTTTTGCGCCTGTCCAACAACTGGATCGTCAGCAAGCTGATGTCCTTTTACGTTGAGATCTTCCGCAACGTTCCCGTGCTGATCTGGATCCTGATCATCTTCTCAGTGATGATCAACGCCGCGCCCGCTCCGAGGGATTTCCGAGGCGATGACGCAACGGCCTCGATGCTGCTGTTTGACAGTGTCGCTATCACAAACCGTGGCGTGTACCTGCCAAAGCCAGTTCTTGGCGACGGTAGCATGATCGTGATTGCTACATTCATTCTGTCCATTATCGGGATCTTCCTGTTCCGTCGCTATGCTCGACAGCAGCTTTTCGACCATGGCCGCATGATCCCAACTTTTTGGCCGTCTGTTGGTCTGTTCTTCATCCCGGCCATTCTGATGCAGCTTGTGTCGGGTAGCCCGATCAGCCTGTCTTACCCAAGCCTGCAAGGCTTTAACTTCAGAGGTGGTATCACCATTCTCGGCTCGTTGATTGCGCTCTGGTTTGCTTTGGCAATCTACACGGGTGCGTTCATTGCAGAGAACGTGCGCGCCGGTATTCAGGCCATCTCGAAAGGTCAAACCGAAGCAGCTGGTGCGCTGGGATTGCGGCCGAACCGCATTATGAGCCTTGTGGTCCTGCCACAGGCTTTGAGGGTCATCATTCCGCCATTGATCTCGCAGTACCTGAACATCACCAAAAACTCATCGCTGGCGATTGCGGTGGGCTATATGGATGTCACGGGCACGCTGGGCGGCATTACCTTGCTGCAAACAGGTCGCGCGATTGAAACCATCCTTCTGCTGATGTTGTTCTATCTCACAGTATCGCTGTTGATCTCGTTCTTCATGAACATCTTCAACAACCGCATGAAGCTTCAGGAGCGTTGATATGAGTGACACACCTGCAAAAAACGTAAGCTTCGTACGTACTGAAGAAATCCCCGCATCGCCGCCACCGGCGATGGAGGCGGGTATGGTTAAATGGGCGCGCGAGAACCTTTTCTCGGGATGGTTCAACACCATCATGACGATTGTCGCACTTTATTTGATCATCCGCATCGTTGGAGGAGCCCTTCCGTGGTTCTTCAATGGTGTTTGGGATGCCGGGTCGATCCGTGAGTGCCGTGATATCCTGGCCGGCAAGACCGGTGCGTGTTTCGCTGTACTGGTTGATCGCTGGGACCACATGGTCTTCGGGTTCAAATATCCGGCGGATTCATACTGGCGTCCAACAATTGCGTTCGTGCTGCTGCTTGTCGCAGCAGCGCCTGCGCTGTTCGGGAAGTACCTTCCGCGCAAGATGTTGATCCTGACGGCCCTTTACCCCTTCCTGGCGTATTGGCTGATCTGGGGCGGTACCCTTTGGCTGCCCGTGCTTGTGGCTGCGTCGATCGTGGCAACTGGTTTGGTCTTCCGCCTCGTTGAAGGCATGGAAGTCACGCCGCGCCGCGCTTTGGCCGGGGCTGTTGGCCTGATTTCGGGACTTGGGCTTGCCTGGTTGCTGTTCAAAGGCGCCGGTGAGTTGGTCTTTATTGCCAATAACATTGGCTCAGAGGGTCTCAACATCATCCCGTTTGTTGTGTTCTGGGCCGCTGGTATCTTCACCTACGTCTTCTTCATTCCGATGGGGATTTTCGTGGGTTATGCGATCTATGACAGCGCAGAAGACGGTGGGTTGGTAACATTGGTGACAGCGCTTATCGCGATCTACGTGATGCTCGCTTACCTGCTTGGCCCACTTTCCAACGGTCTGAACAGCATCATCCCGATTGAGCTGCAGGCTGTGCCTTCGCGCGACATGGGTGGGTTCATGCTCTCCATGATCCTTGGTGTAGTCTGTGTTTCCTTGTCCATTCCTCTGGGTATCGTGCTTGCTCTGGGGCGTCAGTCGAATATGCCACTTATCAAGGGCGTTTGTGTGGTCTTCATCGAGTTCGTGCGGGGCGTGCCGCTTATCACGCTGCTGTTCGTGGCGAACGTGATGCTGGCATACTTCATGCCGCCTAATTCGAACTTCGACCTGATCCTGCGTGTGATCATCATGATCACGATGTTCTCCTCGGCCTATATCGCCGAGGTGATCCGGGGTGGCCTCGCCGCTCTGCCGAAGGGGCAATACGAGGCGGCTGACAGTCTTGGACTGAACTACACGCAGGCGACGCGTCTTATCATCCTGCCACAAGCGCTCAAGATCTCGATCCCGGGTATCGTGAACGTCGCGGTCGGATTGTTCAAAGACACGACGCTTGTTTCGGTTATTTCGATGTTCGACGTTGTCGGAATGATCCGTGGCCCCATCC
>JABDJX010000258.1 GCA_013003245.1 Silicimonas sp. | reverse complement strand
GCTAAAAGGTGACCCCGGGCTTGCCTTCGAGAGGATGCAGTGGCGGGCACGCAAGGGCAAAACAGAAGACGCTCTTGCGCTGATGTTGGACACGCCCGCAGAGCTATTGGGCGAACCTGCAAAATGGGCCGGATGGCGCCGCAGTTTTGCGCGTTCTGACATGCGCGCAGGCAGGACCGATCGCGCCTATAAATTGGCTTCCCAACACGGGCTGGCAAAAGGATCGCACTTTGCTGATCTTGAATGGCTTTCAGGATATCTTGCGCTGACATATCGCAATGATCCCAAGGCAGCACTTCAGCACTTCAAACGGTTCCGTGGCGCGGTGGAGACACCAATTTCTCTTGGACGCGCGGGCTACTGGGAAGGCCGTGCTTACGAAGCGCTGGGCGACGACGAAAATGCGCGCTTGGCCTACGCCTTTGGGGCAGAGTACCAGACAAGCTTTTATGGCCTCCTTGCTGCTGAGCGCGCCGAACTCCCCATGCAGATGACGCTGACCGGGCGCGCTGACTTCCCGGACTGGCGCGAAGCGTCCTTTGCGGAAAGCTCAGTCTTTATCGCCGCACGGCTTTTCATGGACAGCGGTGACAGAAACCGCGCCGAGCAATTCTTGCGGCACATGACCGAAACGCTGCCAGCGACTGAAGTCGGCAGCCTTGGTTCCTTTCTTTTAGAGCGTAACGAGCCGCACTTGGCCGTGATGGTCGGCAAGCAAGCCGCGCGACGTGGCATCGTTATCCCGCACGCCTATTTCCCAGTTGCCGCATTGGGCGTCATAAATATGCCGGTTCCGCATGAACTTGCCTTGGCCATCGCGCGCCGAGAAAGCGAGTTTGACCCGGTCGTAACCAGCGGCGCTGGTGCCCGTGGGTTAATGCAGTTGATGCCCGCTACCGCCAAAGCGGTCGCTGATTACCTGAACGTCCCTTACAGCCGCCAGCGTCTGACGTCCGAGCCCGCTTATAACGCACGCCTTGGGACCGCGTATCTCGACGAGTTGATGGAAATCTTCGATGGCAACATCGTCATGGTTGCAGCAGGTTACAATGCTGGCCCCGGGCGGCCCCTGCGCTGGATGAGAAACCGCGGCGATCCACGCCAGGGACAAATCGACATCGTGGATTGGATCGAACACATTCCCTTCAATGAAACCCGCAACTATGTGATGCGTGTTGCCGAAAGCCTGCCGGTTTATCGCGCCCGCATCAGTGGCGACATTGAACCGTTACGCTTTTCTGAGGAACTTATCGCCATGCCCGGTCATGAACGCCAAGCGCAAAAAGGGGAACCAGTTCGCCCAAGGGCACGTCCTTTGACGGACTGATTTTCAGCAATGCTTGGCTGACAATACGCAAGGCCATGCTCAGCATGCCTGCGCTGCAATCAGCGATTGATTTGAGCATGCCTGCGCCTGAATCGAAGCAGGATCTTGCTGCGCATCGACCAAGCCATACCACCCGTGCCTTCTGCAGTTCCCTGAAATTGCAAAGGAACTGAAAAGATGTCCAACGCAAACCCACTTGAACTTGGCATGCTGGCTTTGATCAATGCCGAACGCGCGGCGATTGGTCTGGATCCGCTGCGCCCCGTGACGCTTTTAAACGAAGCCGCGGAAACCCACAGCCAATGGATGCTGGCGGCAGACGAATTTTCGCATGCCGGTGAAAACGGAAACTCCCCGTCAGATCGCATGATCGAGGCAGGCTATCCGTTTGAAGGCAACTCCCTGGCGCTGGAGAACATCGGATGGCAAAGCGTTCGCGGTGAAGAGGGCTTTGAAGACGATGTGGCACAAGTTCACGCAAGCCTGATGAACAGCCCGGGCCACCGCGCCAACATCCTGAACCCAGATGCTGAAGACATCGGCATTGGCATCGAGTCCGGCATCTTCACGGGAGACGCCGGAGATTTTGAGGCCATCATGGTAACGCAAGTGTTTGGCGCAACAGACGCCGACATCAGCGCTTGGCTTGATCCGGGCACAGGCGTTTTGGATGCACACGACATGATCGCTGAAGATGATAACGGCAGCACCGACGATGAAACGCCGGAGGTCTCTGGCGAGCCCGTCGCTCAAGTGCCAACCGATCAGGCCGATCCATTGGACCCAGTACCCGATGACCAGACGTTTGAGGACGACACGCCCGAAAGTGAAGGCGACGATGTGCCTGCCGAGAACGATGACCTGATTGCCGAGGACAGCACTGAAGATGAAACGCCAGAAGCCCCTGACGCTCCCTATGTTCCAGAGCCAATCGATCAGGTTGATCCTGTGGATCCGGCTCCCGATGAACTTGAAGACGATACACCCGACAACGAAGGCGACGATGTGCCTGCCGCGGAGAATGAACCAAATGTTGCGATGATGGACGTTCCGCTGCCTTGCGGTTTGACTGACTTCAATGTCGATCTGTCTGAGGCTTTCGAATTTAGGCGCGATGGTGATCAATGGATCTGGGAAACCTCTGAAGAGCAGCTTGTCGATACCTTTATGAAGGCGTTTGACGATTGGGCCACAAACGCCGACTTGGACGATGAGGAAGTCGAAATGGCAGGTGAAATGGATATCGCTGATCTTATGCTTGATGGTGCGGAGGACCCGCTACCAATGACTTGCGGCGCCGAAAACGAGATGGACGATCTTTTGTCGCAAAGCTGTATCTAAAGCAATACGCTGGGCAGGTTCACCTGCCCGGCGCTACCGCAGTGCGCGCCCCTTGATGATTGCATCCGACCCAAACCTTTCACGAATTCTATCCGACGCGCGCTCTGCTTCTGCTCGGATCCGCGCATTGGGGTCGAGCAGATCGCCTCCTGATTCTGCGATATCCGCTTTTGTCAGGTGGGAAATGCCCACACCGATCAACCGGTAAGGCCCCTCATCACCCACCTGATCAAACAGGTCACGCGCCGTACGATAGATGCGGTCTGCTATCTGGGTGGGTTCCGTCAGGCTGACTTGACGTGTCAGAATTTTGTGATTGGCCCGTTTCAGCTTAAGCGTTACCACGCGCCCGGCTTTATCCTTTGCCTTGGCGCGATCAGCCACGTTTTCCGCCAAACGCCAAATATGCCCGTCAAGGATGTCAGGGCTAGAGGTGTCCTCTCCAAAGGTCGTCTCGTTCGAGATTGATTTTACCGGCGCATGTGCTGAGATGCGCCTGTAATCCTCACCACGCGCCAGGTGATAGAGCCGCTCGCCCATTCCTCCAAAACGCGCGACAAGGTCGATCTTTTCCCAACGCAGCAGGTCTGTAAACGTACGGATGCCAGCTTTGTCGAGCGCAGCTTTTGTTTGCTGTCCAACGCCCCAGATCAGGCTGACAGATTGTGGCCTCAAGAACGCCTGCGTCTCGGCCTTGCCGATCACCGAGAAACCGCGTGGTTTGTCCAGATCAGAGGCGACCTTCGCCAAAAACTTATTGTGCGACAGGCCGATGGACCCAGACAACCCCAGTTCATCCTCCATGCGCTTGACCAGCCCGGCCAGCATCACCGCAGGGGGCTTTCCGTGCAGCCGCACCGTTCCGGTAAGGTCAATAAACGCCTCATCAAGGCTCAACGGCTCAATTACCGGCGTCAGGTCATCCATCATCGCGCGGATATCTTTGCTCGCCTCGACATAGGCTCCCATCCGGCCTTTCACGACAACCGCGTCGGGACAAAGCTTCAAAGCCTTGAACATCGGCATCGCGGAATGCACGCCCTTGATCCGCGCGATATAACACGCAGTGGACACCACGCCGCGGCGTCCGCCGCCAATAATAACAGGCTTGTCCCGCAAGCTGGGATCGTCACGCTTTTCGACGCTTGCATAAAAGGCGTCACAGTCCATGTGCGCGATCGACAGATTAAAGAGCTCAGGATGCGAGATGATACGCGGTCGCCCGCAGTCCGGGCAGCGGGACCCGGTATCAAAGGTGGTCAAACAATCTCGGCATAGCGCGGGCATGGGACCAGTATACGCCGAGCAGCAGGAGTTTGGGATGGCAAATTCGCCCTGCCCGTGCAATCAACGCGAATGAATTTTCACGGCGCGAAACTGGCGATATTGGTTGGGGACAGTGTGGTTTCCATTCTTAGAGAAGACATTCAGAACCTTGACTATGCAGGCCATTGGGACTTGCCCGGCGGGGGCAGAGAACGTGGCGAAACACCCCAAGCATGTGTGTTACGCGAAGTTCATGAAGAGCTTGGGTTAAGTCTTTCAAGCGGCGATCTGACCCATGCATTTGCCTGCCAATCCAAAAGCGGCACATCTTGGTTCTTCATCTCGCACCAACCTGACTTTGATCCGTCCCAAGTGCGATTTGGCGACGAAGGCGAGCGTTGGGATCTTGTCAAAACCAGCTGGTTCCTGACCGAAGCCCGCGCTGTGCCAGTACTTTCCCAGCGCCTTCGCAATTTTCTGGAAAAGGGCCACCCATGCGCATAGCGGCACTCAGCGACATTCACGGCAACATCACAGCGCTTAGAGCAGTGCTGGCCGATATAGAACGGCGGGGCATTACCAAGATCGTAAACCTTGGCGATACCGTCAGCGGCCCGTTTGATGCCGCAGGCACTGCCGACCTTCTGATGCAGCTTGATATCCCAACTGTGCGCGGAAACCATGACCGCCAGCTTTTTGACCGACCTGCCTCTGAGATGGGACGTTGGGAGGCTTGGGTGATCGATGATCTCGCGGACCGACACATCGGCTGGCTGAAATCATTTCCGCTGACGTTGGAGGTCGATGGCGTCTTTTTGTGTCATGCGACGCCCGCAAAGGATGATGAGAACTGGCTAGATTACCGTGGCCCGGATGACCGTCTGATCACCCGCGATTTGCCAGACGTCGCGGCGCGCTCGGGCGGCATCAAAGCACCGATCATCCTGTGCGGCCACACGCATGCGCCACGCGTTGTGCGCTTGCCGAACGGACCGATGGTCGTGAACACGGGTTCGGTTGGGTGTCCAGCCTATCTTGATATTCGCTGTGAGCCACATTTCGTACAGCAAACCGGTGCACCCGATGCGCGGTATGCCGTTGTTGAGTTCGTTGCCGGGCGCTGGCAGGCTGATCTGATCGCCGTGCCTTATGATCCGACCGACATGGTAAAGCTTGCCCGCGAGAAAGGCGCGGACAGTTGGGAGCGTGCAATCACAACGGGTTGGATGGCTTAAGCTTTAGTTGAGCGTCTCAGGCAGAGACATGCCGCGCAAAAACTCCTCCCGCGACATGGCACGTTTACCTTGGCGCTGCGCTTCAAGCACTTCGATGGCACCCTGTCCACAGGCAATTCTGAAATTGCCCAGATGCGCCCCCGGCCCACCTTTGCCCTCGGTCAGACAGGACCGCAAAAGCTTGACCCGTTCCCCCGAGATTTCGCACCACGCTCCGGGAAATGGCGACAGCCCCCTGATCAGTTGATCAATCTCCCGCGCGGGTCTGTTCCAATCGATCCGCGCCTCGGCCTTGTCGATCTTGGCAGCATACGTCACGCCTTCCTCAGGCTGTGGCTGAGGTACCAGCGTAACAAGTTTTGAGAGCACTTCGGTGATCAGCGCCGCGCCCATGTCTGCCAAACGAACATGCAGATCGCCCGTCGTTTCCCCTTCACCGATCGCGGTTTCGCCTTCCAGCAATACAGGCCCGGTGTCCAAGCCCGCTTCCATCTGCATGATGGCAATGCCGGTCTTGGCATCACCCGCCATGATCGCGCGATGAATGGGCGCTGCACCGCGCCAGCGTGGCAAGAGTGACGCGTGGATGTTAAGGCAGCCAAATCTTGGCACATCCAGCACGGATTGCGGCAGGATCAGGCCGTAAGCCACAACAACCGCGACATCCGCTTCCAAGGCGGCAAAGGCCTCCTGCGCCTCGGCTGACTTAAGTGACTTTGGATGACGCACGGGCAGGCCAAGTATCTCCGCGCAGGCATGCACCGCTGTCGGGCGATCCTTTTTCCCACGGCCTGCAGGGCGCGGCGGCTGCGTGTAGACGGCCGCGATCTCGTGCCCGGCGGCGTGCAAAGCCTCAAGCGCAGGCACCGAAAAATCAGGCGTCCCCATAAAAACAACTCTCATGCCAACCCCTTTCGCGCTTTCTTCAAAAGCATCTGGCGCTTTGTCCGGCTCAGATTGTCGAAGAACATCTTGCCATTCAAATGGTCAATCTGGTGCTGCACGCTGGTGGCCCACACGTCCACAAACTCTCTCGAACGCTCAACGCCGTCTTCATCAAGATAGCTCACGGTTACGCGTGCAGGCCGCGCAAGAGTGGCCGATACACCCGGCAAGTTCGGTGAAGCCTCTGCCCATTCAAACAGGTCTTCCGATTGCGAAATGATCTTCGGGTTGGCCATTCGAACCGCCTGCCCTCTCTCGACTGAACAATCGACAACCGCCAAACGTAGCACGACGCCAAGCTGAGGAGCGGCAAGACCATATCCGGGCATCGCGTCCATGATGGCAATCATTTGGTCCCAAAGGGCACGCGCTTCGTCCGCAATAACATCGACCGGATCGGCACGCATGCGCAACCGTTTGTCCGGCCAAGGCACAATTGCAAGAGCATCCACGCCGTTCAGGCCCGTGCCTTTTCGCGCTTGAGCTTTTGCATACGCCGCGTGATCAACTGGCGCTTCAGTGGCTTGAGGTAATCGATGAAAAGCTTGCCGTTCAAATGGTCGATTTCATGCTGCACGCAGGTTGCCCAAAGACCATCGAACTTGGCGCTCTGCGCGGCACCCTCAAGATTGGTCCACGTCACCTCAACCTCAGACGGGCGCTCTACATCAGCGAATTGCTCGGGGATCGAAAGGCAGCCTTCCTCGTAGACATTTTTTTCGTCCGAACTCCACACAACCTCCGGGTTGATCAACACCATCGGTTGCGGTGGCGCGTTTTCTTCCTTGACGCAATCCATCACCAGCATCCGCTGCAGGATACCAACCTGAGGGGCCGCCAGCCCGATGCCAGGGGCGGCGTACATCGTCTCCAGCATATCGTCGGCCAGTTTGCGCAGAGGATCATCAACCTCTGCAACAGGGTCTGCCACGGTTTTTAAGCGCGGATCAGGGTGGATCAGGATTGGTCGTGTGGTCATGAGGGTGATTTATGTCATGGTCGGTGTTGCTGCAAGCTTCAGCGTGGCGTGCCACCGATGGCACGCGTCAAAAGCTCCGCTGCTTCAATAACGGAAGAACTGAAGGACTCTATCTGCGCACTACCAACACGGCTTGTCGGGCCAGAGACGGAAATACCTGCAACCGCTTCGCCGTGCATGTCGAAAACCGGCGCTGCGATACATCGCATTCCAAGGTTTTTTTCCTCACCATCGATCGCAAAACCTCGATCGCGCGTTTGGGCAAGATCAGCCTTCAGCGCTGCGATGTCCGTGATTGTATGCTCGGTGAAAGACTGAAGCGCGCGTCCATCCAAAGTACGGTCAAGTCTATCCTCGTCCATCTGCGCCAACAAAGCCTTACCGATCCCAGACGAGTGCATGGGCGACATTGTCCCCGGAGGGAAAAAGGCACGGATGGTCTCGTGAGTTTCAACCTGGCTTAGAAACAGCACGCGTCCCGTTTGCTCACTTCCAAGATTGGCTGTCTCGCCCGTCTGATGCATCAACTTGCGCAGTATCGGACGTGCCCGGTCAACAAGGCTGGTCCGCCGCAAAAATCGCGCGCCGATAACAAAGGCCTGCGGGCCGATGTGCCACACCTGCTCTTCAGCATCAAACTCCACAAGGTCACGACCCTCAAGCGTCACAAGGATGCGATAGACAGTCGCCGGCGACTGATCGAGATCTGTGGCAAGTTCTGAAAGCGTCTTGCCCTGCGCCTTGCTCAGATACTCAAAAACCTCCATCGCACGATCCAACGATTTGATCGTGTTCTGGGCGGTTTTGTCGTTCCAGTCGCGCGGACGCCCGCGTGCACGGCGACTTGAATTGGTAGTGTTTTCTTGGACATTCATGGAGCTTCAAATAGCATTCGAAATATTAATTCATAGTATGAAAAATTCAACTCTCTGATATCACGGGAAACTTTGTGAGAATCTGGTTCTGAAAAAAGATTTCAAAAAAATTTCCATGTGCCTTTTGCTCCTGTACATCTACTTCAACGTGAAAGGGAGAACACCATGAGCTTTCAGAACCCAGTTTTTATTCCGGGACCTACGAACATTCCCGAAAGCCTGCGCAAAGCCTGTGACATGCCGACAATCGATCACCGGTCGCCCCTCTTTGGCAGTATTCTGCATCCAGCGCGTGAAGGCGTGCGCAAGGTACTGAAGAGCGAAAGCGCTAAGGTTTTCATTTTCCCCTCGACCGGCACCGGCGGATGGGAAACTGCTTTGACGAATACACTGAGCGCAGGTGACAAGATTTTAGCCGCGCGTAATGGAATGTTTTCACATCGCTGGATTGACATGTGCGAGCGTCACGGGCTTGACGTCAATATCGTTGAGACGCCATGGGGACACGGAATTCCTGCAGATAAATATGCCGAAATTCTGAAAGCTGACACCGGCCACGACATCAAAGCCGTCCTGGCCACGCATAATGAGACCGCGACAGGCGTAAAATCTGACATCGCCGCAGTGCGCAAGGCCCTTAATGATGCCGGCCACCCGGCAATGTTGTTTGTTGATGGTGTGTCGTCGATTGGTTCGATGGACTTTCAGTTCGACAACTGGGGCGTTGATGTTGCCGTCACCGGCTCGCAGAAGGGCTTCATGCTTAGTGCAGGATTGGCCATCGTTGGGTTTAGTGACAAGGCCATGGCTGCAACCGAAACTGCGACCCTGCCGCGCACGTTCTTTGATGTGCATGACATGGTGAAAGGCTACGCGGCGAACGCATTTCCATACACCCCGCCTGTTGGGCTGATGAATGGCTTGAATGAGGCCTGCAAGATGCTTCTGTCTGAAGGTTTGGACAACGTCTTTGCCCGACATCACCGTATTGCCCAAGGTGTGCGAAATGCTGTTGACGCTTGGGGGCTGGAACTTTGCGCGACTTCGCCAGACGTTTATTCTGACACCGTCAGCGCAATCAAAACACCCGAAGGCTTCAACGCAACCGACATCGTCACGCATGCGGCCGAAACCTATGGCGTTGCCTTTGGTGTCGGGCTTGGAGAGGTTGCGGGCAAGGTGTTTCGTATCGGCCACCTTGGCAGTTTGACAGATGTTATGACCCTGAGCGGTCTGGCAACCGCTGAAATGTGCATGGCTGACCTTGGCCTCGACATCAAACTAGGCTCTGGAGTGGCAGCCGCACAGGAATTCTACCGCGCCAATCCGGCACTGAATTACAAGGAAGCCGCATGATGCTGGACACAACTATGATCATCCCGACATTTGAAGACATGCTTGCCGCGCATGAGCGGATCAAGCCGCACATCCACCGCACGCCAATTTTGACGTCGTCGTACTTCAATGACCTGATCGGGGCCGAGATCTTCTTCAAGTGTGAAAACTTCCAAAAGGCTGGCGCGTTCAAAGTGCGCGGCGCATCCAACGCGGTTTTTGGGCTGTCAGAGGAAGACGCCAAGAAAGGCGTTTGCACGCATTCGTCCGGCAATCATGCCTTGTCCCTAAGCTATGCCGCAGGTCGCCGTGGCATTCCTTGTAACGTTGTCATGCCGCGCACTGCGCCGCAGGCAAAGAAAGATGCGGTTAAAGGCTATGGCGGAATCATCACCGAGTGCGAGCCATCAACAACAAGCCGAGAAGCTGTCTTTGCTGATGTTCAGGCAGCGACAGGTGGCAACTTCGTCCATCCTTATAATGACCCTCGGGTCATCGCTGGTCAGGGCACCTGTTCCCGCGAACTGATGGAGCAGACCGACGGTGTTGATATCGTCGTGGCCCCCATCGGTGGTGGTGGCATGATCTCGGGTACGTGCCTGACACTGTCGAATATAGCGCCCGAAACACAGATTATTGCGGCTGAACCTGAGCAGGCGGACGATGCTTATCGTAGCTTCAAGGCGGGTCATATCATTGCAGATGATGCGCCCCATACAATTGCCGATGGGTTGAAAGTGCCGCTCAAGGATCTGACATGGCACTTTGTGTCGAACCACGTCACTGATATCCTGACAGCGTCGGAAGATGAGATCATCGATGCGATGAAGCTGACGTGGCAGCGGATGAAGATCGTGATCGAGGCCAGTTGTTCTGTGCCTCTGGCGGTTATGCTTAAGAACAAGGACCAATTCGCAGGTAAGCGGGTTGGCGTGATTATCACCGGCGGAAATGTCGATCTTGACACCCTGCCTTGGATCAAATGAACGGAGAATTCAGATGAACGCACCTGTAAACATCGAAAAGCTGGAAGTCGGCTATGACGTCCCCGCTCTGCCGGGCATGGACGAGGCTGACATCCAAACCCCCTGCCTCGTGCTGGATTTGGACGCTCTGGAGCGCAATATCAAAAAGATGGGCGACTATGCAAAATCTCACGGCATGCGCCACCGTGTACACGGCAAGATGCACAAGTCGGTTGATGTCGCCCTGCTGCAGGAAAAGATGGGCGGGTCTGTTGGCGTCTGTTGCCAGAAGGTATCCGAGGCAGAGGTCTTTGCCCGTGGTGGCATCAAGGATGTGTTGGTGTCTAACCAAGTGCGTCAGCCTGAAAAGATCGACCGCCTTGCACGCATGCCTAAGCTGGGCGCGCGCACAATTTGCTGTGTGGATGACATCGACAACGTAGCCGATCTGTCAGCTGCCGCGACAAAGCACGGCACGGAAATCGAATGCCTGGTCGAGATTGACGTGGGCGCCGGACGCTGTGGCGTTCAATACGGTCAGCCAGTTGTTGATTTGGCGAAGGCCATAGACGGTGCGGATGGTCTGAAGTTTGCAGGCATCCAAGCTTATCAAGGCGCGATGCAGCATATGGACTCCTACGAGGACCGAAAAGCGAAAACGACCGTCGCCATCGAGCAGGTGCGCGAAACCATCGACATGTTGAAAGCCGAAGGGCTTGAATGCGATATTGTCGGCGGCGGCGGCACGGGGTCATACTACTTTGAAAGCGCGTCTGGTGTATTCAACGAGCTTCAGTGTGGGTCGTATGCGTTTATGGACGCCGACTATGGCCGTATCCTCGACAAGGACGGCAACCGCATTGATCAGGGCGAGTGGGAGAACGCGCTTTTTATCCTCACCTCCGTGATGAGTCATGCCAAGGCAGACAAGGCCATCGTTGATGCCGGCCTCAAGGCGCAGTCGGTCGATAGTGGCCTTCCCACGATTTATGGCCGCACCGACGTAGAATACGTGAAATGCTCGGATGAGCATGGAGTCGTTGCCGACCCGGATGGGGTGCTGAAGGTGAACGACAAGCTTAAGCTTGTGCCCGGTCACTGCGACCCGACCTGCAACGTGCACGACTGGTATGTTGGCGTGCGTAACGGCAAGGTTGAAACGCTTTGGCCCGTCTCGGCCAGGGGCAAAGCCTACTGAAACAAAGGTCCGTCAAAGACCGCGAAGACCGCCCACGTGCTTTCGATTGATCGAAGGGACGTGGGCGCAAGACTTAAAGGATCCCCAAAATGATAATCGTTCCCGAGCGTGAGATTGCTGATCTGATGACCCGCGAGGCTGCTTTCGATGCAGTCGAAAAAGTGTTTGCCGCAATGGCGTCAGGCGATGCGTATAACTTTCCGGTGGTCCGGGAAGCGATTGGTCATGAAGATGCACTTTACGGCTTTAAGGGCGGGTTCGACAAAGCGGGCCTGACGCTGGGACTGAAAGCGGGCGGCTATTGGCCCAACAATCTTGAGAAAAAGGGCATCATTAACCACCAGTCTACCGTCTTCCTCTTCGACCCTGATACAGGCAAGGCAAAGGCAATGGTTGGCGGCAACCTTCTGACCGCGCTGCGTACGGCCGCAGCCTCTTCGGTGTCGATCAAGCATCTGGCCCGCAAGGACGCAAAGGTCATCGGCATGATCGGCGCGGGCCATCAGGCAACCTTCCAGTTGCGCTCGGCCTTGGAACAGCGCGATTTTGAAAAGGTGATCGGTTGGAACTTTCATCCAGAGATGCTGCCCAATCTTGAAAAGGTGGCAGAAGAGGCTGGTCTGCCGTTTGAGGCTGTCGAGCTTGACGGCATTCATGAAGCCGGCGTGATAATCTCGATCACCTCGTCCTTCGACGCCATCCTTGGCGCAGATCAGGTCAGTGCTGGAACGCACATCGCCTGCATGGGCACTGACACCAAAGGAAAGCAAGAGGTCGATCCGGCCCTGCTGAAACGCGCTACGGTCTTTACCGATGAAGTGGCACAGTCGATCAGCATTGGCGAGGCGCAGCACGCCGTGGGTAGCGGTCTGATCACCGAAAGCGATGTGAACCAGCTTGGAGCGGTGATCAACGGAACACATCCGGGGCGCACCAGAGCAGAGGAAATCACGCTATTCGATGGCACTGGTGTGGGCCTGCAAGACCTGGCCGTTGCGGCCAGCGTTGTCGATCTGGCGGTTGCGCAAGGGATCGCGATTGAGGTTGATTTCTGAAGGCGTCTGCCTCGCTTCAAACCAAAAAGGCCGCCCTGCAGAGGCGGCCTTTTCTGATATCAGGGCAACAAGATCGAAACGATTGGTGGATAGATCAAAAGCACGGAAAGCGCGACGATTTGAATACCGATAAATGGCAGAAAGCCTTTGAAGATATCGGTCAGCGAGATGTGCGGTGGTGCCACGGATTTGAGGTAAAACGCGGCTGGTCCAAAAGGAGGTGACAAAAAGCTCACCTGCATGTTCATACAGAAAACCACACCAAACCAGATCGCGACATGACGTGGATTCAGATCACCCAGCAGGCCAATCTCTTCAATCGGCAAGCGCTGCACGATCGGCAAGAACACCGGGATGATCAGCAAGACGATCCCGACCCAATCCATGAAAGCGCCCATAAAGAGCAGGATCACCATCATCACGAGGATGATACCCATGGTTGGCAAATCAGACCCGACCACCAAATCAGCGACGAACACTGGCCCCCCTGCGATGGTATAGGCGCCGGCCAAAGTGGCAGCGCCAATCGTAACCCAGATAATCGTTCCCGTAGATTTCAGGGTGCGCATCAAGCTGTCCCAAACCAAATCAGCCGACGCCTCGCCGCGAAAAAGTGCGACCAGGAAGACTGCAGCGGCACCCATGCCAGCAGCCTCAGTGATGCCGGTGATGCCACCGTAGATCGAACCAAGAACAACGCCGATGACAACGATTGGTGGCACAAGGCCTTTCCCCATTGCCCACCCTGTTGCGGTACGTTCACGTCCAAAGACGAAGAAGATCAACAACAACGACAGGATAACAAGTCCCGCAAACCACGGCACATAATCGGCTGTTCCCCAGAAAATCGGATCAACCCCATCGCCTTTGTCTATATTCTGCCCGGTGACAGTGAAGAAAAGCGCACGCAGGAATAGCACAGTGGAAAATCCTGCCACCAAAACGCACATGAAAGCACCAAACAAAGCAGCCTTGGCGCGTCCCAACGGTTCGCCCGGAATCGGGTCGGGCAAAGGCGCATCTTCCGGGCGCAGTTGGGTGCGGATGATGATGTAGATGATAATGAACGACGCCAGCATGAACCCAGGCAAGAAGGCCGCAGTGAAAAGCGCCTTGATCGATGTCTCCGTAATCAGGCCATAGATGATCAGCACAATTGATGGCGGGATCATCGTGCCAAGCGAACCCGATGCGCATATCGTACCAATCGCAAGATTTTGATTGTACCCAAGGCGAAGCATTTGCGGCAATGCAATCAGGCCAAGCAAAACGACTTCACCACCGATGATGCCCGACATGGCCGCCATAATCACAGCCATGATTGACGTCACGATGGCGATACCACCACGGGTACGGTTCAGCCAGACATTCAGGGATGAGTACATCTCTTTGGCGATACCGGAGCGTTCCAGCAATGCAGCCATAAAGATAAAAAGCGGGATCGATATCAAAACATAGTCGGTCAACAGTCCGTAGATCTTTTGCGCAAGGATGTTCAGGGGCCCACTCCCCGGCCTCCCCGTCAAAATGCCTTCGCCAAACGTCCATGGTGCCGTCAAAAGCGATGGTTCGAACTTCATCACAAGAACAAGGACCGCCAAGATCGCCGAGGCCATGCCAAGCGGCATACCGATTGCAAGCAGCACCATCAGGCCCAAAAGCAGGACCAGCGAAATATCTCCAATTTCCATTAGCCGTGCCTCGTGGTGTCTGATTGAATCGCGCCGCGGGTTACATCAAGATCGCCGACACCCTCTGCGCCAACTGCCTTTTTGAGACGCTCCAATTCGTCTTGGTCAATATCGTCTGCGGCGGTGTGGACAACCGGCTCAGCATTCCAGTCCGAGATCAGATTGATAATCGCCTGCACCGCAACAAAACCCACGATCAGCAAGACAGCTGGCTTTACCGTCGCTGGTATCGGCGGGTTAAACGCTGATCCGTAAAGCTCCCAACGCCCGAATTTTTGGAACGCTTCGCCATAGCCGCCATAGATAAGGAAGAAGGCAAAAGTCACAATCAGCAGGGTCGAGATGCAATCACAAATATGCTGCATCCAGCGGGGCATCACGTCGTAAAGCAGGAAAATGCGAATGTGGCTGCGTTGTTGCATGGCGTAAAGACCAGCGCACAAGAAGATGAAACAAGCCAACCAAAGCGAAAGTTCGTTGGCCCAAAGCGTTCCGGCACTTAGAACGTAACGCGTGAACACCTCGTAAAGCATGACGCACATCAAAACGACAACAAGCATCATTGTGACACGTCCGATGAACACCGAAATACGATCCAGCGGCTTCCACGACTCGAACTCCATTGGCGCACGCCGCACGGTCATTACACCTATAAAGCCAAGGATCGGCAGCAGGATCAAAGAGGCAAGATCAAGGATATCAATATGGGTGCCCATCACCACGGGCATATTTGGCGCCACATCCACGCGCAGGAAATGCGCTGCAAGCTGATCACCGTGGCCGCCCCAATCAAGAATGAATGCCGGCATGTGCCAGATCAACCATCCCGCACAGACAATGAAAGCCAGCGGCACAAGCCACTCTACAAGTGAGCCCGACTTCTGCTCCACGAAAACCCCTCCCGTTGTGGTCTTTTCCTTGTGCGCTTATTTCAAGCTGCAGTAAGACCTCATGAAGAAAGGCGACCCTAGGGGCCGCCTTTCCGCTCAGGTCTTATTCAGAAACCAGACCCAGCTGCTTGAGATAAGCAAGGTGAGCTTCCACAAGTGCTTCTGCTTCTGGTGTGTCGGCAAACTCAGGCCAAGTTGCCTGTGCCGCATCGCGGAACTTCTGCAGTTCTTCAGGAGCCCACTGCGACAATGTCACGCCTTGGGCGCGCAGCGTAGCGGCCGCTTCGGCATTTGCCTTTTCAAACGTCAGTGCGGTGCGCAGTGCAAGGGCCTCCATGGCCACTTTCATGATGCGCTGGTGTGCTTCCGGCATCGCATCAAAAACAGCTTTGTTACACGCAAGGTGATCCGAAGGCATCGAGTGGAAACCAGGGAAGTTTGCATACTTAACGATGTCATACAGCCCCAGACCAACATTGTTGGCCAGACCAGATGCGTCAGCACCGTCGATGATACCAGTTTCAAGCGCAGTAAAGATTTCGGTGAAATCCATCACGATTGGCTGTGCGCCAAGCTTCTCAAAAATTTTGGTTTCCATGCCTGGAGGCGAACGGAATTTCCAGTCCTTGAAGTCAGCTACTTTTTCGATTGGCTTACCGGATGCAAAACTTTCCTGCCCGTACACCCACCAGCCGATCAGCTCCATGCCATACTTGTTGTAAAGCGGTGCAGCAGCTTCGCGGCCACCACCGAAATAGAGCCATGACAGCTGTTGATAAGGTGTCTCATAGCCACCCATAATGTCGCCAACAAATTGGAAAGCAGAGTTTTTACCAGTCTGGTAACCACCACCGGTCATGTCGCAATCAAGAATGCCTGTTGCGGCCGCGTCGAATGTCTCAACCGACTTCACAACGGAAGATGAATAGAACATCTCAACCTGGATGCCGCCACCTGACATGGTTTGAATGTCGTCCACATATTGCGCGGCCAACTTGCCGGATACTGTTTCAGGCGCGTAATGCGTTTGAATGCGCAGCTTGGTTTCAGCATGGGCATCTGCCAATGCGCCCGTTGCCAGCAGTGCGGCTGCCGCGACAGACGCCGCAGAAGTCTTCAGAAATGTCATGTTGTCCTCCCAGACGTTTTTTGAGTTTTTGGACGCCGTAGCCCTTTTTGGGATCCTAACGTATGCGTCGCGTGGACCGACCGTAGCAATGGATTCTCAAAGTGCCAACAAGAACTTGAAATTTTTGATGGTTTTTGGACTGTACCGACACGCTCCCAAGCGTCAGAAACGACCGGATCTTTGATCTCGCGCAAAGTGGTGAGCCGTGCAGGATTCGAACCTGCGACCCACTGATTAAAAG
>JABDJX010000019.1 GCA_013003245.1 Silicimonas sp. | reverse complement strand
CCCGCATGATGTTGCGATAAGCCAGCGATATTTGCCGATTTCAAGAGGGTAGCCGCCAATGATCTTTCGTTTTCTTGCGCGCTTAATCAGCCCGCATTCAGAACCGGAGAAAACGAGTGCACTTTTGGACGAAGTAAAGCAAAAGGCCCTCACACTGGTAAAGCCTGCCGTCGCGCTTGAGCCGCAAATTGGCACGCCCGTCGGTCACGATCCGCACTCGTCCATCGGTGGAGCCCCCAGTCTTCCGACCGGCGCGACATGGCCCGTTGAGGCGGGAAAACCAATGATATTTCTTTTGCAGATCAACTATGCCGACATGCCCTCTATTCCCGGCTATCCGGAAAGCGGGCTTCTCTCGGTCTTTGTGCAGGATGAAGACATTTACGGGTGCGGATTTCCCTCGGTTGATCAGAAAGGGTTTCGCACCACGTACTATCCCGATCCAACTGGGTTTGAGCGCGCAAGCCTGCCTGCCCCCTCCGACATGTCTCCTTATGGTGTAAAGCTTGCCGGTCAGGGCCCGGCTTTGGTTGGTATTGTAAAAGAGGGGCATTTGACTGGTGGATGCTATCAGGCCCAGGATCTTGGCAAAGACGTGTCTCAGGCAGAGGGAGACGCGTTTTACGATTGGCTGGCCGCAAACCGGCCGGGCGGCATTTACTATGGTGGGCACCCCGATTTCGTTCAGTTCGACATTCGCAAGCCCGCCGACGATCCAGCGCTAAGCGAGGTTGTCTTGCAGCAAGGTTTTGTGGCCGGTCAGGAGCGCCAGTGGGGCATCTGCTGGGGTGACGCAGGTGAGATGGCTATTCTGATAGCCCCCGATGATCTGGCCGACCTGAGGTTTGAAAAAACCGCTTACACGTGGGATTGCAGTTAAAGGCACCTGGCTGCGGCATTTTTCAACAAGCGCCGACGCAGACACGTACGACACCAATTCTGTTCAAGGTAGTTGCGCCGGGCTTTGCCCGCCGCTCCGCCGGGGGAGCGCTGCTCCCCCGGACCCCCTCGGAGTATTTCTAAAAGGTGAAACTATTGGCAATCTACTCCAAAGTGAGGGTGAGCGTTTTTTCCAACGTGAGAGTCGCCAAGTTCAATATCGCAACCTTATCTCCTGTGCTGTCCTCGTAGCGTATAAGACGACGCACAGCGTCGAAAGCTTGCACACCCCGGAAGGCGTGCACGTCTTCCAGGATGTTCTTCAGTCCGGTGCCATCCGGCATTGAGAGGGCCAGCCGTCCGATATCTGAACGCGATAATCTTTTGTCGCCTGATGTGTCCTGATCGACAATCAAGAAAAGCGTGGCGACAGTTTCCTGTGTCTCGTCATTTTCTGACTCGGAGACAGACGATCGGCTGGCCCGTGACGGGCGCCGCAAGGCGATTGTTTCAAGGATAAGCGCGTCAAACCCATCCAGCAGCCACCGCAGATCACCGCTTTCAGGGTCAAGGTAGCCATAGTTGAGCGTGTTGTTGCGCGTTGATTTGCCTGAGGAGTAACCGACATCATAGGTTTGCTCGCGCCCGACCGAATAGCGGATCAGGCCGTCAATGACCGTGACGCCTCCGATCTGCAGGGTCTCGACCAAAGTCTCATCGGCCGGGTCAACATTAACGACCCCAGAGACTGAAGATGCCGTTCTGGGAATCATTTCCCACAACACCATTGCCCCTGCGAAAAGAAGAAGGCCCGCAAGCGCCAAGGCGTTAAAGCGCCATACCCATTTGAAAAACCCAGTGTCCAATCCACTCTCCATAATATGCTGTTTCAGTCCGGCACGTTGTCCACGCCCGACTTCCCCCAAGGGTGGCAGCGCGCGATGCGTTTGGCCGCCAGCCAACTGCCCTTAAGGCCCCCGTGCTTATGCAATGCTTCCAAGGCGTAGGCCGAGCATGTGGGCTGATAGCGGCAGTTGGCACCCAGCCATGGGCTAATGAAAAGCCGATAGGCCCGGACAGGCAGGGCCATGATGTGGGCAAGCGGGCTCACCTGTGCACCTCTTTCAATGCGTCGCGCAGATCATCGCACAGCGCCTTAAAATCGCGCGCCGCTGTCACATCCTTGCGCCCGATCAGCACGTAGTCAAAGCCGTCGCGTCCTTCTTGTGACAGGACCAGCCGCGCCGCTTCGCGCAGCCGCCGCTTGGCACGGTTGCGCGCCACGGCATTGCCAACCTTTTTAGAGCAAGTGAACCCCACGCGCTTGCCATCGTCATCGTCGCGGGCACGCCATTGCAGTGCGAAGCCGGGCTTTGACACCCGGCGCGCGCGCGCAGCTGCCAGAAAATCGGCGCGCTTGGTCAAAACGGTCAGGCCCGGCAGTGACATTGCAACTCCTAAAACGACAAAACCGCCTACGGTTGCCCGCGGCGGTTCCATCAACAGCTTGGCGCAGCGCTTTAGGCGCTCAGCGATTTCCGACCGCGCAGACGGCGTGCGTTCAGAATCTTGCGGCCGGCTTTGGTGGCCATGCGCGCGCGAAACCCGTGGCGCCGCTTGCGGACCAGGTTGGATGGTTGAAATGTGCGCTTTGACATCGCTTTTCTCCGGTTTCAGCCCGCCATCATGGGTGGATTCGGGCCAGTATCATCTCGAAACCCGGTCTCTAAGAGCATCAGCGCGCCAAGTCAACGCTGCTTTGGTGGTTTTGGGTCGGATGGTAGACTTAGACTTTCAGTGAGAACCTGAAGTCTTGGGATACAGCAGTGCGCAAAACATGTCGGCGAACGCGCGGCTGGCCCAAAAAAACCTTATCGGGTAGCTTGCACTCAGTCTGAGAGAGCACCGCACATGCCAAGAATACATATTCATGAAGACGACGAAGGAATGCGAAATGTGTATCCTGCGACAGCGGTTGGAGAAACGTTGGATGATCTGGCAGCCGCACAGGCGAGTTCGGCTGCCAACCTCGCTCCGAATGCTGTCGGTTGGACGCACGTTCACACCATTCGAAAACCAGACAGGACGTTTCGGGAGCTTGGAATCGAGTTGCAACGTGTATCTGATGCTGTCGGGAATGTACTCCCAAGGATCAAAGACTTTGAGGTGGGCTTTGGAGACAATAATCCTTTTCACTATCGGGAAGATGAGGCGCACTGTTATGGTTTTGGACGACAGATGTATCTTAAGCTCGAGGCCGACGGCGACTACCTGAAAGCAGTTTGGTTTGACGCAGCTTCGGGCTTTGAAGAAGAACTATCCACACTTAGGCTTGCACTGAAAGCGATCGACGAACTCCAGCCTTCGATGATCGCCGACTATTGGCTTAATTGCGGTGGCTTGATCGGTGATCCAGCATTTTCAGACGCCTACTTTAAAATGCTGCTCAATACAGCGTAGCCATCGCTTGAACCCGAAACTGCGACTGCAACGCAAAATCCGACACCACAGACGTGGTGGGCAAGGTTGATCGGACGGCTTTGTGGATTGATCGCCATAGGACAGAGTCCCTGAATCGCCAGTTCCTTTGCTCCTAGACTCAATCATCCTGCAACAATTGCCAGCATCAGCCCCCCAATTGTTACAGTCTTCACGTCCATCTGACACAGAAACCCCGGCTCAGATCACCGCTTATCAAGCGGCCGTGATCG
>JABDJX010000016.1 GCA_013003245.1 Silicimonas sp. | reverse complement strand
CTCAAGTGCTGATTGCCGATGTCCCAGACGAAATGGGGCTTTGGTACCGTCTTGCGCCGACCACTTTCGTCGGCGGCACGTTTGACCCGAGTGGCCCCACCAGCGATCCATTTGATCCAGCGGCGCTCGGATCTGCTGTTTTGCATGGGCCAGAGACTAGCGCCACCCCCGCGCGGTTCGAGCGGTTGGCCCACGCCAACGCAAGTTTGCTTGTCAAAGATGCCGCAGAGTTGGGGATTGCGATCAAGTCGCTTCTGGCCCCCGACAAAGCCGCGACCCTTGCCCAAGCCGGGTGGGCCACAACAACAGAAAGTGCCCCGGTGATTGAACGCATGGTTGAATTGATGGACATGCACCTTGACGCGCGAGAGGCCGCGCGCGCTGAAAGCAGGGCCTGATGCAACCGCCGCGCTTTTGGACAAACCCGCCCAGCGCCCCTGGCTGGCAGGCGCATTTGCTGGCCCCTTTAGGTGCGCTTTACGCCGCAGGCACCGCGCGTCGCGTCGCACAACCGCCACGCTACACCGCCAAATGTCCGGTGATCTGCGTCGGCAACATCAACGCAGGCGGCACCGGCAAAACGCCCACGGTGATAGCACTTGTCGAAAGGCTTTCCGGAAAGGCCGTACACGTGGTTTCACGCGGCTATGGCGGCACGGCGACCGGCCCGTTGCGTGTGGATGAACGCGCCCATAATGCGGCTCAGGTTGGGGACGAACCTTTGCTGATCTCGGCCTTTGCGCCCACCTGGGTGGCAAAGGATCGTGCCGCAGGCGTACGCGCGGCCGAAGCAGACGGTGCAGATATCATCCTGCTGGATGATGGTTTTCAAAGCTCCGCTGTTGCCAAGACCCTCGGCATTGTTGTCGTCGACGCCGTTGTGGGCTTTGGCAATGGTCGCGTGCTTCCTGCGGGCCCGTTGCGGGAGCCTGCACAGGTGGGTCTTCGGCGCGCAGATCTGCTGCTGTCCATCGGCGACCTTGCGGCACAACAGGGCTTTCGACCCGAAACCAGCGTGCCGCGCGCAACCGGGCACCTTGAGCCATTGCAGACCGGCATGGATTGGCCCGGCCTCAAGGTTCTCGCTTTCGCTGGCATTGGCCGACCGGAGAAATTCTTCGCCACATTGCGTGCAGAAGGGGCAGATGTTCTCCACACCGAAGCACTTGAGGATCATCAACCCCTTACCGATGCCCTTATGGCACGGCTGGAGGCGGATGCGAAACGCACCGGCGCGCAGCTTGTCACGACCGAGAAAGACGCGGTGCGCCTTCCCAAATCATTCCGGCCCAAAGTGCTGACCTTGCCGGTGCGCCTGAAATTTGATGATGCAGCGGCGCTGGACCAAGCGCTTGCGCAGGTGACAGGTTAGCGCCTGAACGAGAGACGTAACGTGCAGTATTCGCCGATTGTCAGTCCTTCTTCGGTAGCGCAGGTGCCGCCTGTGGAGTTGCCAACTCAGCATCCGAAAACCGAAACGGACCGCGCACGACAGGAACACCTTCATCGTCGGCCACCATTCCGCGCGCCAGCACTTGAGGGTCACCATATACCTCGGCCATGTCATTGATCGGACCAGCTGGCACGCCCGCAGCCTCGCAAGCTGTCAGCAGGTCCGCCTTTGACCATTGTCGCGTCGCATTCATCAGTGTCTTGATCAGGACGTCTCGGTTTTCAATGCGATCCGAATTGGTCCGATAGTCTTCGACCTCAGCCAAGACGTCCAGCTTAAGCACAGCGCATAGGCGCCGGAACTGCCCATCATTGCCAGTGGCGATGATGATCCATCCATCCGCGCAGTCAAACACCTGATAGGGCACTATGTTGGGATGCGCATTGCCCATCCGTGAAGGCGGCTTTCCCGAGGCAAGATAGTTCATCCCCTGATTGGCCATCACCGCCACAGCCGTATCCAAAAGTGCCATGTCGATGTGTTGACCGCGCCCGGTGGTTTGGCGCTGGTGCAAAGCCGCCTGAATGGCGATTACGCTGTAAAGCCCGGTGAAAATATCGGTGAATGCCACGCCCACCTTTTGCGGCTGACCGTCTGGTTCACCCGTGACCGACATCAGCCCCGACATGCCCTGGATTACAAAGTCATAGCCTGCACGCGAGGCATAGGGGCCGTCTTGGCCGAAACCAGTGATGGAACAATATATCAGGCGGGGATTGATCGCAGAAAGGCTTTCATAGTCCAGTCCAAATTTCTTAAGGCCGCCAACCTTGAAGTTCTCGATCAACACATCCGCATCAGCCACAAGGTCGCGTACCTGCGCGCGTCCCTCTTCGGTGGTAAAATCTGCAATAACCGAAGATTTACCCCTATTCGTTGAGTGAAAGTAAGCCGAGGTTTTGTCGCCCGCGCGCTCGACCCAAGGCGGGCCCCAAGCGCGGGTATCATCGCCCGCGGGTGCCTCTACCTTGACCACTTGCGCCCCAAGATCGGCAAGGGTCTGACCGGCCCACGGGCCCGCCAGCACGCGCGCAAGTTCAACAACTTTGATACCGGATAAAGGCGTCATGTCGGGGTCCCGTTCTCAGAGACCCCCACAATGACTTAGGCAGGCTTAACTGCCAAGCGCAGCGTCAAGAATTTGCTGCAACTCGGGGTAGGCCATGTTTGAGTACTTTTCGCCATTGATGACAAAAGACGGAGTGGACGTGATGTTATCGGCCTCAGAATTCTTTACGAAGGTCGCATAAAGTGCCTGCGCCTTGTCAGCATCTTGAAAACACGCATCAAGCTCGGCGTCGCTCAAACCGGCGGTTTTGCCGATGTTCCGCAAACTCGCGACAATTGCGTTTGGATCGTCCTGCCGCGCCCAGGTGGCTTGTTGCTCATAAATCATGTCAGCAATGCCGAAATAGCGGTTTTCAGCGTTCTCGCCACAACGCGCCACGATACCAGCCCACAGACCAAAGCGGTCGAAGTATATTTCGCGATGGATAAAGTTGATCTTGCCCGTGTCGATGTAATCGGCCTTCAAGTCCTTGAAGACATTTGCATGAAAAGATGCGCAATGCGGACAGGTAAACGACGCATACTCAATGATTGTCACCGTTGCGTCGGGATTTCCGATCGACATGTCTTTGATCATCGAGGTGTCAATGTCCGCCGCCTCTTGTGCCTGTGCATCAAACCCAAGCGTTTGTGGCACCGCAAACATGCCACCGAGGGCGATCAAAGCCAGTGCGGCAAGTGCCGTCAAAGTGCGTTTCATGGAATAAACCTTTGTTACTGTTTTGTCTGAGATAGGACGTTGGCCCCCAACCGTTCAAGCGCTAAGCGCAAATCATCGTCTGCGACATTTTCAGCCGCCTTCTTTGCTGCAACCGGTGTGTCCGGTACGGCTTTGTCCTGTTTCGGAGCCGGATCAAACTGTGCACGGCCTTCAGCAAACCCTGTTGCCGCAGTTTGGGTGATCCGGATTTTGTGAATGGCTTTGTAACCGTAGCAGGCGTTTACCCGGTCGCGAATCACATCTTTCTGCATTTCCAGCATCGGCGCCTCTGCACCGGTGGTCAAAAGCGTCAAAGTCGCCCCAAAACCACGCCCGTAAGAGACATTCACCGGGCGACTCTTCAAAGCAATCTCCGGACCAACAACTTCGGCCCAATGGGTCAAAAGCCGTGACACCGCAAAGCCACGGCTTTCGCTCGCACCGCGCACCTGGCCGGTCACAAGGCCCGAAGCCCTTTCAAATCCGCGCATGCGTCGCAGTTTATTTTTGTCACGCCGTTGCATTTGGCGACAAGTCTAATCAGTCGCGAACTGAAGGCCAACGAAAACAGTGCTGACTGCAATGAACTCTACGTGAGAAGCAGCTACTGACAGCCGCCAATCGCCCAATTGCGCATATTGATCTTCAAAAGACCGCCGAACGGGTGCTGCTTTGACTGATAGGTCACCGGTTTTTTCTCAATATAAGTAGAGGCTTGCGTACAAAGATCGGCACGCGTCCACTGGTGACAGCTTCCACAGTCCTCGTTTTTCCAATAGCTCTCCGGCAGACCTTCCACGGGCGGATAGATCGGCGAAAGTTCGGTAATATTCGACAGCGAGCGCCCGATTATGGCCTCATTGCCAAAGCTTAACGGCGCATCATAGGTGACCTGGCCAACCATCGCGAAAATCGATTCTTCGAATTCGCGACGACGATCATCCTCGGCAAACTCATCTACCATGGCACGTGCCTCTTCGGCATGCTTTCCATCGGGAAAGGCCTCTAGAAACGCATTAAGGGTCTCTGCAGACTCAGATTGCGATGCAATAGCCCAGAAATCTTCTTCCATTCCGGGGCCTTCCATGGCCTGCGCAGCAAAACTACAAGCAAAAAAAACTGACGCTGCGGCAACTAAATTTCTCATAACGGTTACTCCACACACTTCGAGAACAATCACTTGATAAATCACAAACAAGTCAATTTTCGGGAAACTTTTGAGACACTTTCGCCATAATCATACCGTACCTAGTGGTGTCAGTAACTATTGAGACCATTGGAGGGTCGATTACCATGAAGGGTAAGTTTTTTACTGCGCTGGCTGCCCAGTGTTTGTTTTTGGGCGTCGCATTTGCGCAAGAGGCGCCTTTTGAAAGCGGTTGGTCACTCAATCAGGAAGGCTCCAGCCTAAATTTCCTTTCGGTCAAGAAAGGTACGCTGATGGAGTTGTCGTCCTTTGCCAGCCTTGACGGCACAATTGACGAAAACGGCGAAGCAACCTTTGAGATCGCACTCGACAGCGTCGACACCAAAGTAGACTTGCGCAACGTCAGGATGCGCTTCCTGATGTTCGAAACGTTTGTCTATCCCAAGGCAACCGTGACGGCAAAGATCACGCCTGCGATGATTGCAAGCTTACCGAGCAATGGCTTTACCACCATTAACCTTCCCTTCACTCTTGATTTACACGGTATCAAACAAGAGATGGCTGCCGATGTGCAGGTGTCTCTGGCAGGCAGCGATCAAGTCAGCATCTCAACAATCGCCCCGATCGTGATCAAGGTTGCAGATTTTAATCTTGAGAACGGTCTTCAAAAGCTGATGGAAGCCGCTGATGTAACAATCGTGCCGACGACTGCAGTCACCTTCTCGGTCACATTTAACCGCAACAAGGAAAGTGCAAATCAGGTCGTTGCATCTGCCGTCGCAAACCCCCGCGCAACGGCTCTGGAGCCTGAAGGATATTTCTCGGAAGAAGCCTGCAAAGGGCGGTTCGAAATTTTGTCACGCAGCGGAAACATCTACTTTGAAAAAGCCTCGGCTGACTTAAAGGCAGAAAGCTTCCCGCTTTTGCGCGATGTCGCCTTTATCGTAAGCAAATGCCCTGGCATGACCATTCAGGTCGCAGGCTACACAGACAGCCGTGGCAAATCAGGCTACAACAAGTGGCTCTCAGAGATGCGTTCGAAAGCAGTCGTTGACTCACTGGTAGGCTTGGGATTGCCCAGTAACCGTTTGATCAGCCGCGGCTTTGGAGAGGCCAACCCGATTGCCTCCAACAGAACCGCCGCTGGCCGCACCAAGAACCGCCGGATCGAATTCTCGGTTTTAGGTAACTTCAGCGGCTAACACCTGTCACAGCACTTGATCAAAAGGGCGTCCTCGGCGGCGCCCTTTTTCAATGGAACCGCCCTTTGCCTCCGTCGATTTGCTGCTATTTAAACCGGCATGGAATTGTCGGAAACGCTTCTCGAGTGGTATGATCGCCACGCGCGCACAATGCCGTGGCGGGTCTCGCCGGAGGATCGGCGCGCAGGTGTCGCCCCAGATCCGTATCGCATCTGGCTGTCAGAAATTATGCTTCAGCAAACAACCGTCGCTGCTGTTGGTCCCTATTTCCAACGGTTCACATCGCTCTGGCCAAACGTCCCAGATCTTGCCGCCGCCGAAGATGCCCGCGTCATGGCTGAATGGGCCGGGCTTGGGTATTACGCCCGCGCCCGCAACCTGTTGAAATGCGCGCGCGCTGTGGTCACAGACCATGGCGGTGACTTCCCGCAAGATCACGCAACGCTGCTCACCCTGCCCGGCATTGGCCCCTACACTGCCTCAGCCATTGCAGCCATCGCCTTTGATCAGCCCGCCACCGTTGTTGACGGCAATGTCGAGAGGGTGATGGCGCGCCTGCACGCCGTGCGCACCCCCTTGCCAAACGCAAAGCCTGAGCTGACGGACTTGGCCACAGCCCTGACCCCACAGGACCGACCCGGCGACTATGCCCAGGCCGTGATGGACCTTGGAGCGACCATCTGCACCCCGCGCAATCCGGCATGCGGCATTTGCCCTTGGATGACACATTGCAAAGCCCGCGAGCTTGGCATCGCTGCCGAGTTGCCGGCAAAACTGCCCAAAAAAGAAAAACCAACGCGCTTCGGCATCGCCTATGTTGCCCGCCGCGAGGACGGTGCATGGCATTTGGAAACCCGGCCTGAAAAAGGACTGCTCGGTGGCATGCTGGGCTGGCCCGGAACGGACTGGACGGAAGGCGACCCAACCGACCACCCCCCGTTTGACGCCGACTGGCAAACCATCGGAGAGGTGCGACATACCTTCACACACTTCCACCTGAAACTCGCAATTCGCGCCACAATTCTTCCAGAAAGCGCCAGCGGAGAGTTCACCAAAGAGTTCACCCGCACCGACCTGCCCACCGTGATGCGCAAAGCCTACGACCTTGTGGCAAAAGCCGGTTAGGGTCAAAATGACGCCACGCAAGACCTTAAGTCTGCCCGCCCCTCACGCTATACCGCGCTCATGAGCACGCCGCTTCACAGCTTCAAACGCGCACTGCCTTTCTGGGCGTCGCTCGGCCTTGTCCCGACAATCGCACATGCTGCGATGAACGGAGGCTGGGCGCTTTTGGCCGTGCCGCTCTACACTTGGGGTCTCTTCACCTTTCTTGACGCAGTGGCAGGCTTGGACACCTCAAACCCAGACATCAACACCCCGGACCACGATCTCTTCTGGTATCGCTTGATCACCCTGATCTGGACCCCGATTCAGGGCGTCACCCTCTTTGGCACCCTCGCCTATATCACCAGCACCGATCACCTCGCCACATGGGAAAAGCTCGGCGTCGCCTACGGGCTTGGCATTCTCGCAGGCACCATCGGCATCGTTTACGCCCATGAATTGATGCACCAAAAATCGCGGCTGGAACGCTCGCTGGGCGATGTCCTGATGTCCATGGCGCAATACGGCCACTTCCGCTCCGAACACATGCTTGTGCACCACCGCTATGTAGCCACCCCGCGCGATGCTGTCACCGCGCGCTACAATGAAAACTTCCACCGCTTCTTTTTCCGCGTCCTGCCCGGCGTCCTCCGCTCAGCCTGGCACGCCGAAACCGACCGTCTGCAAAAGCGCCAGCGCCCCGTCTGGCACCTATCAAACCCCTTCTGGCGCTACGCCACCCTGCAAACAACATTTCTTGCTTTGGCCCTCGCTGCCGGGGGCATCAGCGGTCTCGGCTTATACCTCTTTGTGTCCCTCACCGCGATCTGGCAGCTGGAACTGGTCAACTACGTCGAACATTATGGCCTGACACGCAAACACCTGGGCCAGGGCAAGTACGAACACCAAAAACCACACCACAGCTGGAACGCAGCGCACCGCGCCTCAAACTGGCTGCTGATCAACCTGCAGCGCCACTCCGATCATCATATCCGGCCAGACCGACGCTATCCCATCCTGCAAACCTACACCGCAGACGAGGCCCCGCAACTTCCCTTCGGCTATCCGGTGATGACAGCCTTGGCCCTCATCCCACCCCTGTGGCTGCGCCGGATGAACCCACGCGTCCGCCGCTGGCGCAAACAGCATTATCCTGAGATAACCGACTGGAGCGCCTACAACAGCGCCAGCAACCCGATGCCAGAATAAAGTGGAGCGATGAGCGAAGACGACCAAATCCTGGATGGCGACCTTATCCGAGACGGTGGATCGGCATGCGTGGTCGCCGTGCTTTCAGGCAAAAGGACCTACGTGCGCGTGATGCGCTCCATCGGCGAGCGCATGGACGACCGTTTTGGCAAATATAAAGTCAAAGCAACGGGACAAGAGAAAATCGTTGAAAGCCTTGATCAAATCGAAGGGCTTGAGGATTTGCTGCGATCAGGCGACCATGACCTCAAAGAACCCGTCGTGCGCCTCTTTCTGCATCCAAAATCCTGACGATGGGTACAATTTGACTAAAATTGCCTTTCTTCTTGGGTTAAATACTCCGGGGTCCGGGGCAGAGC
>JABDJX010000015.1 GCA_013003245.1 Silicimonas sp. | reverse complement strand
GCTCGGACAGATCAAGCAGCGTGGTGATCTCGTCAGGGGCAAGATGCTCGATACCAAGCAGATGGCGGGCGCGAAAACTCATGAAAGAAGTCTATAGGGCCAAAGACCCGCTGGGAAAAGGGCACGGCTGAATGCCAAACGATGATTTTCATTGCAGGTCAGGATTGCAGCGCCACGACGACAATGGACCACCTCGTTCAAGAAACCCACCACGGTGGAAGGACCAATGCGGAGCCTTGCTTGCCTCCATGCCGGCTATCACCAAAATCGCATGGCGGGGATAGGTCTGCTTGTCCATTGTCAGAAATGTCAGGTCACTTCTTGTCGCCGCACGCTCTCGCGCTTGAAGGGCTATGCAGTACGCGTGCTCTTCAGCCGCAAGGTCTGCTGCGCGCAACACACGATCCGGATATATCAAACCGCTCCAAAGAGTGAGCGAAGCGAGAACGATCGCAGAGTTGACGAAGTAGGCGCGGCCCACACCTTCCCAAGCGACCCAGCCCAATCCCA
The DNA here is from genome assembly GCA_013003245.1 of Silicimonas sp. GTDB lineage: Bacteria > Pseudomonadota > Alphaproteobacteria > Rhodobacterales > Rhodobacteraceae > JABDJX01. The sequence goes on along the minus strand of JABDJX010000015.1, from coordinate 8,295 downwards.
AAGCCACTGCAAGGACTGCTCCATGCACAAAGAGCGGCGCGTCACTTGCCTGCGTTATCCATGAAAGCCCGATGAAAGCTATGCACGCCAGTAAAGCACCCAACCCCGCACTTAGCAGCCAGTCGCCCCACCACGCGACCGGAGCTACGGGCTTTTCTCTAAATGCTCTTATTGCGGCGCGGGCGGCGAATACCGCCAGCCCAAGAGCACACGTCAAATAATATAAGACTATAAAAATAACATAGAAGACACCTTCGTCAGACCAATGCACGGGTGGTCTAAAGCTCCATTCCCACGCGAACAGCAGCCCAAGTAACGCCATCAGGCGCAAAAGAAATTGCCAGGGCAAAACCGATACAAAGAACGTAACAGGCAGCCCGACCTGCAAAACATAACCAACCAAAAAATCCATGGTCGGCACCTTGGTCGGCACGCGTGCACTTCTGCCGTCTTGGTCCAGCACGGCCCGCGCAGCGCATCAGCACCACCTCTTGCATTTTCGCGTAGATGGTCCGGGCCAGCCGGTCTAAACTCGGCGCATGGGATTCTGGGACATGAAAGCAGCGTTGGAGTGGCAAATCGCCTGCGGGGCGGATGAAGCCATTTTGGATGCCCCCGTCGATCGCACGCAGGTTGTGGAAAAACCCGTGGCCAAGCCGGGTGCGCCTGCGGTGGTTCCTGACGCGCCCGGCGTTGACGCGGTAGCTGTCGCCGAACAGATGGCCACTGCGGCGCCTGATCTGGAGGGACTGCGCGCCACAATGGAAGCCTTTGAGCATTGCGAGTTGAAACGCGGAGCGCGTCAGCTTGTGTTCTGCGATGGTGTGCCGGGCGCGCGCGTGATGATCATCGGCGAAGCACCGGGGCGCGACGAGGATATGGCGGGCAAGCCCTTCGTCGGCCGTGCCGGCCAGTTGCTTGACCTGATGTTCTCGCACATTGGCCTCTCACGCGAGGCGCCCGACAAAGAAGCCGCGCTTTACATCACGAACGTTCTGCCATGGCGTCCGCCGCAAAACCGCGACCCGAAACCAGACGAGATCGCGATGATGCTGCCCTTTGTCAAACGGCATGTGGAACTGGCCGACCCTGATCTGATCGTGGCGATGGGCAACCACGCGTGCCAAGCGCTTTTGGGCAAGCGCGGCATCACACGTTTGCGCGGCACTTGGGAGGAAGCGCTTGGCAAGCCAGTGCTGCCAATGTTCCACCCGGCCTATCTGTTGCGCACAAATGCAGCCAAACGCGAAGCATGGGCCGACCTGCTCAGCCTGCAACATCGACTGCGAATCGGAGCATGACATGAGCCGTATCGATGAAACAAAAGATTTCGTGCCCGTGCGCATCGCAGTTCTGACCGTCAGCGATACGCGCTCTATCGAAGACGACAAATCCGGTGATACGCTTTGCGCGCGCCTGCTGGCAGACGGGCATTTGCTCGCAGATCGCGACATTGTGACAGACGACCGAACCGATATCGCCACCAAGCTGCGCGCATGGTGCAATAATCCAGAGGTTGACGTGATCCTGTCCACCGGAGGCACCGGCCTGACAGGACGAGATGTGACGGTCGAGGCGCACCGCGACGTCTATGAGAAAGAAATCGAAGCGTTCGGCACCGTGTTCACCCATGTTTCCATAGCGAAAATCGGCACAAGTGCGGTGCAAAGCCGGGCCTGTGGTGGCGTGGCAAAGGGCACCTATCTTTTCGCCCTGCCCGGTTCTCCGGGGGCCTGCAAGGACGCTTGGGACGAGATTTTGCGCCTTCAGCTCGATTATCGGCACAAACCCTGCAATTTCGTTGAAATTATGCCGCGTTTGGACGAACATCTGCGACGGAAATGACGCTGCCACACGTTTGATCTTGCGTGTACCTTTGCCAAGTCGCCAACTGACCTACATAATTAGCAAGTTTTCAAGGACCGGAGACGCACCTTGCGCTTTTTAAGACGTTCACTTGTCGGGCTGTTTCTGCTTGCCGTCACAACGGGCCTGATGGCCTATGCCGGTGCACTTGTCTGGGGGGCATTGGAAACACGCTGGGCCAATGATCCTCAATCACGTCCGGCACGAGAGCGTGTTTTTGCCGCCAATGTCGTGACTATTGAGCCTCAAACCATCGCGCCGGTCCTGACAGCGTTCGGCGAAGTGCGCTCGCGCCGCACACTGGAGTTGCGCGCCTCGGCGGGCGGTGACGTGATTTGGCTGTCGGACAACTTCGAAGAGGGCGGACAGGTCACAGCCGGTGAGACACTTGTACGGATTGACCCGGTTGAGGCAGAGTCGGCACTTGCAACAGCGCGCGCTGATCTGGCCGAGGCTGAAGGGGATCTGCGTGATGCAGAGCGTGCTTTGGTGCTGGCTGCGGACGAGATCGTAGCGGCGGAAGATCAAGCGCGCCTGCGGTCTAACGCGCTGACCCGACAGCAAGACCTTCTGGAACGTGGCGTTGGATCAACTGCCGCCGTTGAAACAGCCGAGTTGGCCGCGTCCTCTGCCAATCAAGCGATTTTGTCCCGCAAACAGGCCGAGGCAAGCGCAGAAGCACGTGTCGATCAGGCGAAAACCGCGCTTGAGCGGCGCAAGATCGCCGTGGCTGATGCTGAGCGCCGCCTGGCTGATACAGAGATCACCGCAGGTTTTGATGGTGTCCTGAGTGGCGTGACCCTTGTCGAAGGCGGGTTGGTTTCAGCAGGCGAAAGCCTTGCAAAATTGATCGACCCAACCGCCGTGGAGGTCGCATTTCGTGTCTCAACATCGCAGTATACGCGGCTTTTGTCGGAAACCGGCAAGCTGATCGGCGCGGATGTAACTGCGTCAATCGACATCCTTGGGGTTGATCTTGAGGCGAGCGGAAAGATCAGCCGTGAAAGCGCTGCCGTTGGCGAAGGCCAAACCGGTCGCCTGATTTTTGCACGTCTCGACACGGCACCTGGCTTCCGACCCGGTGACTTTGTCTCCGTGCGCATCTCTGAACCACCGCTTGAGCGCGTAGCTCGTCTGCCTGCGACGGCGATTGACGCCGCCAATACTGTGCTGGTTGTAAGTGAGGAAGATCGCCTTGAAGTCGCCGAGGTGCAGCTTTTACGCCGCGAAGGTGACGACGTGATCGTGCGCGCCCGTGGACTGCGCGGTCGTGAAGTTGTCAGCGAGCGCACACCGCTTTTGGGTGCGGGCATCAAGATCAGACCCATTCGGCGCGGCAGCGATGGTGCGATAGAAGCGCCCCCTGAACCCGAGATGCTAACGCTTGATCCCGAGCGCCGCGCAAAGCTTGTCGCCTTTGTCGAGGGCAACCAGTTCATGCCTGCAGAGGCCAAGGCGCGCGTGCTTGCACAACTGAAAGAAGACACGGTGCCCGCCCGCGTGGTTGAGCGCATCGAAGGTCGCATGGGTGGCTAGCGATGGCACGTGATCTTTCCAAAGCGGCTGGCGGAATCCTTGCCTATTTCACCCGCCACCACACGGCGGCAAACCTGCTTTTGGTCATTCTCGTTGTGTCGGGCCTCTATGCGATCCCGCAAATGCGCGCACAGTTCTTTCCCGACATCATCGTGGATGACATCGACATCGTCGTCACATGGGATGGTGCCGGAGCAACGGATGTGGACACCGCTATCGTGCAAATCCTCGAACCTGCTCTGCAAGGTGTCGAAGGCGTTACCGACACCGCTGCCACTTCGCGCGAAGGCCGCGCCAATATCTCGCTGGAATTTGAACCGGGCTGGGACATGAGCCAGGCCGAAGATGACGTGAATACCGCTTTGGAAGGCGTCACCACCCTGCCGTCAGAGGCAGAAGACCCCGAAATCAGGCGCTCGCGCTGGTCAGATCGGGTAACCGACGTGGTGATCAAAGGCCCCGTTGGCGTTGATCAATTGGCCAATTTTGCTGACGAGTTCATCACCCGCCTTTTTGCCGAGGGCGTGACACGCACCACCATTCGTGGCTTGGCCGCTCCTGAAACCATCGTCGAGGTGACGTCGCTTGACCTGATCCGTTTCGACATCACCATGCGCGAGATCGCCAGTGCCATCGCCGAAGAAGCCGAGGCCGATCCCGCGGGCGATATCGCAGGGTCCTCCCGCGTGCGCACCGGTGTGGCCAAACGCTCAGCGGATCAGATCGCCGATATCGTTTTGCGAAGTGATGACAACGGCACACAGCTTACCATCGGTGATGTAGCACAGGTGCGCACCGAAGGCGTGGACCGCGAGCGCGCCTATTTCGTCGGCAACGATCCTGCGATTTCAATCCGAGTGGACCGCTCCGCCAATGGTGATGCAATCCGCATGCAGGCCGTGGTCGAAGAGGTCGCCGCCGAGATGGAAACAACATTGCCGAACGGCGTTGAGATCTCACTTATCCGCACCCTCTCAGAGTCGATCACCGGGCGTCTGAACATACTGCTCGACAACGGCCTGATGGGCCTTGGCCTTGTCGTGGGCCTGCTTTTCCTGTTCCTCAACGCGCGCACCGCTTTCTGGGTCGCTTTGGGTATCCCGGTGGCAATGACCGCAACCATCGCAATCATGTTTGCCGCTGGCCTTACGATCAACATGGTCTCGCTTTTCGCGCTGATCATCACATTGGGCATTGTCGTTGATGACGCCATCGTCGTGGGCGAGCATGCCGACTTCCGCGCCCGCCGTCTGGGCGAAGACCCGGCTACGGCTGCCGAAAACGCGGCACGACGCATGTTTACACCAGTGCTGTCTGCCACCCTTACCACCATCATCGCCTTTTTTGGGCTGATCGCGATCGGTGGACGTTTTGGAAACCTGATCGCCGACATTCCGTTCACCGTGATCGTGGTTCTGGCCGCCTCTCTCGTGGAATGCTTTCTGATTCTGCCGCACCACATGAAGCATGCGTTGACGCATACCGCCAAAGATCACTGGTACGACTGGCCTTCGCGCAAGGTGAACATCGGCTTCCGCTGGGTGCGCGAGACGCTCTTCCGCCCGTTCATCTCGTTCGTTGTCTGGGCGCGCTACCCGGTCCTGGCCGCCGTTTTCGTGGCACTTGCCAGCCAAGCGGCCCTTTTCATTCAAGGCGATGTCAAATGGCGGTTCTTCAACGCTCCAGAGCGCAGTTCGGTCACCGGCAACTTTGCCATGGTGCCCGGAGCCACCCGCACGGATACCATCGAGGTGATGCGCCAAATCCAGACCACGGTGGAAGAGCTGGGCGCAAAGTACGAAGCCGAGCATGGTACAAACCCGATCAAATTCGCACTGGCCGAGGTTGGCGGCACCACCGGGCGCGGGTTAGCCGGGGCAGAAACGAAGGATGCCGATCAGCTTGGCTCCATCGCTATCGAATTGATCGACGCCGATTTACGCCCCTATTCCAGCTTTGCCTTTGTCGCAGAACTTCAAGAGGCGGTGCCCAGCCACCCGATGTTGGAGACGGTCAGCTTCCGGGGCTGGCGCAGCGGCCCCGGCGGCGATGCCATCGACATCGAACTCTCCGGCGGCACATCCGAGACACTGAAAGACGCCGCCGAGGCGCTGAAAACCCAACTCGCCCGCTATGGCGAGGTCTCAGCACTCGAAGACAGCCTGTCGTACGACAAGGAGGAACTGGTTCTTGAGCTAACCCCGCAAGGTCAGGCCCTTGGTCTGACAATCGACACGCTCGGCCAGACTTTGCGCGCGCGCTTAAACGGGCTTGAGGCAGCCACCTATCCCGACGGCCCGCGCTCTGCTGCAATCCGCGTCGAGCTGCCAAGCGGCGAACTTACCGCCGATTTCCTTGAGCGCATGCTTATCCGCACGGGCCCCGCCGCTGGCGAAGGGGCCTATGTGCCCCTTGCCGACATCGTTTCGGTCGAGCGCACGACAGGATTTTCCACCATCCGACGCGAAAACGGCATTCGTGTTGTCTCGGTGACCGGTGATCTTTCCGAAGACGACCCTGCCAGAGCAGAAATCGTCTCAACTGAAATTCGCGAAGTGATTCTGCCAACGCTCGAAGAAGACTTCGGTATATCAACCTATATGTCTGGCCTTGCCGAAGACGAGCGAGAATTCCTGTCTGACGCCATGACCGGCCTGATCCTGTGCCTGCTTGGCATTTACCTGACGCTCTCCTGGGTCTTCGCCAGTTGGTCGCGCCCCTTCGTCGTCATGGCGATCATTCCCTTCGGCCTCGTCGGCGCGATCTGGGGCCATTACATCTGGGACGTGCCGCTTTCCATGTTCTCGGTCGTGGGCCTCATCGGCATGGTTGGCATAATCATCAACGACTCGATTGTGCTGGTCACCACGGTGGATGAATACGCTGAAGATCGCGGCTTGTTCCCCGCCATCGTCGATGGTGCTGCGGACCGCCTGCGCCCGGTCTTTCTGACCACAGCCACCACCGTTCTGGGGCTCACCCCGCTGCTCTATGAAACTTCGCAACAGGCCCAGTTCCTCAAGCCCACTGTCATCACCCTCACCTATGGCCTCGGCTTTGGCCTTGTCCTTGTACTGCTCGTCGTGCCTGCCTTGCTGGCCTTAGGCCATGATCTGGGTCGCAACATGCGCGCCACCCGCCGCGCTATCGGTGGCCGCGCCCGCGGCATGGGCACAGCCATTGGTCTGGCCATGGTCGGGACCGGGGTCTGGTTTACTGCCACAATGGGTGCAGTGGTCGTGAATGGTGCGATGCCGGCACCCTTGGGCGGCAGCTCTTCCCTGCCACAGGCATTGGGTTATTTTGTAGCAGGCACGGCTCTGCTGATGCTGATCATCTGGGGCGCGGCCGTTTTGCGTCTGAACACGCGCAAAGCGTAATCACTCGCACCCGACCATTTCAACAGCACGCCCGCCTGCAAAAACCGTCATCCGCACATCGGACCGCGCAAGCGCAAACGGCTGAGCACTGGGCGGCACCATCTCAACCTCGGCCGTTATCGCGCCCCCTTGTCGCGAGACGATCGCGTTTGAAACCCAAACACCGGCCTCACTTGCCTCGATCACAACAACCTCATCCAACCCCACCGCTGTCAGATTTGCAGAGGCGACAAGCCGAAGTCCGTCTGCGATCGGGCTTATGTCACAAGTCATCGCGCCGCCCCGCTCGGGCACATCAGCCATCGAAGCTCTCAGATGCTCTGATGCCGTCCCCTGCGCAGGCAAAACCGCCTGAAACTTCAAAGTGACAGGTACGCAAATCTCTTCACACACACCAAGTTCAATCTCACCACGCAATTGCGCAGGCTTGCTCGCGTCAACCATGCGAAACCGAATCGGAAAGGTCACAGCAGTCTTGTATCCAATTGTGCGAATTCCATTGCTCATCGACACATCAGGCACAGGGAAGTGCACAGACGCACCATTCACGTTCTGTGACCCCGACCAGTTGAATCGCGGCGGAATCCCGCCATCACCCGGCGCGCGCCAATAGGTTTTCCACCCTGGCGCCAGCTTGATCGTCACTCCGGCCACATGCGTGCCGTCGGCCTCGCGCCAGCCAGAGTCAAATGCAAGGCGCACCACATTGTCCGGCACCGCTTGCGCGACGACGGGGTTTGATAAAAGGGACAAAAAGCTGACAAGCATTAATCGGAACATATCCCTAGATAGTGTCAGCATCTGCACACATGGAAATCACATTAAGGTAATGGATTGTGACAGTGTCTTTGTGACCTCTTGAAGCCTTGGCCACTTCCCCCCATCCTTAAGTCAATGACAGAAACAGAGATGCAAACGCTCGAAGGCAAGCTTTTGATTGCCATGCCGGGCATGGGCGATCCACGCTTTGACAAAAGCGTGGTCTTTGTCTGCGCGCACTCTGACGAGGGCGCGTTGGGCCTGATCATCAACAAACCTACGCCAGAACTGCAGTTCGAAAATCTACTGAAGCAACTTGAAATCAAGATCGACGGACCCAGCCGCGATATTCGGGTGCACTTTGGCGGCCCGGTTGAGAATGGCCGCGGTTTCGTGCTGCATTCTGGTGATTATAAAACGAATGAGGCCACTTTGAAGGTCGGCGACGCCTTCGGAATGACAGCCACGCTCGATGTATTGGAAGAGATTGCCAATGGAACTGGTCCCAACTCTGCCCTGCTCGCTCTTGGCTATGCCGGGTGGGGACCAGGACAGCTCGAAGCAGAGATTCTCCAAAATGGGTGGCTCACCTGCGATGCCTCCCCGGAACTTATATTCGGAAATGAAGACGAAACCAAATGGACAGCCGCCCTCGGCACCCTGGGCGTGGACGCGCTGATGCTTTCTGAGACCGCCGGGCGCGCCTGAGCTTTCATCGGTCTGAAAGTATGGCGGGGAGCGCGAGGGGCAGAGC
>JABDJX010000255.1 GCA_013003245.1 Silicimonas sp. | reverse complement strand
CCCCCCCCCCCCCCCCCCCCCCCCTTGCGGCGGCGACAAAGTCGGCGCAATCCTCAAGCAGCCGCGCGCTGCATACCAAACGACCGCGACATCCAATGCCGAGACAACTCATCAGAAACACCGGCCCGACCCAAAAGCCGCGCACGATAACTCTCCTCACAAGGCCACAAGCCGGCGCTAATCGCCTCTCGCCCTGTTCCGTCACTCCCCAGAATCGTCGGCCCCCAGCCCACACGGGCGTAAACCCGGATCATGCGGGCGTCAAAGACGCCCGCCACGTGCGTCAGACCCGAATGCAATCCCACCTCAAGAACTCCCAGCATCAGCGCGCTCGACACAGTGGCTTCCGCGCCCGGGGCCAGACAAAATCGTGTGCACTCCCAGATCAGCGGGCTTTCAATCCGCACGCCATCGGTCAGGTTCAAGAAATGATCGGCCAGCATATGATCACCAGTGGTCGGCAAAAGCCGCAGAGATCCGCCGTGAGTGCCGTCGGGCTTTTCCCAGATAATGTACATCGGGTTCATCTCGTCATAGCTGTCGCACTCATATCCAGCATCATCTACCTCGACCTCCCAGCCAAGACGGGTGTGAAACTGCTCGGCGCGGTCTTTGAACATGGTCTCGGCAAGACGGGGAAAATTGGTAAGTTGGTCGGCGTAAAGATAACGAAGCATGCGGCTCTCTCCAGTCAGTGTGAACTGGGGAAAGTCGTATTTTGCTGATCTTAATCGGCTCGGATCTGCCCGTGCGGCGGCCTTACCAACCGGTCACACAACCGCGCGGCCACGCTTATTAAACTCTTAACAAGCCGTGGTTCAGCGCTTTGGCGACAGCATGCGTGGTGTTCATCGCTGCGAGTTTGAAGCGCGCGCTTTCAATATAGACCCGCAACGTGTGTTCCGAGATTGAAAGACTGTCTGAGGCCTGCGCGCGATTATACCCAAGCGCAAGAAGCGTCAGCGCATCGGTTTCACGAGGGCTGAGGCTCACGATATCTGCCTGATCTGAGCCAAGCTCCATCTCAAGCGCCTTTTGATTAACATAATGCGACGCCAGGATCAGCGAGCGCGAGTAGTCCGCCGTATACCGCTTCCAATCATCATCCTTGTCGCTGCTGCTGACCGAAAACAAAGCGAATTGCCCGGAAGGCCCGCGGATCGGTACAGAAAAGCCCTGATTGCCAACACCCGAGTCGATGGCCTCACCCAGAAAATTCCTTGTCGCTTTGCCTGACCAGTTCAGGCGCTTCCAATCGATCGGGTGGAACCGGCGCAAGCAGGCCTGAACCACGGGATCAATCCGGGCATAGTCGTTTCCAAGATACTGATCGACCCAGGTGGCATCGTAGGTCGTTGCAGCATATTCTTTGCCTGTCGAACTTACGGAATGATAAACAACGTGCTCGACATTCAATTCATCACTTAGAGAAAGAATAACCGTATCAAGGTCATCGAGAGTTTTGACTCTCTGCAGTTGATCCAAAAAAGCTTCCAACATGGCTCATGTCCCGCTGCGCCCTAAGCGCTATTCGACACGATGTCAGCTCATTAGCGACAGCGATCATAGCCAAATCAATTTGGCGTTCGCTCTCACCCAGACCATTCTTCCCAGCAAAGGTCCTAAGATCAGCCAGAACATCGAGTATCCAATCTTCTTTCATGCAAGTCCTCTTTCAGATTAGTTAACGAAAGCTTAATACAACCTTAGCATGTGTTGATATTCGAAAGAAATTCACCAAATTCAACTCCCCATAAATAGGGAGTGAGTGATTTCTACCTTTTTGAAACTATTGCCTTACTATCCAAAAGGATATGTCTGGTTCGCTAAAACCAAGTTTGGCGAACCAGATCAAATGTATAGAAACAGACTGTTTCTTAAATAGAAACACTCGCCTCTAGCGTGTCTTCGAACGTTTTTAATCCCGTGTGTGGAGCCTGAACCAACACGGCCATGTTTCCCGGCTTGTGCTCATTGCGCCGCATTTTGACGTGCGCATGTGGCACCTCTGCCCAAGGGAACACTTCGGACATGCACGGATCCAGCCTGCGCTCCACCATCAACTGGTTGGCCGCAGAGGCCTGCTTGAGGTGCGCAAAGTGGCTGCCCTGAATGCGCTTTTGGTGCATCCAGATATAGCGCGCGTCCATCGTCAGGTTATAGCCGGTGGTGCCCGCGCAGATCACGACCATGCCACCCTTTTTCACAACAAAAGTCGATACCGGGAACGTCGCTTCGCCCGGATGCTCGAACACCATGTCCACGTTATTGCCCTTGCCGGTGATCTCCCAGATCGCCTTGCCAAATTTGCGCACTTCAGCAAACCAATCTTTATATTCATCGGTATTCACTGTCGGCAATTGACCCCAACAGTTGAAGTCTTTGCGGTTGATAACGCCCTTTGCACCCAACCCCATGACAAAGTCACGCTTGTCCTCGTCCGAGATCACCGCGATAGCGTTAGCGCCCGCCGTGTTGATCAATTGGATCGCGTAAGATCCCAATCCACCAGAGGCGCCCCAGACCAGAACGTTCTGGCCAGGCTTCAATTCATGTGGGTGATGACCAAAGAGCATCCGGTACGCAGTAGCAAGCGTCAGCGTGTAGCAAGCGCTTTCCTCCCACGTCAGATGTTGGGGCCGCGGCATAAGTTGCTGCGATTGCACGGTCGTGAACTGCGCAAACGACCCATCTGGCGTCTCGTAGCCCCATATCCGCTGGCTGTCCGAAAACATCGGATCGCCGCCATTGCAGGCTTCGTCGTCCCCGTCATCCTGATTGCAGTGAATGACAACCTCGTCGCCCACTTTCCAGCGCTTTACCTTGTCACCAACGGCCCACACGATGCCCGACGCATCAGAGCCCGCAATGTGATAGTCTGCCTTGTGCACATCGAAGGGGCTCAGCGGGATACCCAAACCGGCCCAAACGCCATTATAGTTGACACCAGCGGCCATCACGAGCACCACAACCTCGTGGCTGTCAGGCTTTACAACATCGACCACTTCCAACTGAAACGACTTGTCAGGCTCGCCGTGCCGCTCGCGCCGAATGGCCCAGGCGTGCATCTTTTCGGGCAAGTGCCCCAAAGGTGGCATCTCACCCACATCGTAGAGGTCTTTTTTCGGCGCATCATAAGTCATTGTCGGAGCCTTCGTATCCAAAGCCATTTACTCTTTCCCTTTAGCACTGCTGCAGCGCAGAATCATACGCTTTCGCATCAAGGAAGTAAAATCGGCCACGCAATTTTGCAAACAGAAAAGATGGATTTTTGTAATTTTATAACTTTATGACTTCTGGAAGCACAGGCTCAGGGATCAGTTCCAGTGCCTTTCTGTCCAGATGCGGACGCAGTGAGTTCGCGTAGAAGGCGGCCAATTCAGGATCTGCGATTGTGTATCCGTCAGCGTCCTCGGTCAAAAGCTCGCGCAGAACCATAACAGACAGAACACGGTCAAAGTGCTTATCTTCTTCCGGCTCATTGGCCGCTTCTGCTGGAAAAGAAGACCTCAAGCGCGTCATCTCGGCCAGCAACGCATCTTTCGTCACCGGTGCCTGCAACTGAAACATCGCAGCCATGGCCAGCGGTGCCGTAGTCACAGGCGTGATCTCGCGGATTTGGCTCAGACACGCTTCACCCAACGCAAGAACCAGATCATCCGGCTCTGATTTCGCCATTTCAGAAATGGATATCGGTCGCCCAAATGTAACGGCTGCTACGCCAAAACGCCCAACCTTGCCGCGCATGCGCCGATAAGCGTAGCGCGTCGCGAAATGGATACCCTCGCCAATTGACCGCCTGAACCGCTGCTGCCCCGTACGCCCTGCAGTGATCAAAACGCGGTCTTCGACCACCCGGTCATAGTTCAGTGAGACAGGCACAAAGATCACATCGCGCCCCTTGCCGTCACGCCATCCATCGACCACGTAGCTGAGAATGCCAAGCTTGGGCAGCCCAACCACTCCATTGCGCGACAGCCCGCCTTCGGGAAACACGGCCTGACTGACCCCAGCCTCGGTCGCGCGCTGCACATAGCTTGACAGTACCCGGCGATAAAGCGGCGTGGGGGTGCGGCGGCGAATGTAATAGGCGCCGGTTGCCCGGATAAACACGCTCATCGGCCAGACACGTGCCCATTCTCCCACCGCATAAGACAGGGCCGACTGCTTCGCCGCCAAATAGGTCACCAGGACATAGTCAAAGTTGGACCGGTGGTTGATCACATAGACGACCGTGGCATCCTTATCGACCTCCGAAAGTGCTGCCTCATCAAGATAATTGACCCGCACATCGAAAAGCCACTTTGCCACTGCACGCGAAACCCGTGTCGCAATGCCAAAATACGCTGTTGCACTGAACGACGGCACGATCTCTCGCGCATAATCGCTCGCTTTTTCAAATGCCACATCCTCACGCACCCCTTGGGTTCGTGCGTATTCACCCACTTCACGCACAACGTCAGCATCATAGATCACACGCTGAATCATATCCTGCCGCCTGAGCAGCTTGAAAGGCTGGATCGGCCGGTCAAGTCGCTCGTTCAGCTTGGCAACCAAACGTTCGGCCCGCCTGCGGAAAAACCAACGCACTGACGGAAACAGCAAATGCGTCGAAGCCGTCACTGCCGCAAACAAAAGGATCAAAGTTAGAAGCCAGATCGGCAGAGTGACCGTGTTCGTCATGGGCGTACGATTGCAGCATTCCGCCGATCCGACAATCCCAAGCGCAAAACAAGTGCCATTGCTGCGGCAATCGCTAAACTTGTGTGCAATCTCAAATGGGTGAGCCCCGATGAACCATGCCGAGACAGAGATCGAACGTTTTAACTATGATGCCCGAACAGCTAATGTCGCCTTGGTTGTCATCTCAATATTGCTTGTGCTTACGGTCCTTGCCGTTTTTTCCGGCCAGAACAGCAGCACCCGCGATCTTTTGACAGGTTTGGTCTCAATTGCCTTTCTGGCTGCATTACTGGGTGTGTTTTTCTATACCGCCAAGAAACGCCCCGTCACGCTCAAGGTCGGACCTAATGGCATCGATCTTCCTTTTGCATTCAAAAAGCCGCTGGCCTGGCACGACATAGACAGGATCGAGCACAGGCCACCGATTGGCTTTTGGCAAAAGCGCGAATGGTTACGCATCTACCCGATAGCGGGCGTTTTGCCCGACTATCGCCTGAAAAGCCCACGTAAACTTGAACTTTGGCACCTACTCAGATCAGGGATTTCCGTGCCTTTGCATGGAATTGAAGGGCCTTCCGAGCGCATTCTCGCATCAATCAGGCGATTTCACCCTGTCACTGCGTCGTAACTGCGCAGCTGCAGCAAACCTATTTGCACTGCAGCATATGGACGCGAAATAAAATTTCGTCTAAGCCTGAAAACTGAAGCGAATATTACTGAACGAGTGTTTCGTATGTCTGAGAAATCCCGCCCTTGGCTCTTTCGCACCTATGCCGGTCACTCAACCGCCAAGGCGTCCAACGCGCTCTATCGCGGTAACCTTGCCAAAGGTCAAACCGGGCTTTCCGTCGCGTTCGATCTGCCTACCCAAACCGGATACGACAGTGATCACCGCCTTGCGCGCGGCGAGGTCGGCAAGGTCGGCGTGCCAGTCACTCATCTAGGCGACATGCGGGCGCTTTTTGCCGATATCCCACTTGAGAAGATGAATACCTCGATGACGATCAACGCCACGGCCCCATGGCTTTTGGCGCTTTATATCGCCGTCGCCGAGGAACAGGGTGCCGATGTCAGCCAACTTCAGGGTACAGTTCAAAACGACATCATCAAAGAATACCTCAGCCGCGGTACATACGTCTGTCCGCCACGGCCCAGCATGCGGATGATCACCGATGTTGCCGCCTATACCCGTGTACACCTGCCTAAGTGGAACCCGATGAACGTGTGTTCCTACCATTTGCAAGAGGCTGGAGCGACACCTGAACAGGAACTGGCCTTTGCTTTGGCGACAGCGCAAGCCGTGCTGGACGACCTGAAAGACAAGGTACCCGCTGAGCATTTCCCGGCCATGGTCGGGCGCATCAGCTTTTTCGTGAACGCCGGTATCCGCTTTGTGACTGAGCTTTGTAAGATGCGCGCGTTCACCGAGCTTTGGGACGAAATTTGCCGCGAGCGCTACGGTGTCGAAGACGAAAAATTCCGCCGCTTCCGCTATGGCGTGCAGGTAAATTCGCTTGGCCTCACCGAACAACAGCCCGAAAACAACGTCTACCGTATCCTGCTCGAAATGCTCGCCGTGACGCTTTCGAAACATGCCCGCGCCCGCGCCGTGCAATTGCCCGCGTGGAACGAAGCGCTTGGCCTGCCCCGCCCGTGGGATCAGCAATGGTCGCTGCGCATGCAGCAAATCCTTGCCTTTGAAACCGATCTTCTCGAATACGGTGATCTTTTTGACGGTAATCCTGTGGTTGCCGCAAAAGTTGAAGACCTCAAAGACGGTGCACGCTCTGAACTGGCCCATATCGATGCCATGGGCGGCGCCGTGGAAGCCATAGAGTACATGAAATCCCGTCTGGTCGAGGCGAACTCCGAACGCATCGGGCGGATTGAAGTGGGCGACACAACGGTCGTTGGCGTCAACAGGTTTGAAACCGGCGAGCCCTCGCCTCTCACCTCGGGCCCTGATGCGATCATGGTTGCCGACCCGGAAGCAGAAGCCGACCAGTTGGCACGCCTTGCGCAATGGCGCAGCGACCGCGACGAAGGCCTCGTAAACGCAACCCTCACGGACCTGAAAGCCGCTTGCGCCGAGGGCCGCAATGTCATGCCCGCCTCCATCGCCGCCGCCAAGGCTGGTGCCACCACCGGCGAATGGGGCGATGTGGTCCGGTCCACCTTCGGCCAATACCGCGCACCAACAGGTGTGTCTTCCAACCCGTCGAACCGCACCGAAGGCCTCGACGAGATCCGCGAAGCCGTGAGCGCCGTGTCAGCGAAACTGGGCGAACGGCTGAAATTTCTCGTCGGCAAACCCGGTCTTGACGGGCACTCTAACGGGGCCGAACAGATCGCCGCCCGCGCCCGCGACGCTGGCATGGACATCACCTATGAGGGCATCCGCCTCACGCCATCGGAAATCGTCGCTGCCGCTCTTGAGCAAAAAGCCCATGTCATCGGCCTCTCAATCCTCTCTGGCAGCCATCTGCCCCTGATCGAGGAAACCCTGACCGAGATGATTGGCGCAGGCCTTGGCCACATCCCTCTCGTGATCGGCGGTATCATCCCCGAAGACGACGCCGAACGCCTGCGCGCCATGGGTGTGGCGCGCGTCTATACGCCCAAGGATTTTAAGCTGAACCGCATCATGTTCGACATAGTTGCGCTCGCTGATGCGCAGGCAGTGGCGGCTGAATGATTGAAAAAATACGACCACAAGAGCCTGGAACAATTGGAAAAGGATATTTGGCCCGCGCCGGACTATCCGTCCTACCTTGTCACGACATGCCATGAACTGAGGAAAAAGAAGTTAAGCGACTTCACGGCAGAAGACCTTCGGATTATGATAGGCCAAAGCATTGGCCTTAGGTATCTTCTGCCAAAGGCTATAGAATTTCTTCAAGAAGATCCCTTTTGTCAGGGTGATTTTTACCAAGGCGACCTTCTTATGGCGTTGACACGGCTGCCAGCAGGGCAGCTTCCAGTCGACAAATGCTTTAAATACGATCTGATCGAAATTTTGCTTGCAGCGCTTTCCTCTGATGCTCCAAAACTCTCCAAGGCGGATCGTACGACAGTCAATCAACTCTTGGAACGCATTTCGACGCATTAGTCACTCATCGTTCTCCGCCCGCCGCTCTGCCCTGAGCGCCCTGCTCGGCGGACAAACCTCCTGCATGAACTTCGCCAAGGTGCCGCCCAGATTGTCAGCCTGCATCCCGTATTTCACAAACTGCCCCTCGCGTTTTCTCCAAATCAAATCAGCTGACTCTAAAATCGAAAGATGTTTGGAAACAGCAGGTTGCGACATCTCAAACCGTTCGGCAACCACGCCAGCGGTCAAGGGGCCCTCCGAGAGATAGGCCAAAATTCTGCGTCGCGTCGTCGACGCCAGAGCTTCAAACACCTTATCAGGGCTTGACATAAATTCACCTTTTAACTTATTAGTTATATATCTATCTAACTAATACTTTAATGCTTTCCCCTCGGAGTTTCAATATGCCACTTAATGCAACAGACCGCGTTTTTCCCAACAAAACCACATCCGCCACCCAAGGAATGATCCGCTGGGACAGTGTCAAATCCCTTTGGCTTTTCGCTATGATTGCAGGCGGCATCGCGGCCCTGACACTCACCCCCAGCTGGAGCGGTGCCCTTGTCTTCATCATTACCTCGGCCATCACGATTTGCGCCGGCCACTCCGTCGGCATGCACCGGCTGTTGATCCACAGGTCCTTCAAAACGCCTAAATGGCTCGAACACGGCCTTGTTTGGCTAGGCACCCTTGTTGGCATGGCAGGCCCGTTTGGGATGATCCGCGCTCACGATATGCGCGATTGGCACCAACGCCAGATCGTTTGCCCGCCGCATCCTAGCCACGGCGCCGGCTTTTGGCGCGACGCATGGTGGCAAATGCATTGCCGGTTTGACCTTGATCATCCACCCCGGCTCAAAATTGAGCCCGGAATTGCAGACGATCCGTTCTACCAATGGATGGAACGCCACTGGATGGCACAGCAACTCCTCGTCGCCATCCCGCTTTTTGCGTTTGGCGGGATCGGTTGGGTGCTTTGGGGCATCTGTCTGCGCGTCGCAGTCTCGCTGATCGGGCACTGGATGGTCGGCCACTTTGCCCACAAAACCGGACACCAAGGCTGGCACATCAAAGGCCTGCCAGTCCAAGGCTACAACCTGTCCGGAATTGGCCTGATCACCTTTGGCGAAAACTGGCACGCAAACCACCACGCCTTCCCGCATTCTGCCAATCTTGGTGTGGAAGAGGGTCAACTCGATCCCGGCTTCTGGTTCATCAAGACGCTCGAATGGCTTGGCCTCGCCGACGCCATCCTGGGCCCCAAGGACCGACCTGAGCGGGAAGGCCTTGCCAGATTGACACCGCAGCATCACGGCCACCCATTTCAGCCAATTTGACTCAAATTATCCTTCTTCGGCTTCCAACTTTAGTACTTTACCGGAAAAACCCCTTCTGGCTTTGATGCTACCAGCGCGCGCAAGTCGATGTGATACCGAAAGTCCTTTTTGCCTGTTTTGATCCCCGCTAAGGTCCCAGGACAAGAACTTGGCAGGAGACTTCGTATGACCGTGCATATCGGCGCAAAACCCGGCGACATCGCCGAAACCGTCCTGCTTCCGGGCGATCCTTATCGTGCGAAATGGGCCGCCGAGACGTATTTGGAAGACGCGAAATTGATCAACGAAGTCAGGGGCATGCTGGGCTTCACCGGAACCTACAAAGGCAACCCGGTCACCATTCACGGATCAGGCATGGGCATGCCCAGCCTGTCGATCTATGTCAACGAACTTATCAAGGACTATGGGGCTAAGACACTGATCCGCATCGGGTCTTGCGGCGGAATGCAGGAAAAAGTGGCCGTCCGCGACGTAATTCTGGCCATGACTGCAACAACAGTTTCCACTCCTTCGCGCGGTATTTTCAAAGAGGTGAATTTCGCCCCCACAGCCGATTGGTCCCTGATACAGGCGGCCTATCAGGCGGCTACCGGGAAAGGCACGACAACGCACGTTGGCGGTATTTATTCATCAGATGTCTTCTACGACGAACGCCCTGATCTAAACGAGCAAATGGTCCGTCACGGAGTCCTCGGCGTTGAGATGGAAGCCGCCGAACTCTACACTCTCGCCGCCCGATATGACTGCCGCGCGCTTGCTGTTTTGACCGTCTCGGACCATCTGATCACGGGAGCCGCGTTGCCATCCGACCAACGCGAACGCAGCTTTGGCGACATGGTGGAAATCGCACTTGAGGCCGCCTTTGCCTAACGCCCGTGGGAACGGTCATAGGCATTGAGAGCAGGTTCGCTCCATCCAGCGGGCGGTGTGCCGTCAAGCACCTCAACCAGCAAAGGGTGACACGCCGCTGCGTCTGAAGAATGTTCGCCTCCGCAATCACCTCCGGGGCAGGCGGACAAGACGCCGAGCAAATCAATATTGGCCAAGAAAGTGATGTGATCCCCGGGCCTTACCGGAGAGGCTTTCATGAAATACTGCCCGGTATCGCGAGTAAAGCCGGTGCACATGAAGACGTTCAGCACATCATGCACGTGCATCTCGGCTTCGGCAAGCGGCAGCCCCGTCTCATCGGCCAAAGCGCGTGTCAGATTAGAGTGGCAGCAGTAGTGATAATCGTCTCCCGACAACAGTTTGCCGGTGTAAGGATCGCACCGAGTCCCGATCACATCGTGAATACCTCCGCCAAATGTATCGAACCCGTACCAGCCAAGCGTGTCGTCGATAATTGTCGCCATCGGTCGCAGATAAGGAAGAACCGACCAAAGATGATCTCCGGCGTTCACATGCGTTCCGTGTATGGCGCGGGTTTTTCCCGAGAAGAAGCGCTCGGTTAAGTCATTTGCGTTAAATAGGTTAAGGTCGCCAACTTGTGGCCCCTCTACACTTGTGATGCGAAAGGCACCGCCAGCAGGAACATGGAAAGCGCGTCCATCGCGGGGTGGAACCAGAACCTCGCCAATCCGGTCGTAGGCTTCGACTGCAGTTTGATAGGCATGCAGATTAACAGGCGGCAAGGTATCGGGCGGATAGACAACCACCGGTTTGATCGCGCGTCTTGCGTCTGCGTCTTTCGGGGCTTGCATGGGTTCGACTCCTTCACCTGATCTGGCAACAATAAGAAACGCCCGCCCCAAGGGAAAGGGCGGGCGCATGGACCCGAGGTCGCGTGGGATGGTCGCGCCTCGGGCCGCCGGGGAGTTACTCGGCTGGCACGCTTGGTGCTTGCGTCGGTGGCGTGGATCTGCGGAACCACCGCCCTCCGCCCGTGCGTTCAGGACCCTGCCACTCTTCGTTCCGGGTCAGCCACATGGTCAGCGCCAAGGCGACGAAGGCCAGCGTTGCACCAGCCAACAAGGCATAGTCCGCACTGCGCAAAATCAGGTAGAGAACCGCATAGACCGTTACCAGAACTCCAGCCAAAAGCCCGGTTTGCTTGCCTAATTTGAGTGCTGTGGCACCGAAAACTGTGAGCAGGCCAATCGTCGCTCCTGCCGCCACCAGATAGGCAAGACCAAAGCCAATCTGCTCGGCATAAGCCAGCATCAAGAGCACAAAGACTGACTGTGCCAAGCCGACCATCAGATACTGAACTGGATGCGCGGGCTTCTTGCTGCCCCGGTCGAGCAGCAGGATTGTGAGGAACGTTAAAGAAATAAAGAGGATGCCATAACGCGCCGACCGCCACGCCTTTTGATAAAAATCGTTTGGCGTCAGATAGCGCACCATCATCGTAGCCTGATTGCGCGCGGTATGATCTGGGTTTTCGCGTGCAACCTGCGGCAGTGAGCGGGCCAGGTGCGGCACGGTCCACGTCGCTGCGAAACCGTCGGCAGACACTTCGCGCGCGTCGGGGAGGAAATCTCCGAAAAAACTGGGATCGGGCCAATCGCTTGACATCGTGACCTTGGTGGTACGGCCCACGGCGGCTACGCCAAAGTGCTGCGCGCCGTTCAACGACAAACGCAACGCGAAGTCAGAAACCGTGCGCGGATCGCCCACTTGCGAAAAGACACCAGTGCCTGCCTTCCGTGCAACCGGGATGGGTTCGAGATCAAAATTCTGCGCGCCCGCTGACAAAATCGCTTCACCGCGCAAAGCCCGATTAGAATTCAACAACACGCGGAGTTCAGCTTGGTCCCAGATCAGGGTTTGTTTCTCCTCCAAAACACTTACGGCAGCCGATGTGTCAAAATTGAAATCAAGCGCCACATCCGCCGTGAACACCGGCACTTCGAATACACCGCGCGCACGGGTTTGGGTCTGTGTGGTTACATCCATGTCAAAGCGCTCTGGATAGAGAAAAACAGGCGACCGACTTTCAATCGCCGTTTCCTCGTAGTGCTCGTAAATCAGGTTGTTCTTGTCATCGCGCAGTGTGCGCCCGGTCACCGGGTCAACCGCTTCACGCTTGCGTTTATAGGTCACTTCCTCGGTGACTGGGATCACCAACAGAGGACCACTGATCAACTGCGCGCCGCCCCATTCGCGGCTGATGTCGGCGATGGTCTGATCCGAGTACCGCGAGCGTTCCTGCACGATCTCGCTGACAAGGTTAAGAGGGATGAACATAAGTAAGGCAAGCGCGCCCACAACGATAAAGCGCATGCCAGCGGATCGAAACATAACAGGTCCTTTCAAGGTTTGTCTTGTTGCGACCAGCCTTGCGGCCCGCGT
This sequence comes from Silicimonas sp., assembly GCA_013003245.1. Taxonomy (GTDB): domain Bacteria; phylum Pseudomonadota; class Alphaproteobacteria; order Rhodobacterales; family Rhodobacteraceae; genus JABDJX01. Next base: position 535 of record JABDJX010000255.1, on the reverse strand, counting down.
CCCGCAATCGCCGTGGGGCGTGCGTTCAGCTTGTGGAAAGGGCTTGTGCACGCATGCTTAGAAATTCAGCAAAACAGATTGTCTTCGTGAGATTTTGCGTAGGAGGCTTGGTTTAGAGGCCAAAACCGGATAAAGTTTCCTAACGATACACGAGGTCACAATGTCTTACGCCATACAAGAAAACGATGTTCACGAAGAAACCGCGAAAAAGCATACAATGCTTCTTCAATTGGGATTTTTTGTCATTCTTTTCATGACTCTGGCTTTCATTGGGGATGCTACGTCTGCTTATTCACCTAGCTGTACTGGGGTAGCAAATTTGTCAGGCCCTCTGCTTCCCACGGCTGCCTGACCGCCGATGTTTTCTCAATACAGAAACAGGGTTTGCTTCCTAAGTGGAAACGGTTTGTTGAGCGCTCTCAAGCACCTCAACTGACAAGATCGTTGGCAAATGTGATGCGACCTCGCGCCAGCTCTCTCCCTCGTCTTTACTGGCAAAAACAGAACCAGAGTTGGTGCCAAAGTAAAGCCCGAC